>CALXPF010000028.1 GCA_944390205.1 uncultured Alphaproteobacteria bacterium
GGTTCCTCAATTCCGGCTAAATGTCCCGCTTGTTGCCGCAAACGGGACATTAACCCTCATTGGTTGCACAGGAAAAATCACCTATTCAAAGGTGATTTTTCTGCTGTTTACTCTGTCACACCCACCAAAGCGTTTCAAAAGCCGGTTTACCAAAATCGGCTTTTTTTGTTTTAAAAGGCAGGGAAGGGATTGAACCTGTCTAAAAGACAATTTTAATTGTCTTTTCAGGTTCCTCAATTCCGGCTAAATGTTCCGCTTGTTACCACAAGCGAAACATAACCCTTATTGGTTGCACAGGAAAAATCACCTATTCAAAGGTGATTTTTCTGCTGTTTACTCTGTCACACCCACCAAAACGTTTCAAAAGCCGGTTTACCAAAATCGGCTTTTTTTGTTTTAAAAGGCAGGGAAGGGCTTGAACCTGTCTAAAAGGCACCCGAGCTATCGGATGCCTTTTAGGATTTTAAAAATATGTATCTTAAAGAATTCTTCCTAATACATTTCAAAGTTTAAAAGAATAGAGCCTTCAAGACTACCACCAACAAACTTATTCCCAGCAATCGACTGGAGAGCCTTGTAAGTGCCTTCACTGATATTATGCCATTGATCAATAGCCACTAAACCATTACGACGACCAACCATATCACTTACTCCAGCCACATTCTGACTTTGCGTTACGTCATCCATATAGGCACATCCATCGTCGCCGTATAGACAATTATCGCTTGACATAGCAATAACTGAGACTTTTGCAGCAACATCCAGTATTTCATTTGCGCGATAGCGGTTCATCGCCATGGTATAGCCGGCAATCCCACCGATTGATAACACACCGATAATGGCAAGGACACCGAGCATCTCTATCATGGATCGCCCATCTTCTTGTGATTCTATTTTATTTTTACTTTTAAAAAATAAAGACTTAAACATCATTTTAATCTCCTTCCTATTTATTTTTTTTATCTTCCCCAAAAGGATCCTTTTTTTATACACGATTTGCACCGGAAAATCAAGCTTTTTGTCGAGACGGAGAGTTTTCTTAATATCTTTTTGTTTTTTTCTTCTTTTTTGTTATAAGTACACAAGATTTTCTTATATAAATGTATTTTTTTGTATAGGAAAGTGGTACTTTATATCACAAACTTTTTCTTGGTTTTTATTAAAATATATTCTGCCTTTTTAGGCTTAATTTACAAAAAATTTTCTGTTTTATTTTTCAAATGATGATTTTTCAGGAAACTTCATCTCTAAAAACCGTCTTAATCGCTCTCCAAAATCTGGACGATTGGCCGGCTCGTTAATGCAGAATAAACAGGGATGATACATTTCTATTAAAAAAAACGGATTATCAATAACAAGCACATTATATTTGCATGGGCTGTCCTGCGGTGTCATTTTATTAAATCGTAGCAATGTCCTGTGTTTTAAGGCATCTATCAGTGTAATTCCAACACGTTGCATTTCATTTTTAGATCTAAATTTGGAGTAAGTCGTGTCATGAAACTCTTTCTCAAACTCTTTCATATTTTCAATATAATACGATTTACGATAGGGTGTTATATTGTGTCCCAATTCGAGACCTTTTCCATTAAACGGTAATCGATATTTAGTCGACACAACATCGTTTGTATGTTGAATCAAATCACCATAAAGATTATTTTGAGGGGTTAATCCTAAAATAAAAATATCAGCAATCGGATTGCCTTTCTGATCAAAGAAAAAGCTCTTTTCTAAAGGGAAATTAACAAAATAATCATCATTTGCAAATAAAAAGTGTTCGGATAGTCCCGGAATGAATGGCAATCTCGTTTCAATGGCCGTAGAATTAAAGGTCGGTAATGCATCGGGAGGGAATATGTCCTTGTGATCAATAATCGTCACTTTGGGATGATCTTTGAGCCAGATTGGTTTTTGAGAGTCGGTTATAATATAAATGTGTCGAACCCAAGGAATATTTTTTTCAACCGATCGAAGAGAATATTTTAATTCGTCATGATCGGCATATCTGTGTTCTCCGGCAGAATCTTGAGATAGATTCGATTGATCTTTCAAATAGGTATTTTTCTTTTTCTGCCACATGAGATCATTCCCATCCACCCATGTATAAACTAAATCTACCGGAAAATTAAACGGATCCGGTTTAGGGACATTTGTATTTAAAAAAAATAAATACCCTATGGTACAACATAACAAAACTATCATTAAAAATTTCAACTTATTCATCTGACACGTCCTTCTTTGCAAAAGAGAGTATCGTATTCTGATAAAAATGGCAAGAATGTAATTAAAAATTGAGGATAATTCAAAATAATTTATTGAAATATAAAGCAATTTATAATTATTTTTATCAAATTAAGACCGATTTTGAGGGATTTCTGCCTTAAAAAAGGTACTTCCGGAGGATATTCTCTCCGAAATTTTGTTTTATTTTCACACGGGCTCTTAAAGCAGGATCCGAAAGATCATGATAAAAAAGAGAGGAGGGACGGAACGTTGCTTCAAAAAAAAGCATCTCAAATCGCGTCCCATAGAAAATAAAGCCAAAACACCCTTATTTTAATGGATCAACAAAAAGAAATAATAATATGAAATAAAATAATAAATATTGTTTTTATAAATAAAATATCAGATAAAAAGCTCATAAAAAAGAGTTTTTAAACATATTTTCAGTTAAATTCGGCAAAGCTTCAAGGACTCCTTTAAAGAGATTTTTATTTATTCACAAAGTTATCCACATATTTTATAACATTATGATTTTAAATAGGAAAGTGTATTTCTTATAATATATAATTGTCGCATAATTTATATTATGTATAGTAATAGATCATTTTAAACGGGGGAACTTTCTTTTCTGTTTTATCCAAATAAAGTTTTATTTTTAATATGATTAACAATATTTTGATTTTATATTATTTTTATATTATCATTTATTTTATCATAGAAATATCATATTTAAATTTTATGAGAAAAATCTATTTTTTTTCTAAAACACACACAATCTCAGGACTTTTTTTCTCATAATCCTAGAGAGATACACCTTTCTTTCTTTATATCCGTTTAATCGAAGGCATATTTGCGGAAATATCCTCTTAATTAGTTGATTTTTAATGCTTTTTTGTGTTTATACTTAAAATAAGAGCGATTTTGGGCTCAAAAAATCTCTCAAGACCAATATTGACACGACAAGGTCGCTGAAAACACCTTGTCTATTCTCTTTAGATTACCAAATAATTTTGATTTGAATTATTCTCGTCCAAATTGCTTGATCTGATCACGACCAATTGGAAAATTACGAATATCCTTAATATAGTTTTCATTTCCGGATAAGATAAATTGAGCAATTTTCTTTAAACTTTCTTTAAAATCACGCTCAACCGACACATCGACGTATTTATCTTGAAAATGTCGCAAAATCTTATTCTTTTCCTTTTTATAGACCGACAATCGCTCTTGAATAATTTCTTTTGTGTCATCCGATCTTTTTTTTAACATTGATCCGCAAGCATCACAAATACCAACCCTTTTGGAAGGTTTTAAGCGAGGATGATAAGAACACCCGCAATTGCATGTTTCTCTAAAACAGACCCGATCAATAACTTCCTCATCGGAACAAGACAAATGGATAAACGTTTTTATTCGATCTTGGAAATATTTCTTTAAAAAAATGGCTTGAGATTCGGTTCGCGGGTACCCGTCCAACACCAAAAATTCCTTTTGGCTATTTTGTTTTAAATATTT
Source organism: uncultured Alphaproteobacteria bacterium (assembly GCA_944390205.1). Lineage (GTDB taxonomy): Bacteria > Pseudomonadota > Alphaproteobacteria > CAAHEQ01 > UBA3637 > CALXPF01. Next base: position 3,739 of record CALXPF010000028.1, read on the forward strand.
CAATACCAGAGAATTGATATATTCATCCGAAACCAATTTTCCGTTTGAACAATCAATATTCTGTTCTCTTAATAAACTCCCTATTGAAAGGTGAGACCCCTTTGGTAATAATTTTCCTAGGCTTCCCTTCCCTGATCCGGGTGGTCCAAAGAGCAAATAAATATCCATTATTCTTCCTTCCTTTTTACAAAAATCTAAAGCTCTATCTCCATTCCGTCATATGCGGGTCTGATATATAACGGCAACTGATTACACAATGTTTCATAATCCATTCGAGCCCCCATATGCGTTAAATAAACTTGAGTAGGCTTGATCAGATCAATCCATCTTAAAGCTTCTTCCAAATGAATGTGCTTATTATTCTCCTGCGTCGTCACAACACCTAAAACCCACGTTTTAATTCCTTTTAATAATTCAAACCCTTTGGGATCCATCCTTTTTACATCAGTCGAATATGCAAAATCACCTATTCGATATCCCATGGATAAATCTTCTCCATGATATTGTAAAATAGGCATAATTTGAACATCTCCATTGATGGTAAAGGGTTCATATGCATTGATTTTATGCAACACAAACGTCGGTTTATCTGACTGAGCCTCTGAGGGCTTGATTAAATATTGCATTTGCTCTTTAAAATGATGTTCATCATGGTCGGTTAAATAAACCGGAAGCCTCAAATGATGCTCGTTTAAAAAAGCTCTCAAATCATCCGCGCCTCCCATATGATCATAATGAGCATGGGTATAAATAACGGCGTCTATGTTCGGACGACCGGCTCTTAACAACTGAAGGCGTATTTCGGGATCACTGTCAAATAAAATATTTGTTTTTCCGGTCTCCAATAACAAAGAAGAACGTGTTCGAGTATTTTTGGGATTAACGGGATCACATGACCCAAATCCCCTTGATAATGATGGCATCCCGTAAGACGGACCACACCCCAATATTTTAATTTTCATTATTATTCCTCTTTAAAAACAATCTATTAAAATTATCTGTGGTTATTTTTGAAAGATCAAATGGTTCAACACCTTTAATCCGGGCTAAAGTCTCTAAAATTTTAGGTAAAAAAGACGGTTCGTTTCGTTTGCCTCTCAAGGGAACCGGTGCCAAATAAGGGGAATCCGTCTCTATGAGCAATCGATCCGGCGGAATACATTTAAAAACATCTCTTAAATCTGAGGCATTCTTGAATGTAATAACACCGGAAGCAGAAATATAAAAACCTAAACTTAATGCAGCCTCCGCCAATTTTTGACTTCCGGTAAAGCAGTGCATAACCCCCTCTAATCGTTCCCCTTGAGAAGAAATGTCTTTTAAAATTTGAATCGTCTCTTCCTCTGCTTCTCTGGTATGAATAATAACCGGTTTCTTTAAATTAATGGCCTGTTCCAGTTGTTGAATAAAAACTTTTTTTTGAAGATCTTTTGTCTCGGGCATATAGTGGAAATCTAATCCGATTTCACCTAACGCCACAATTTTGGGATTTTGGAAAAAAAGCTCAAGTTTTTGTTGAGGTTGATACTTCTCCGCATATTCGGGATGTATTCCGAAAGCACCATAAACATCCGGATATTCTAGCATTTTTTCCAGATCCGGTATTTGATCATAAGAACAAGCCACTGTTAAAATATGAGATACGTTTGCTTGCCTTGCTCGATTAAGAGCCCCTTCAATATCTTCTTTGTAATCATCGATTCCTAAATGACAATGACTATCAATCATTCCTCACTCCGTCACTGATTTTGAAAAAAAGATTCATCAATACCTGTTTTCGATCCAGGTTAAGTGCGTCTATTGTATTTATTTCGGACTGAACCGTTTCATATAAATCCAAATAAGATAAAGCGATAAAACTGTTTTTTAGAGCTTCCTCTTTTGCCTTGTCGGACAGATATTTTAACAGAAAAAAACAACATAATTGATACTGCCCCTCTTCTTTTAAAAGAGAATCCAAAAACACATTCAACCCTTCTATATCAATTTTTACCAGAGGTTTTATAAAAGATTTAATCTTTTGATATAATAAAGCCCCGTTTTGATCGTAAATTTTTTGAGCCATTCCGATGGATCCGTCCGATAAATCGGCAAGTAATTCCGGATCTTGACATTCCGGTAAATTGTCCCTCACCCATTGAACAAGTTTTTCATGAGAAAGCGGTTTTAAAATAATTTGACGACATCTGGAACGAATGGTCGGTAAAATTTTTCCGGTATTTTGACATAATAAAAAAATAACGCTTTGCTCCGGTGGTTCTTCCAAAACTTTCAACAGTGCATTAGCGGCATTTTCATTCATATCATCCGCCAGATCAATGATCAATATTTTATATTCCGAAAATCCCGGCTTTAGGGATAAAAACTGCAAGCCCTGTCTAATTTCATCTACCGTAATTTCTTTTTTTCGAGCCTTGGTTTTATCGTTTTCTTCAACTGATTTTCCGGCCAAAATCATTTTTTGTATCTCTTTTTTGGCCTCATCCGTTAAACCGCATCTCACCCACTTAATGTTTGAATGAAAAGAAAGCTCTTTATCCCAATCTCCTGTCATCAAAAAAGAAGAAAAGCGAGTAGCTAATCTCCTTTTTCCAACACCAAAGGGACCGCAAATTAGCCATGAACCGGCAATTCTTCCTTTTTTGATCGCCATGGAAAGTTGCTGTTCAGGAGTTAACATTTAAACCTTTCTTCCAGAATTTTTAAAATGTCCGTATGAACTTTATCGGGAGTTTGATTCCCATCAATAACCACGCATCGATCCTTTTCTCGTAAGGCTAAACTTAAATACGCCTCTCTTAAATTTCGATGAAATTGCAAGTCCATTTCTTCAAATCGCTGTTCATCATTTCCTGCTCGATTGATACTTCGCCTCAAACCGATTTGAGGATCAATATCCAATACAATGGTTAAATTGGGTTTAAACGTTCCGGCAATCATGGTGTATAACTGATCTACGATTTGGATCATGTTTTGATCTTTTCCATAGCCAAATCCTTGATAAGCATAGGTGCTATCCGCAAACCGATCACTGATAACAACTTTTCCCTCATTCAAAGCCGGCCATATTTTTTTTGTCAGATGATCTCTTCTGGCTGCCGAAAACAAAAGAATCTCCGTTAATTGATCCCAACGATCCGTCCCTCCTCTTAAGAGTAAAGAGCGAATCTCCTCGCCACCGACACTTCCGCCGGGTTCTCTTGTAATAAGCGTATTTATTCCTTTTCTTTCAAACCATTTTTCGAGCAATTTTATTTGAGTGGATTTACCTGATCCCTCTCCGCCTTCAAATGTAATGAAAAATCCGGCTTCCATTTCTTATTTCCCAAACCAACTGAGCACAACTGCCTTTAATTTTCCGAAGTATCCCACTTTTTCAACAGAATCGGAGGCTAAAAGATCAACCGTCTTAACTTGTTGCTCGTCCGTTTTAACTGTTAATGTTCCTACTTTTTGTCCTTTTAAAACCGGAGCCGTCAAGGGAGATTCATATTTTATTTTAGCTTCAATAATATTTTCTTGTCCGCGCGGAATAGTCACAAAAATTGTTTCGGGAACTATTGCCGAAACTGTTTTTTGTTCACCCAACCAAACCGGAATATCTTCAACCTTCTGTCCCTTCTTAAAGGGTTTAACATTTTCAAAAGAAGCCAATCCCCAACTCATGATTCGCTTTGATTCCTGACTTCTGTCCCTCATGGTTTTAAGACCGTTAATAACCATAATCAACCGTCTGCCGTCTTGTGTTTTAACCGATCCGGTTAATCCGTATCCGGAAACATTGGTGTGTCCTGTTTTTAATCCGTCAGCACCGACGACATCGTATAAAAGCGGATTTCTGTTCCCTTGTTTAATACCGTTATATGTGAATGTTTTTTCGGAATAAATGGGATAATATTCAGGAAAATCCCGAATAAGTGCTTGAGCTAACAATGCGAGATCTCTGGCACTCATTTTATGATCCGGATCCGGCAAGCCGGTAGAGTTCCTAAATGTTGCGTTCTTCAAACCTAGTTTTTTAGCTTGAGCCGTCATTAAAGCGGCAAAAACATCTTCCGTTCCGCTTAAATTTTCAGCTGCCACAATACACGCATCATTACCGGATTGAACAATAATTCCTCTTAATAAATCTCTTACTTTTACTTTATGATTTGGTTTCAAAAACATAGTGGAACTTCCACTGGCAGCCCCGCCCTTCCGCCAAGCATTCTCCGAAACCGTAAATTCCGTATCCAACGTGATTTTGCCTTCTTTTAATTGATCAAAAATCATATAGGCTGTCATCAACTTGCTCATAGAAGCAGGCGGCATGGGAACATCCCCCTCTTTGTTTAACATAACATAGCCCGTATTTGCATCAATCAAGAATGCATTTTTCGCCGTCGTTTCGAAAGCGTTTGCCGTAAATGTGCACAGGCAAAGACCGGTTATTGTTGAGAGCAAAAAATATCTATTCATCATTTTTTTCCTTTTCTTCCAAAATAATTTTGAAATCAGAATATCCTTCCCTGTCTAGTTTGTCAAGCGTTTGATTCGCATCCTCTCTTGTTTCAAAAGGTCCAATTAAAACGCGATGAAAATTTCTGCTTCCGATCTGTTTCGGATACACGCCGACTTTCCCATATGATTGCAATTCTTTGGAGAAAAGATCGGCATTTTGTAAATTCGTAAATGCTCCCGCTTGAATATAAAAAACGGGTTTTGAAATTTTTTCTTCAGTAATATCATCTTTTATTTTGTCAGATCGAGAAGAAATTTTTTGAGCAGAGACAATCAGTTGTTCGGCAGATGATAAAGAAGAACTCATAGTAGTCTGATTTTTATTTAATTTCATTTCTGAAATCGGCTGAGATATATTCTTTTTCAAACTGTCAATATCATTTTTTACAACAGGATCTTCCAATACTTGTAAATTGGAAGTAGATGATTCTGCATTCACGTCAACATCCTTTTTATCAATAGACATATTTTGTGTTTCCTGCGTTAAATCGATAGGTTTTAATTCTTCTTCTAAAACAACTGGCTCTCCCAGATCTGTTGTTTTCCCATCATACAAAATTTGATGGGAAGCACTTGGGAGATATAATGGTTGGCTCAAGTCAGCATTAAGATTTAATGGGGTATGGGGTTGAGAATCAGAAGTATCAACCTTATTCTGTCTTAAAAGCTTTTCTTTCATACGTCTACTTTCTTCCGGTAAAATATCAACCCTGATCATGGTTGTTCCCGTCACCGTAAATTCAAGAGCCTCTGCCGCCTTTTGAGATACATCCATCAATCGATTATTAACAAACGGGCCCCGATCATTCACTCGGACAATAGCCGTATTATTATTCTCTAAATTGGTAATGCGGACAAGACTCGGTAACGGAAGAGTCTTGTGCATAGCTGTCATTAAATTCGGATCATATTTTTCTCCATTCGCCGTGATAGAATGATTTGAATCTCCAACATACCACGAAGCCATTCCACTTTCAGAATAAGAGTAATCCTCTTGAGGCGTATAAGTGACCCCCTTAATTTGATACGGTTGCCCTATTTTATAAATTCCCGTTTCCTTTTGAACATCATATCCGGAAGAGCGAAACAAGACACCGTTATCCGTACATCCCGAAAGAATTAAAACGCTTAAAAACAAATAAACATAAACTTTAATCATTTATTATAACTCCTTAATTTTTCTAATAAATAATTATCAGCATGACCATCTTCCGGCAATTTGTTTTCACGTTGAAATCGTTGAATGGATTTGCGCGTACCGGAACCAATAATTCCATCGATTTCTCCTTGATAGAACCCCCGTTTTTTTAAAAGAGATTGAATCTCTTTGACCTCTGTTCTTGAAAGAGGTTTATGACGTTTCCGATGAATAATTCCTCTTGCATTTTTATATCCGATTTGATCTGCCAAAATACCGACCGAAAGAGCATATAAGTAGGATCTGTTCCAACGCATAATAACGTTGAAATTAGAATACGTTAAAAAAGCAGGGCCGTTAATTCCCATCGGGAGTATTAAACTCGCTTGCATCATAAGGGAATTCTTCTTCCACTTTGTTCCATCTGCCGGTTGAACTCCCATTTTAGACCATTCTGAAATTGTGTGTGGTTTATCATGAGAGATTTTGTTCCAATCCAACGGCTTTGTCAAACGGACTTCTCGCCCCCATTTTTCCCCCTCTTTCCACCCCATTTTTGAGAGATAATTGGCAGCCGAAGCAAATGAATCCGGTAATGAATTTATGATATCTTTTTTCCCATCTTGATCTTCATCGACCGCATACGCTTCAAATGTTGTCGGCATAAACTGAAAATTCCCAAAAGCACCTGCCCAAGATCCTTTGATCGAAGACATTTGTTCTTGTTCCATAATTTTTAAAAATGTTAACAATTCTCTCGTAAAAAACGATCGCCGTCTTTGATCATAAGCTAAAGTCACCAGTGCATTTAGGGTATCTACATTTCCTTTAAATTGTCCGTAATTTGTCTCCAATCCCCAAAAGGCAATAAGGTAGTGCTTGGGAACTTTATACTTTTTTGATATTTTATCCAACAGAACACGATGCACCCGCATCATCTCTTTGCCTTTTTGGATTCGATAAGGAGAAATGGTTCTGTCCGTATAATCCCAAAAAGTCAGTAAAAACTCCGACTGCTCCCGATCAGCCTTCTTAACGCTGTGTAATAACTCCATTTGCGGAATAACTTTATCTAAAAAAGAGGCAGAAACACCATTTTCTATAGCCCTGCTCCGAATTTCTTCTTTAAAATGATTAAAACTTTCGGAAATTTGGATAGAATTGTCGTTTTCTTGAGAGGCAGGTATATTCGAAAATGCTTCAAGCGATATAAAAAAGACGCTCAAAAAAAGAGAAATAATCCAATAAAATTGCCTTGATTTTTGTCTCATTTACGCCTCGCACACAGATAATTTTTTCTTTTTAAAAAAACATCTTGATTTTTTATTTTTTTTATTGTACGATAAACATCAGTTCCTGTCAATCAAACAAATAGATATTTTCGGGAATTTCAGTGAATATGGATGGGTGGTCGAGTGGTTTAAGGCTCCGGTCTTGAAAACCGGCGTGGGGGTAACTCCACCGTGAGTTCGAATCTCACCCCATCCGCCATTTTTTATGTGGTTATGTTTCTTTATTTGATTCGCATACGTCATTCGAATCAACTGGTGAGTTGGTTATCAATATGGATAAATTTAAAAATCTACTTTCCTATGTTGTTATTCTTATTCTTGTATCAATCATCATCTTTTTAATCTTTTTGAATATTCCCGCTCGTCCGATCGTATCTGTGGTGATGCCCGTTTACAATCGAGAGAAGTTAGTTCCTTATGCGATTGAAAGTGTTTTAAATCAGACATATACCGATTTTGAGTTCTTAATTTTAGATGATGGGTCAACGGATGGAACACTTCAAGTTCTCCAAAATTACGCAAAAAAGGACTCTCGCATTAAAATTTTAAAAAATGAAACAAACAAAGGAATCCCCTTCTCCAGAAACAAGCTCCAAAAAGAGGCACGCGGAAAATATTTAACAATTATGGACAGCGATGATCAAATGTTCAAAGATCTGTTGGAAAAGTCAGTCTATGTATTGGAGCATGATCCCTCTCTTGCCGCAGTCTATACCGAAAGGGTTTTATTGGACAAAAACCTAAAACCAAAAGAAAAAGTTCTTCCTTTTTTCCCAATTATTTTGATGCTTCAAGATAATGTTGTCAGCAATTCCGGAAACACCGTTCGAAAATCGTTTGTTGATCAACATCGTATTTCTTATAAAGCTCATTTTAAAACAACGGAAGATTATGATTATTGGTCTCAAATCCTGATGAATGGTGGGAAAATCGGCTTTATCAGTATCCCGCTTATTGCTATCCGCTTTCATCACGATTATCCGAGAAGCCGTTATATGAACATGTTTGAAAACCGAAAAATTATTTCAATGAATTTATGCATTCATTCGAAAGTACCCTTACACCTTTGTGAGACGGGATTTCTCTGCGATAAAATTGCTTATCTTTATGATAACAATATCTATTTGGATTGGGCACCACGATCTCAAATCGAATACATCTATAAAAAAATATGTCAATAAAAATAATACTTAAAATGAAACAGTTAAAAAAAAGAAAATGCTTTTAGTTCGCATCTTTTCCGGATCTGTTAAAATTCCTTGTGATCACTTGAATAAAATTGGATGTTGCTCATGAAGAGACTTATTTACACCAATTTAACAATATATAGCCTACAATAATACGAGGAACAAATATGTTTTTTAAAATATTTTTTCTTTTTTTCTTACTCCTCTTTTCTCCTTTTATCGGATATGCTCAAGATAACTTTAATCCCAAAAATTCCTTTACAAGAGCTAAAAATTTACTCTTGGATGAGGTTTATTTTGATTATAAAAAAACAGTTTATTGTCAAGCGGATTTTAATGACGATAGGAAAATTATACCTCCTAAAGGATTTAATATGGCGGCTCTGGCCGATCGTTCCGAGCGTGTTGAAGTGGAACATATTGTACCCGCAGAAAATTTCGGAAAATCATTCTCTGCTTGGACAGAGGGCCATCCGCTATGCGTCACAAGAAATAAAAAAAAGTACAAAGGACGAAGATGTGCTGAAAAAGCTGATCCCTTATATAGGAAAATGCAAACTGATCTTTATAATTTATATCCGGCGATCGGCTCTATCAACGCCATTCGTGAAAATATGGACTTTGGTCATTTATCAGAGATTGTTCCCTCCTATTTTGGATCATGTCATTTTAAACTTGAAAACGAAACCATTGAACCTCCTCAAATAGCACGAGGAATTATTGCCAGAAGTTATTTGTATTTTAATGATACCTATGCCCCATTTTTCACCCTCTCACCTAAAAAAAAAGAATTGATGGAAGAGTGGAATCTTAAATATCCGGTAGACAAATGGGAATGTATCAGAACCTTTAGAATTGAAATTATTCAAGAAAACGAAAACACCTTTGTTAAACAAGCCTGTATTCAAAAGGGGTTGTGGCCTGATCATCAGGAAAAAAACTTATTTTTGAATCGACTTCAGAAATATTTGCCTAAAAAACGAATCAAAAAAACAGATAAAAAGGAGCGCGTATAATGCCTTATTTTTTTTACTCTGCTCCCTTTGGAAATTTAACGCTTATAGAAAAGAATGAACAACTTATAAAAATTTGTTTCAGAAAAATCACTCAAAAGGAAGAAGAAAAAATACAAACACCTCTTTTGTATGAAACGGCTCAACAACTGAACGCCTACTTTAACAAATCTCTCAAACAGTTTGATTTACCTCTTAATCCGGCTGTTTCTTCCTTTGAAAAAAAAGTTTTGGATAGTTTACAAACAATTCCATACGGGCAAACAAGAACATATCAGGAAATAGCCTTTTCCATAGGCCATAAAAACGCCTGTCGTGCCGTTGGAAGGGCCAATCATTTTAATCCGCTTCCGATCGTTATTCCTTGTCACCGTGTGATTGGAAAATCAGGAAAACTAACAGGTTATGCCGGTGGATTGGAAATAAAAAAATTTTTACTTTTTTTAGAACAAAACTAAGGAGATATCATGTTAATCATAGGCGCTCATCTTTCTATTTCAAAAGGCTTTGAACACATTGCTCAAGAAGCATTATCCATAGGGGCAAATACCTTTCAATTTTTTACAAGGAATCCCCGAGGCGGAACGGCAAAGGAGCTGGATAGCAACGATTTAATTCAATTTCGTTCCACTTGTCAAAAACACGATATTTCTATCTGCTTAGCTCATGCTCCCTACACAATCAATCCGGCGGCAGAAAATCCACAAACCAGATCTTTCGCCGAACAAACACTTCAAGAAGATTTGAGTAGAATGGAACAAATTGCTAAAAACCAGCTCTATAATTTCCATCCCGGATCTCATGTCGGGCAAGGAATTGAAAAAGGTATTTCCCTTATTACGGAAATATTAAATCGAATTATAAAACCGGAACAATCAACAACTCTTCTCTTAGAAACCATGTCCGGAAAAGGAAGTGAAATCGGCTCTCGCTTTGAAGAAATTAAAGAAATTATCAATCGCATTCAAAGGCCGGAACATATCGGTGTTTGTCTGGATACCTGTCACGTTTATTCGGCCGGATATGATATTGTTTCCAATTTAGAAGGCGTATTAGAAGAATTTGATAAGATAATCGGCCTTAATCGTCTTAAGGCCATTCATCTGAATGACAGCCTGTCCCCCTTTAATAGCCATAAAGATAGAAAAAAAAAAATTGGGGAAGGATCTATCGGAGCAGACGCTCTC
>CALXPF010000029.1 GCA_944390205.1 uncultured Alphaproteobacteria bacterium
TGGGAAAAGAGCACTTCTGAAACTCAGTGCGTGATCCCGTGTCCGGAGGATAAGCCGCTTCGGGGAAATGATGGGAAGTGTTATGCGTGTGAGGAGGAAAATCCTATAGATTTGAGGTATATTTCTAAAGTAGAAGATAGGGAAGATTTTTGTAAAAATATATGTCCTAACCGTTTACTTAACGGAGGGTTAAAGTATTTCTGTTCCATATCTTGTGAGAATGGAACCTTTACAGGTACGGATGGGAAATGTTATTCGTGTGATGAGAAAAAAAGTATTAATGTTGATAGGGTTCAGTATATGGGTTGTGAACAATGTAAAAGTCGTACACAGTATGGGAGTTACTGTATTTTAGATTGTCCTAAAAATGAATTTAGAGGAAATGATGGGAAATGTTATTCTTGTACTTATCCAGATCCCATCGATTTAGGAATATCATTCTATTGTTCAGAAGCTTGCCCCAATCGTGTTTCTAATGGGTATTGGAGCTATTCTTGTTCTCTTCCTTGCGGAGAAGGAACCTTTACAGGAAAAGATGGAAAATGTTATTCGTGTGATGAAGAAAAAAATATCAGTGTGGATAGAGTCCTTCATTCCGGTTGTGAACGGTGTTCAAACCGACTTTTATCAGGGAATTATTGTATTTTAAGTTGTGCGGAAGGGGAAATTAAAGGAAGTGACGGTATTTGTTATTCTTGTACTCACCCAGAACCCATTTATTTAGGAACAGTAGCTTATTGTTCAGAAGCTTGTCCTAATCGTGTTTCTAATGGGTATTGGAGCTATTCTTGTTCTCTTCCTTGCGGAGAAGGAACCTTTACAGGAAAAGATGGAAAATGTTATTCGTGTGATGAAGAAAAAAATATCAGTGTGGATAGAGTCCTTCATACCGGTTGTGAACAATGCCCTGATACACGGAATTTATATAATTTATATTGTGTTCCGAAATGTTCCGGTGATGCACCGCTCAGGGGATCGGATAACAAGTGCTATCCGTGTGATACCGAAACGAGGGTTCCCGTCTCAGGCATGACGGACGCTTGCTACGAATGTGCCGATCAGCGAAAACTCGATGGGAACTATTGTGTCTTAAAATAGATTTTTTGGAATAAAGAGCAAATAATTCTTCCCTTTGTCGGATTATTTATATGTTAATAAGTTAAAATGCTTTTTAGATGTATTTTTATCTGTTTCTAAGAGAGGTGATATAAAAAAATATTTTCAACCTCTTTAGAACCCTCTAGATTTGTCCAAAAGCAGAAGTGACTGGAAAAATAAACTTGAAAAATATTAGATCTTTTTAAGAAATATTTTTTAGAGCCGGTTTCTGCCGAAAATAATATCTGGGTGTTTGAAAATGTTATGACTGGTTCTCTTTTTGATGATGAATTTCTTTTAAAATCGGAATTAATTTTTGGACGACCTTATTGGCAATATTATTTTCGAGAGTCCGTTCATGATAGTGTCTTAAAATGCGGAAAAACGCATATATAACGGCGCATATAAAGATAAAATGAAATATGCCCTCATAAAACCCGATTAAAAATTCTATTGTTTTTTCAAGAGTACTTTCTTTTGCTTTTGCGAAAGAACTGGCTGTCAGAGCAGATACATATTCTCCGATATTAAAAGGGTTGGAAAGAGAAAGTGTATCTTGAAGTACATTAACTCGTATTTGTAAGGCTCTGGATATGCGTTGAGCTGTTGAGAGATCAAAATATATATTAAGATAATCCGGTAATTTCTTTTGAATATAATATCCGATTCCGTATAGACAGGAAAGCCATGGAACTTGCCAAAGTATTCCGGATGAAAAACGAAAGAGTTTATCCTTGACGGAGTTATGCTTTTTAAATGTACGGAACGGTGTATCGTTCATATCGGGCTCTTTCAACGCGACGACGTATTCTTTTTTTAAATTACATTTTATTCGGAATTTTAAGACCCAAAATATCACTCATCAATAAACCGATGTGCAGAGCATACTTTGTCAGAGCTAATCGAGATTTTTGAATATCCGGTGTAGCTGTCTTGATGGGACAGTCATGATAAAATGAATTAAAATCTTGCGCTAGTTTGAACAAATAGTCACAGATGACATGCGGAGCTCTGTTATCATAAGCTGTTTGAACAGAATCCGGTAAAGCATAAAGCCTTAATAACAATTGGCGTTCTGTCGGATGGGTGATGGTGACAAGATCATTTTCTTCTATTGTGGCGGAAACACCCATTTTTTCCAAAACGGAGCGCATCCGAACAAGAGCATATAAAATATAGGGTCCCGTTTTCCCTTCCGTGCCGGTGAGCTTATCTTCATCAAAAATATAATTTTTCATGCGCTCGTTCATTAAATCGGCGAATTTTAAAGCAGAAATGCCGACAATCTGCGAAATTTGATCTTTTTCAGATTCGGATAAATCTCGACCCATCTCGCCGGACTCCATTTTTTGACGTGCCGATTGTGTTGCTAAATCAATAAGCATACGCAGAGTCATAACCCCGCCGTCTCTTGTTTTAAAGGGTTTGTTATCTTTGCCGTTAATTGTTCCGAAACCCAAATGTTCACAATGAGTTTTTTGAGCTAATCCGATTTTCTCCGCACCCGAAAAAACCTGTTCAAAATGAAGACCTTGGCGAGCATCAACAACATATAAGATATAATCCGGATGAAATTCATCAACCCGTTCTTCAATTGTTGCCAAATCCGTGGCTCCATACATAACGGCACCGTCTGATTTAACCATAATTAACGGGGGGAGATCGTTTCCATTTTTTGATTTCCCGAGAGGAATGATTTCGGCACCGTTATCGGAAATGATCGTTCCGTCTTTTTGAAGGCGGTGTATCATTTGTTGTAACCGGTCGTGAACGTGACTTTCTCCCCACCATAAGTCAAAATGGACATCGAGTTCTTGATAAATTTTTTGAATATCGGATACGGATATTTTAATAAAGTGTTCCCAGAGGGCTCGATATCCTCTGTCTCCCTCTTGTAATTTTCGAGTACATTCCTTGGCTTTGTTTAAAAAGGTCTCATCTGTTTTAGATCGTTGGCTTGCCAAAGGATAGAGCGTTTCTAAATCTTTGGAGGTAAAGGGAGCTTCTTTTGGGTACTCTCCTTTAAAATTCGGATCAAAAAAGGGCAAAGTCGGATTCCTTTCTTGAATGATGGCAATCAGTAAGCCCATCGGAAGTCCCCAGTCTCCGAGATGAACATCACCGATCACTTCATCTCCGACAAATCGGCAAAGTCGCTTAATGGAATCACCGATAACGGCCGGTCTTAAGTGACCTACATGAAGAGCTTTTGCAATATTGGGCCCCCCATAATCAATCACGATTTTTTTGGGTGTATCGGGACGTTCGTAGCCCCCGTGAGATTCAGACAAAATTCGAAAAGCATTTGCCCCGAGTTCATTATCGGAAATCTTGAGGTTAATAAATCCGGGACCGTCAACCGTCACGGCTTGGAAAAAAGGATCTTCTTTTAACACGGATGCTACTTTTGCGGCAATTTCACGAGGAGGTTGGCGTAAAGTTTTGGCAAGCGGTAATGCACCGTTGGACTGGTAGTCACTGATATCCGGTCGATCGGAGAGACGAACAAGCGTTTGTGCTTCCGGAAAGCCGACTTTTGTGAAAGCATCTTGAACTTTTTGCTTGACCAATTGTAATAAATTCATATATTCCTCCGCGTATTTTGATTGGATTTAAAGATGAAAAAATATACCAAAAATTCACGTTGAATTCAAGCTAAATATCCAAAAAAGCAGAAAATAAAACAGGAGAATTTAAATTTTAATTTTGAAAACGAATAAATAAACGACACGATAAAGTGGAAGGTCAACGACCCGTTTTTATCAGATGGGATGCTTTCTTCCGAACCTGACCCGCTGTCCGATATCAACGTCCGTGACCTTCCATTCTTGAGAATAGATGATTTGAGTCGAAAAGTCAAGTTATCTGATAGGGGTAGATAAATGTTTTTTGAAATGAAATATTTGGTATTCGTGAATTAAAACAATAATTGACTTTTGACAAAGTATCGTGTATAAATGACAAAAAGGAAAATAGGAAAAAATGAGTTCTTCTTCACAGGTTTTAGCTCGAAAATACAGACCGCAGGTTTTTGCGGATTTGGTGGGACAAGAGGCTTTGGTTCAAACAATCAGCAATGCAATTGCTATGAACAGGTTAGCTCATGCCTATATGTTGACGGGCATTCGCGGTGTTGGAAAAACAAGCTCTGCTCGTATTATTGCCAAAGGCTTGAATTGTATCGGTCCGGATGGCAAGGGGGGGATGACCCCTAATCCGTGCGGACAGTGTCAACATTGTATTGATATTGCCAATGATTCTCATATTGACGTGATCGAAATTGATGCTGCCAGTAATACCGGTGTAGACAATGTACGAGAAATTATTGAAGGGGCTAAATATAATCCGGTTTCGGCTCGGTTTAAAATTTATATTATTGATGAAGTTCATATGCTTTCCAAGCAAGCCTTCAATGCCTTATTGAAAACACTTGAGGAGCCTCCTGAAAGAGTAAAGTTTATTTTTGCGACAACAGAGATCAGAAAAGTTCCGATAACAATTCTGTCTCGGTGTCAGAGATTTGATTTAAAACGGTTGAGTGAAACGACTCTTCAAAATCATTTGGCACATATTTGTGCTTGTGAAAAGGCCGAGGCGGAGCCGGACGCATTAAAATTGATCGCAAGAGCCGGAGACGGGTCTGTCAGAGATTCGCTTTCATTATTGGATCAGGCTTTGACACAGTTTGACGGGCATTTAACCGTTGATGGGGTTCGTCAAATGTTGGGATTGGCGGATCGAACGGCTTTATTTGATTTATATGAAGCCTTGATGAAAGGAGATATGGTCTCTGCTTTATCTCTTTTAGAGGCTCAGTATGAATGCGGAGCGGATCCGTTGGTGTTGGTGCAGGATTTATTGGAGTTGACGCATTGGTTGACTCGTATTAAAATCGTCCCCGAATTATCTCGTGACATTACTATTCCGGAGGCAGAGAGAACACGAGGATTGGATATGGCCGGACGCTTGACGATGTCTTCTTTAACCGGTGCTTGGCAGGTTTTATTGAAGGGGTTGGCAGAGGTTAAAAGTGCCGATAATCCCCTTAAAACACTGGAAATGGTTTTGATCCGTTTGGCGTATTTATCCGATTTGCCATCCCCTCTTCAAGTGATAGAAGACATAAAAAAAAACGGTTTAGCGGATCAAACACCTAGACCCGTTTTGCCTTCTCGAGGAGAAGCACGTGCGGTTGATCATCCTTCTCAGCCCCCGACAAATATCGCATCACCGTCTTTGATTGACACCACTCAAGAATCGGTGAATGAAAAGAAAAAGGATATAAAATTAACTTCTTTGACAGACATTATTCGATTGGCTCGTTCAAAAGGAGAACGATTATTGGCTTTTAATGTGGAAAATTATGTTCGGCCGATTGATATTTCCGACGGTGTTTTAACGTGCTCTTTTACGGATGAGGCTCCCCGTTTTTTAGGGGCGGATTTATCTAAATTCTTAATGCGGGAAACCGGAGTTAATTGGATCGTTCGGGAGGGGCGTGAAAATAATTCCAAGACCGTTAAGGAAGAAAAAATTGAAAAAGAGAACAGACTTTTGGATTCTTTAAAAAAGACCGGATTGGTTGCCGATATTCTTGCCGTATTTCCTTCGGCCAAAATAGAAAAGGTCAGACCTCAAAAAACAGAAAATACGGACTCGGATACCGACGAAAGTTCGGATCGAATGGATGAGTAAACTTTTTTTGAAACAAATAATTTACTAAAAAAGACTCATAAAAAGACGAGGTACGGTGGAAGATTTTGTATTAAGCAACAAATACAATTCAATTTTGTGATGAATTTTTAATCCGTCATAAGAGATGAAACCGCCATCATATAATTCCTGAACAACGAGTTGAATAACATCAAACAGTTCTTTCCGCTTTTGTTTGTCTTTTTGTTTCCGAACGGCTTGATTCACCATCATTTTAAACCGTTTATTAAGTATTTTTTTTCGTACTTCGAAAATAGCTTCCGGTCTGTGTTTCATGATGTAATTATAAATATATTCGATTAAAATTTGATAGCTTTTTACCTTTTGGGGGGTAAAGGAAGTTCGCATAATGGAATTCGGATTATTATGGTAGTAATAAATAGGGGCATTTGTGACGATCAAATTGGACGCTTGTTCCATGAGAAGTGTTGTAAACGGAACATCTTCAAAATAAATTCCTTCAATAAATCGGATATTTTTGAGAAGACTACGTTTACATAAACGGGTACACACACTCGTTTTAATTTCCTTCCTGTTCAGAAAGTTATAAAATGTTTCATCAAATCGTATTATTTTAAGAGCGTTGATATCAATTTTTGTTTCAATCGGATGGTATGGTTCCGTTGTGTGAATAAGCTCTCCCGTCACCATATCCACATTTTCCTTTTCGGCAATTTCATAAAGAGTTTTAAGAGCATCCGGATGTAAATAATCATCTGAATCCAAGAAATAAACATATTCCCCTTTTGCAAAGTTTAATCCGGTGTTTCTTGCTCCGGAGAGACCTTTGTTTTGTTGATGAACGCTAATAAAACGATCATCTTTTTGGACATAATCATCTAATATTTTTCCGCAGCCATCCGTAGACCCGTCATTAACACAAATGACTTCAAAATCTGTCATTGTTTGGGCTAAAAGACTGTTTAAACAACCCGGAAGATATTTTTCCACATTAAAAACGGGAACAATAATTGAAATTTTGGGTAGATAAGACGATGTTGACATAGATATTCTCCTTTTGAAGCATGATAAAAGATACCTCTTGAAAAATCAAGCATTTTATTTTTTCTTTGGGTTTCTCTTTTTGAAAGATAAAACGGACAAGAAGATAAGAGCGTTAAAGCGGAGGGATAATGAATTTATGATCGGAATGTTTTCTGCTTGATCTTTTTTGAAGATGCGTTAAACTCCTATAAATATCATGAAAGGATTTTACGGTATGGAAACGACTCAAAATATTTTGATTATCGCGCTTTTGCCAATTCGGGAAATGATTGAACGACTGGGGATTGTTAAGTCTATTCGAGATAAATATCCGCAAGACAGGATTACTTGGCTTGTTCAATCGAATTTTGAGGAAATAGCCGTTCAAAGTCGGTTGTCGGATTCGGTTATGGTCGGAAATTGCTCGTTAATCGGATATTTTGTTTTGTTGTCTCGTTTAAAAAAATATCGTTCTCAAAAAACGGTGGATCTTGTTTTTGATTTGACAGACTCGTTTTTTTCTAATTGGGTTTTAAGATCATATTTTGATACTCCCACTCATAAACCCGTGTGGGGAAAATCTCATCCCAACGGATTTTTATTGTACCATTCGGGACAACCTGAACCGACATTCATGACCCTTTCGTCACAAACAATCGATTTATCTTTTTACGAGAGTTCCGGAGAATTTTTAAATCGATTGCCGGCGCGTTTTGTCTTGTTATGTCCCGGAAGCGGGTTGGGAGAAACCGATTCGATTTGGCCGGTTGCCAATTATGTTAAGGTTGCCCGTATTTTTTTGGATGAACACATTCCCGTTGTTTTGGTCGGTTCTAAAAAAGATAAAGATATTGCTCGATTTATTAAAAAACAGGTGCCGGGATGTATTGACTTTGTAAATAAAATCAAGTTAACGGACATACCGGCAATTGCACGCAGAGCCGCTGCCATTATCGGGAATGATACGGAGCTGACGTATTTTGCGGCTTTTACACGAACAAAAACAATTATTTTAAGCCTGAAAAAGCAATCTCATATTTTGCTCCCCAATGTTTTGCTTTTAAACGGGCGTGTTATGGGGGATATTTCTGTTGACTTGGTTCTCGAAAATCTACCGGAAGTTTTGCCGACATACAACCGAGTTAACGGGGTTTTACTCAGCCGTATATAATCGAAAATCGGTTTTTGAAACAAAGGAAAATTACTTCCAGTAATCTAAGATCCAAGGACACGGTTTGACATGTTTGTATAGTTTCTTATATCCGCGGGGACATTTTCTGTCTTCCGGATTGGAACACCAAATACCCTTGACGGCGTCTTCCAATCCGGGTAATCCGTGAAAAGCAATCATTTTAAGTCCGGGGACATTTGGAATTTTAGGTGTTAAAAAATATCGAAACAAAGGGAAGGGAAGGCAATGAAAACGGAAGCTTTTGAACCAATTATCCGGCCAAAAATTAAGAGAGCCGTATTTTTCGATTACTTTTGAAGACAAATACTCCTGTGAGGCGGTATAAAAGCGATCCACCACTTCTTTGGGATGATCTTCAAAATATTTCTTCACGAATCCAAGTGTTCCGACAACCCAAGAATAACAACTGGCTTGCCCGACATGATTTCCTTTTGTGTGCCAATCGTTGATAATGTAGAAACGATCTCCTTTCGGATAATCAAAAAATTCATCCAGATTACCGACGATTAAAGAATCCAGATCGAAAAAGAAAACACGCTGTCCCGTTAATCCGCCCAAATGATCATCACATAAAGCGGCTTCTTTACGGTAGGCATATTTGAGGGCGTATTCCTCTTCTCCTTTTTTGACATTTTCAAAAGTCGGAAGCGGTTTGACGATAATATCCTCCCTAAGCCCTTTCGGATCTTCCGTAAAGCAATAAAAATCAATATCGTAAGAGGTATTTCTTTTAATCATGGAGCAGAGGTTATTAACATCTTTGGCATGGTAGCAAACCGCTCCCCATTTGATACAAATAACGTTGAATTTTTTCTTTGTCATAGGATCTCCTTATTTGTGTCGGTCTTAGAAATCTAACATATCCGATATTTTATTGCAAGGACTTTATATGTGAACCAAATGAACTTCAATCAGCGGTTTTTTCCCGTAAAATTCGTTCAGAAATTGCCGGATGGTTGTTCTTGCAACATTCTCGATCATGTCGTCTCGAGAGGCGTGCTCGGAAGAAAGAGAGAGAATATCCTCTTTTATTTTTTGAGTGAGTTTTTGTTTATCTTCAGGGACTGTTTCCAAAAGTCCGAACGTAGATAACTGAGGATCGGCCAATGGTTTTCCGAAAGCATCAACAACGATTGTGACGGCAACACTGCCTCCCTCCATCATTTTCCGCCGTTTTTTGATAACTTCGGCATTAAGCGGAATGATTCGTTTTCCGTCCACGGCTAAAATTCCTCGATGAACTTCACCCAAAATTTGAGGCGTTTTATCCAAAGCAATTACTTCCCCGTCCTCCAGAGCAAAAGCAAAGGGGCATCCCCACCGAAGAGCCAGATCGGCATGGGCAATCAATTCACGGCTTTCTCCGTGAACGGGAAGTGCGATTTGCGGGTTAAGAGCTTTGTAGAGTTGTCTCAGGTCTTCACCCTTGTAATGGCCGGAGACATGTACAAGCGCGTCTTTGCTGGTAATAATTTTAATCCCTTTAGCTTTTAAACGTTTTTGAAGCAGTTCAATGGATTTTTCATTGCCGGGGATGACACGGGATGAAAAAATAACAACATCATCGGCTTCAAAAGAAACAGCATTTTTTTGAGGCATTAATGAAGCTAAATTATTGAGGGCAGAAAAAGGTTCTCCTTGACTTCCCGTGACGATATATAAAACCGATCCGATTGGTTTTTCTAAAGCTTCTTCCTCTGAGAGGAACGGAGGAATATCTTTAAAATAACCGGTTGCTCGTCCGGCAGCATCAATACGCCATAAACTTCGTCCGATCAAACAAACTTCACGATTATTTTGTTTGGCAGCTTGATAAATACTTTCGATTCGAGACACATTAGAGGCAAAACACGCAACGGCGATTTGTCTTTGAGGGTATTCGCTAATGAGTTGAATCAACGATTTTTGAACATCTAATTCGGTTTTATCTGAGCTTTCGGCGAGAACATTCGTTGAGTCACAGACGAGGGCTAAAACCCCTTCTTTCCCCAGTGCTTTAAGAGCCTCTATATCGGTTGATTGACCGAGAACGGGATCATTTTCAAGCTTCCAGTCTCCGGTATGAACAACAAGCCCCTCTTTGGTTCGAATAGCCAAAGCATTTGGTTCCGGTAAGGAGTGATTCATTGAAATAAATTCAACTTCAAAAGGATCCAGATCTAACAAGGCCCCCTTTTCAACAACCTGAACATCGGCTCTTCCCAATAATCCCACTTCATTTAACTTGTCTTCCAATAGTTCATTAGCAAAAGGCGTGACATAAATAGGACATTGTAAATCATGCCATAAGTATGGAATGGCTCCGATGTGATCTTCGTGAGCATGAGTAATAATCAGACCGATTAAGTCTTTTTTTCGCTCGGCAATAAATTGGGGATCGGGTAAAAGAACGTCCACACCGGGGAGATCATCTCCGGCAAATCCAATTCCGCAATCAACGGCAATCCATTTTCCTTTATACCCGTACAAAAAGAAGTTCATGCCGACTCCCGTAGCTCCGCCGAGCGGAATAAACACGAATTTTTCGGGAGGTATAATAATATTCTCTATTTCTGTTTGTGTATTCATTTAATTTTCCTTTTGTTAATAAAAAACATCGCCTACCCAAATATCCCGGAGAGATTGATCTTCTAATTCCAAAATGAGGGCTCCTTCTTTGGAGAGTGTTTTGAATTTTCCTATGACTGTTTCTAAGGGAAGACGAACGGTAATTTGTTGGTTAAGGCCTAAAGCATGGGTAATCCATTTTTGACGAATGGGCTCAAATCCTTCTGTTTGAAACAAATGAAGATAGTGGTCGAACAAAGGCAACATTCGATCCAAGAGTTCTCGTGGTTGAATATGAGCTTTAAGGTTCGATGTCTTATAAAGCATCCCTTGTTGAGGACTTTGTGCGGTATTGACTCCGATCCCAACAATAACGGATTGCTCCGTTCGTTCCAATAAGATGCCGGCTAACTTTCCGCCCTCCAAAAGGACATCGTTGGGCCATTTAATTTGAAGCTTGTATTCACTGAGGCTGTCACAGACAATTAGTGCGCTGATATAAGAAAGAAGAGGCGATTTTTCTCGAAAATCAGGAAGAACAAAAGAGGCATAAAAATTGCCCTTTGGACTGATCCATTGTCGACCGTTTCTTCCTCGCCCTCCGGTTTGTATTGCCGTCATTATAACAGAATAGGGGGGGTAGGAAAGAGCGGTTTCATTCGTACTGATTAAGGTTTCAAAATTATAAATATCCCATTTCATAGGGGGAAATATAGCATATTTTTACGAAAAATGAAAGAAAAACCTTGATTTTATTTTTTAAAACACAGTATAGTAAACGTGATATTTGTGAGTATGAGGGGAGTATGGAATGAAAACACGAGTATTTATGATTGTGTTTTTGATTGTGATCTGTATTTGTTTTTTCTTTTTTTTAAAAACCACGGAAGAGCCTGTGGTTGTCAGTGAACCCGTATTGAAGCCTGTTCTTGAAGGAGAAGTTTCGGTTTTGTCAGAGCCAACGGCTATTTTAGAGGAGGAGATGGAAATGCAATCTCCGGAAGTGGCAGAGCATGACATGCCTACTGGAATGTGATTTGTTTTGTTAAGGTGAGGGAAAAATGAAAAAATTACTTATAAACGGTGTTGTTTTATCTGTGTTTGTTATTTCATCGGCTTACGCAGTTGGAAATTATATGTCATCGAAAGAGGAGGAGACTGCTTTGAAGCAACCTAATCAAGACATATCATCTCCTTTAGAACAAAAGAGTGCCAACGTATCAACGGCGACTATTGAAGAAGTGAGAAATGCTGTTTCTTCATTATTATCTTTCAAGGGCTTTATAACGGATAGCCCTCTTCAAGTTGATCAGGACGGTGAGGTCTTTTGGGTTCATGTTCCCGAAATGAAGGTGGATTCCACTGAGGGACAGCCACTTGTTTTTCCTTCTTATAAATTAGAAGTTAAACAAAACGGAACATTTGCCGATTATTCGCAATATGCGGTTTCTGTTCCAAATACGTCTATTTTGGAACAGTCATTTTCAGGCCTGCCTCTATCAATTTCCGCAGATTCCTACACACAAAAGATTTTATGGGTTCCCGAGTTAAAACTTATTTCTAATATGTCCTTAAAGTCGGATAATTTTAAGTTATCTTATCCGGAAGAGGGAATTGAAATGAGCATTAACAAAATCGTTTCGGATATGCTGGTTCGGTTAGTCGCTGAAAAGTTGGAGGGAGCCTCTTCAACGGATGTACGAAATATTGTTTTTCAAACGCCGATGTTTACTTTAGAGATCCCGCAATCAAAACAGACAATGCATTTTTCCGGTGCTGATTTGTCAGGGGATGAGACGGTTCAAATTTTAACAGCGAATCAGGTTGTCGGAACTCTTTCTATTCCAACGGTTTCCATTATTAGTCCGTTGGCACCGGATCAGAAGCTTTCGGCTTCGATTAACGGACAAGTTTCGATCAAAGAAACAATTGAGATCGATACGACGGTTGATCATATCAGTAATCAAAACAATTTATTTCCTCTGATGCCTCAAGATATTGTTATGAAATTATCGATTGCGGGAATGGATAAAAAACTTCTTTTAGAGATGATTCAACTACAAGAAGAAATGAATTTAACAGGGAAAGAAGATCCTGTTGCTTTGTCCAGAATGAATCAAATTCAAGATAAATTACTTCAAAGTACGGTTGTAGAGGTAAAAGATTTTTCGATCATGAATGCTGATACGGGAATTGGCCTTGTCGGAAAAGCCTCTTTTAAAGATAACTCTGTGGAGGCACAGATGGATTTGCGTGTTGTGAATTTTGATGTGTTATCTCCTAAACCGGCTCCGATTGATCCGAAAAAGTGTGAGGAAGCGCAAAAAGCATTTCAAAAATCACCGGATGATCAAGTTCTTTTGCAACAGTTGATTGTCGCTTGTGAGAATGATACGAGCAAGATTGACATCTTATCGGGTTTGCGTCCTTATTTAAAGACAGCAAAGCATTCCAAAGACGAAAAGGGGCGTTTGGTTGACACGTTTACAATTCGTATAGAGAAAGATCAGATTGTTTCAATCAACGGAGAGCCTTATCCCTTGATTGAACAAAAAGTTTCTGTTTCCAAGGAATAGAACCCTGAAGAATTGTATATAACATTGAGCCTGAAGAAAACTTAAATTTCTTCTAAAAAGGAGGGTTCAAAATGACGCCGGAAGAGTTGATCGAAAATTTTTCTTATTTATCGGATTGGGAAGATAAGTATCGGTATTTGATTGAGCTGGGGGAGGAAATGCCCTCCTTATCGGAAGATGAAAAGATTCCCGAAAATAAGGTGGACGGGTGTATGTCTCAAGTTTGGTTTACGCACCGCATGATTCAAAATAAACATCATTTCGAGGCGGACAGTGATGCCCACATTGTTCGGGGATTAGAGGCGGTTTTACTGTTGTTAATTAACGATAAGACAACAGAAGAAATCAGGAGTCTGGACCTTAGAAAGCTTTTTTCCGAAATGGGGCTTGAGGAACATCTTTCTCCGACACGGCGGAATGGTTTTTTTGCCATGTTGGATCGAATTGATCAATTGATTTCAAAAGGTAAATAAAAAATTTTTGATGGAAGAGCGGAGCAATCCATTGTTAAGTTTTTTTTGAGAAAAACAACAGATATTAAATAAAATCAAACACTTATATGGATCTTTTTTGTCGCAAAAAAAGGATCCTTTTTTTTATACACGAAAGGAGGGCGGAAAATCAAGGTTTTTTTGATCCAAAAAGCGTTGCAAAAAAAGGATCGTTTTTTTGAAACAGTTTTGGAGAGATAGGATGTTCAAAGATTTGTTTTTTAAGTCAAA
>CALXPF010000030.1 GCA_944390205.1 uncultured Alphaproteobacteria bacterium
TTAAAAACATATGAGTATGTCTTGATTGAAAATGTTCCGATCATTCATCAATATAGTCATATTTTATTTAGAGGGTTTGTTTCATGGACAGACATTCAAAATATCCGCTAATTTCAAAGCAATAGAGTGTGTTGGTTCGGTAGCTGTTGTTTAACCGTTTTTTTACATCACTTATTCAATCGATGGGTTATGATGCCATTCATCATGCGAGAGGAGGGAGTGACAAGTTATCGTGACATTTATTGTTATAACAGATAAGATCACGTTTTAAGTTTAGTTTTTCTTTTATTATTCGGAGTATTATTCAAAAATATTTATATATTTTTAAATTTATGTTTCTTAAAAAGAATAAAGGTAAATAAAACAGCATCTTCCCAAAATCTTTAAAAAAGGGAATTTATCAATCTATTTTTCAGTTATTTTTGATAAAATCAAGAGCTTCTTGGGGATAGATTTTATTTTCTGAATTTATTTCTATAAATTCGGTGAAACAGCCTTCAAATTCCGGTTCCAAAAGGGGAATTTTATCTTTGAGCATATCTTTATCTGAGAGGAAAGCTCGAAAAACAAGCGCTATTTCATGACCTTTTTTCCCGTTAAATTCAAAAATATTTTCTACAATTCCTAATTTTTCACCGACAGAAATTTCTATTCCGTTTTCTTCCATAAATTCACGTTTTAATGTGTCTTCTGCTTTTTCACAAAAGTCAATACCGCCACCCGGCAAACGATAAAACCATTCGTTCTTTTTTGTGTCATAACCTTTATTTGCCAATATTTTATTATCCTTGGTAATGATAGCTAAAGCCAATGGTCGGATTGTCCCGTTATGTCGTTCTTGTGTTTTAATCCAAATACGATGATTTTTCTGCCCATCCGTTATAGATGGCTCTATCTCCCGTCCACCCATTTTCAGCATCGCTTTTTGCATGGTTTTATATGAGGCTATATTGTTTTCTTTACAAGTAATAAGAACTTGCTCTAACCCGATTTTTAATGCTTCACCTATGCATAACAACAATCCTTTTGTCGCATATCCTTGTTTTTGCTTAGAGGGCTTAATCTGATAAGCGATATGCCCGCCGATTTCTTTTAAGTAGTCCGTTAAATTATGCCTTAAAGCAAAAGTTCCGATGTATTCCTCATCATCAACCAACCAAAAAATCGTTTGGGACACATAGTTGAGTTTTAGGTTAATTCCATTTTCTTCCATATAGAGTTTATAAAAATACCGGTCCGCATTATCCGGCAATATCTGTATCATTTCATCAATAGATTGTATTTGGAAAATACTTGGATTACTCATAAATTCAGAGCAAGCCGTTAAAGCTGATTGTAGATATTTAGCAGAGGGCTTAACTAATTTTAACATTCAAACTATCAACTCCTTTTTTTATTATAAGATCTACTGCATGTTATTGCTCGAGAGATCATCATAATAAGCTAACTTACTTTTCTGATGGAATTAAAGGATAAAATTTTGTCTTTTACAAGAATTTTTTTATTCGGTATTTTATTGTGGGATGATGACATCTCTTGTTTTCTATTCAAAATTCCTTTTTTACGAAACATTAAAATCAAAAAATACTATATTTGCACACGGTGATGACTCTGAATTTTTTATTTCTTCTTTAAAATTTTCACAAAGGAATAACAATCCCTCTTTTTAGCTTTTTTCTACTCAATTTTATTTGCTGTTTATCCTTGAATAACCGAGTAGGGGAGATACATTGTTTCCTTTTCTAAGCATGTTGAGCGTTGAAACAGTATCTTCTTTATCTTTTATAAGAAAACTCTTTCCGCCCAATTGATTAAATAATTCACAGTTTTGTGCGTCATTATCCAATAAAACGGAGTTATGTAGATCAAATTTGTTTAAATCAATAATTTTTTTAAAAAGACCTTCTTGTACCGGATCTTCTTTAAGGCGTCCGTAATCATAAGAATTGAAGATATAATGAAAATAATTTGATAAGTTTAATTCCTTTTTCACAAAGCGATTAAAACAATCCAGATTGTCTGTTATCAAAATCAAAGTATTATTTTTTTTACAATCTAAGAGAGCTTTTAAAATATCTTCCGATACAGAGACTGTTTGACAGCCTCTCACAAAATGCTCCCACATCATATTATAATTCAATCCGCATTCCTCAGAAATCATATGATGAATTTCTTCGGAAGATCGTTTCCCACGCATCCACTCTTTAAAGAGTTGTAAGTTGTCTTGAAATAGAAATTTTCCTATTTTTGATCTTATTTCCAAAGGTAAAAGCCTCCAAAATCGATCAAAACAAATCGTTCCGTCAAAATCTATAAAAATATTTTGTTTTTTCATCGCATTCCCTTGTTTGATAAGTGATACAACAAGTATAAGAAAAAGAGGCTAAAAAAACAATATATTTCTTATAATCCAAATTCATGTGGTGATGATTGTAAAAAGCTCGTTTTTAAATGAAGCCTTTTTTTGAAATAAAAAATATCAATTAAAACGGGTAAATAATAAGAAAGATATTGATTCCTTATGTTTTTTGGTGTAAACCTTAAAAGAAGTTTTTTATAAAAGGATTATTACTCATGACGAACACATTTTTTGATTATTTAAAAGAACGCGGATATGTCTATCAGGCAACAAATGAGGCAGAAATTAAAAAGAGAATAGACGGAGATAAACCAATCACCTTCTATTTGGGAATAGACCCAACGGCTGATAGTTTACATATCGGACACTTTTTTGCTTTAATGATGTTCCGTCATTTACAAAAAATGGGGCATCATGGTATTTTGGTTATCGGCGGTGCAACAGCTTTGGTCGGTGATCCTACCGGAAAATCCGATATGCGCCGAATGATGACAAAAGAAGAAGTCGCTCGCAACGTTGAAGAAGTGAAAACACTTGCCAAGAGATTTATTAAAACAGATGGGGATAATCCGGCTTTGATTTTAGATAATTCTGACTGGATCAATTCATTTACTTATGTTGATTTTATGCGCCTTGTCGGCGTTCACTTTAATGTCAATAAAATGTTGGCTTCTGAGGCTTATTCGAAACGTTTGGAAAATGGTGGTTTAACCTTTTTGGAAATGGGTTATATGTTGATGCAGGCTTATGATTTCTTGCACTTAAACAGAACATACGGATGCTCTTTGGAAATCGGCGGAAGTGATCAATGGGGAAATATTGTCGCCGGAACGGAATTAAGCCGTAAGATGAATTTCCATGTGGAAGGCAAGACAAAAGAAGAAAGACCGGATACTTTTGGTTTGACATGTCCTCTTTTGATGACAAAAGAAGGAAAGAAAATGGGCAAGACAGAGCAGGGGACTTTGTGGGTCGCCAGAGATAAAACAACGCCGTTTGCCTTCTATCAATATTTTTATAATACCGGCGATGAAGATACGGAAATGTTGCTTAAACTCTTCACTGATATCCCAACCAAAGAAATTCAAGATCTTTGTCAGAATGATATCATCTCAGCCAAAAGAAGAATGGCCTATGAGGTGACGAAATTAGTTCATGGTGAAGAAGAGGCAAATAAGGCCGTTGAAGCCGCTCAGTCTTTATTCGGTAAAGGAACAAATTTAGATAATGTTCCGTCAGCTCAGTACGATGTTGATCGAGTGAAAGAGGGCGTGAATGTGGTTGATTTTGCGGTTGAGCTTTCTTTTTTCCCATCTAAGGGTGAGGCTCGTCGAATGATACAGCAAGGCGGATTTTCCATTAACGGGAAAAAAGTTGTTTCGGCTGAGGAAATGATCACACTTGAAGATATTAAAGAAGATGGATTGCTCTTACAAAGAGGGAAAAAGAATTTCTTGAGAGTCCTTTTTAAAAAAGATTAACTTGATCTGTGTTTTTCTTTTGCCTATCATCATGTCATTCTCCGCTTTATTTGTTTGGAACGATGAGAAACTCGTGTTGTTCTAAATGAGAGCCAATGATGCATAATCGGGTAGGGTGATTCCTGATAGATATTTTCTAAATGAGACCTTCGGCTTAGATGAAAACCTTGTTTCATCTATTTGGGGCGATGAGAACTCGGGGTGTGTCAAATGAGATTAAATGACACATAATCGGATAGGGCGATTCCTGATGGATATCTTTTCAATAAGATGTTTCGGCTTAGATGAAAACCTGTTTCATTTTTATGGGATGAGAACTGTTCCTGTCCCATTTTTTATGTCTGTAGTCTTTTTTATTCACTCCGGATTTGATTGCTTAATTCAATCTAGGCGGATGGTATGTCCCTCACGAGAAACGACATGGCGATAAAAATAAATAAAAGAGGAGAAAGGTTTGAAAATTATCCTTTTGTGGAAAAGAGACCTATCGCGTGAAAGATAAGTTAAATTAAAGCTATTTGGTGTATGGGGGCAATCTTCATTGACTTACAAAAAAGCCCTCGTTGAAGAGGGCTTTAAAAAATGGCTCCAGCGGTAGGGCTCGAACCTACGACCAATCGGTTAACAGCCGATTGCTCTACCACTGAGCTACGCTGGAACAACTGTTTTGCATGATACTTTATTTTTTTTATAAATGCAACTATTTTTTTTAAAAAAATAAAAAAAATCTAATTTTTTCCGAATAAATTTAAAAAAAATTTTTTTCTTTTATTATTTTTATTGTATTTTTTTACATATTTTGATTGTTGGGGTTTATTTTATAAGGTTTTTTATCTGATTATTTTTTTGTTGATTTTTTTTATAAATTTGTTAAACTGGAAAAAAGAAGATTGAAACAAAGGAGTTTCTCTATGGATATTGTCTTGTTTGGTTATGGAAAAATGGGTAATTTCCTTTATAAGATTCTCGATCGTGATCCTTTGGTGGATCAGATTTATATTGTGGATCCGTTTCCTAAAAATCCGATTCCTTCAGAAGCTGTTTGGGTTAAAAATTTTGAAGAGATAAAAGACAAACCGTTAGAGGCCGCTTTTATTGCATCTAACAGTATTACGCATGCCGATGTTCTGAAACAGGTTCTTCAGGCCGGAATTCACAATGTTTTTTGCGAAAAACCTATGTGCCTTACTCAGGATGAATACAAGATTATCTCTGATTTTTCCACGCCTCAAACAAAAATAGTTGTCGATTATATTTTGAGATCTTCTCCTGCCGTAATGAAAACAAAGAAAATCCTCGATGAAAAAATAGAAGAGGGATTTAAGTTGAAATGTTGTAATATCCACTACGGAAAGGATAAGACCAAAGATCCTCGTCGTTTTCGGGATGTCGGTGTTTATGAGGAGCTGTATCATCCTTGGGATCTTTGTTTTAACGGTATTTTATTCGGATCTATCAAAAAAATAGATACGTTAAGAAATATTTATACTCCGGATCCGGAAATTGAAAACAGATGTTTGGCTCAACGCTTTAACTATCTTGTCACCAAAGAAAACGGAGAGAAATTCTTTTTAAATTTGAGATCATCTTTCGGACAGTCATATCAACAAAGATCTTTTATTTTCTTCTTATATCGAGGTAAGGAAAAATGCATTGTATCTTTGATCTTTGATCAAAATAAAGAAGATAAATGTCTTGTCGTCCATCCGGATAATACAACGGAATATTTAACATTTAACGCTCATGACAAACTGGATAGACAAGTTCATGATTCGTTGCGTTATTTTAAGCAAGAAGCAAAAGCTCCTTATTTGCATGAGGCATCTCAGTCTCTCCGATTACATACCCTTTTGGAAAAAATGAATCAAACAAAACCGATGGTGACATCTGCTCTTAGAGAATGTGTTGCCCAAAATCGATCCCGTTAGATAAATTTTAATATACTTCAAAAAGTTGTGCCCCCTTTGAGACGTGCGAAAAATCTTGTCTCCCCCTTAAATATGCTTGACATTTTTGTGATATTCCATTAAAAGAATATCGGAAAATTTAAAGGGTTTATTTGTCATTGAAAAAGGATTCTTTAATTGCTAATAAGCAAAATATAGCCTTTTTTATTAAAAAAATATGATAAATAAAAACTTTAATAACATTATTTATATTGTTGTTATTGAATAAATAATTGTTTTTTGAAGGGATAAAAATGAGTTTTGTTAAAACGCCTGTTAAAGGAATGCCTGAGTATTTACCGACCGATATGGATGTTCGGGAATATGCCATCAGAAAAATTAAAGATACCTATCGCAAATACGGGTTTTCTTTGATTGAAACACCGGCGATAGAACATATCGAGAATTTAACCGGCAAGCAGGGCGGGGAAAACGAACAACTGATTTTTAAGATTTTAAAACGGGGTGAAAAATTAAATGAATCTTTGTCAGAGGGGGTTGATGCTTTGGTTGATAGCGGTCTTAGATATGATCTGACCGTTCCGTTATCTCGTTTTTATGCCAACAATGTTTCTCATTTGCCGACACCGTTTAAGGCGTTGCAAATTGGGTCTGTTTGGCGGGCAGACAGGCCTCAAAAAGGACGATTTAGACAATTTACACAATGTGATATTGATATTTTGGGTGATAAATCGACTTTGGCAGAGATTGAATTGATTTCTGCAACCGCAGATATGCTCAGTCGCTTTAATTTGGGTCAATTTACCATTCGGTTAAATGACAGGCGTCTTTTAAAAGCCATGGCTTTGTCTTGTGATATGCCGGAAGATCAACTGAATACCGTCTTTATTATTTTGGATAAAATGGATAAAGTGGGATTAACGGGTGTTCAAGAGATGCTGATTGAAGCCGGCCTCAAAAATGAGAGTGTTGAGAAGTATTGTATGCTTTTTCAAAATGCCGATCAATTAACAGATCCGAGTTTTTTAAGGGATCATCAAATTGATCGCCATATGGATCCGTCTGTTTTGCCGAATTTAAAAGCAATTATGGAAATTGTTGAAAAGAATTTACCTTCGGACGGCCGGATTGTTTTTGATCCGACTTTGGTTCGCGGTATGTCGTATTATACGGGTCCTATTTTTGAAATTTCTTTGGAGAAATTTAATTTGTCCGTGGCCGGCGGTGGTCGATATGATGAAATGATCGGAAAGTATTTGGGATCTCCTGTCCCTGCTTGTGGCTTTTCAATCGGCCTTGAGCGTATTTTGACGGTTATTAAAGAAAACAACATTCAGCTGGATACCCCGCAAACCGGCGTGGCCTTTTTGTTGGAGCAGGGAATTACGAGAGAGCAAATGAGTGAGACACTTTTGCAGGCGAATCAAATGAGAGAAGAGGGAACACGCGTTCTAATCGCTCATAGAAACAATAACGCCAAGTTCCAAAAATCTCAATTATCTGCCTTGGGATATCAAAAATTTATTGAGGTTTTTAAAAAGTAGACGATCCATCTTTTAGGCCTCTCAATCAATTTTTAAAGGATATCTGTGGATCGGATTTTTTTTAAGACCGCCGAAAGGTTTTTCTTTTGACTAAACTTGACAGAAAGCGTTCGGTGGAAAGAAATGAAAGCTGAATTGTGATTTTTATATGAGAGCTCATTGAAGTTATATGCTTTAC
Source organism: uncultured Alphaproteobacteria bacterium (assembly GCA_944390205.1). Lineage (GTDB taxonomy): Bacteria > Pseudomonadota > Alphaproteobacteria > CAAHEQ01 > UBA3637 > CALXPF01. Next base: position 7,470 of record CALXPF010000030.1, read on the forward strand.
CGTGCTATTAAACCTGGTTTGAGTGTAATTTTCGGTCATTAGGTTAGGGATTGTGGATTTCTTCTTCATTAAACAGGGATACCCTGCTTTACTGTTTAACGCAAATAAAAAACAGTTACGGTCTTATAAAAAGTATTTACAAATAGTTTTTTTTCATATATCAATTCTATGATTTAATATTTTGTAAAGGGAGTTTATGATGTCTATTGCATATAAACAAAACGAAAAAGGGGTTCGTCCTTGGGGAACATGGGAAGTCTTGGCTATTTTGGAAAAAGGGATTGTTAAAAGAATCAGTGTTTTACCGCATTCTTCTTTGTCTCTTCAGCTTCATCATCATCGACAAGAACACTGGTATATAACACTCGGAACGGCTCAAGTCACTTTGGGAGAAGAAAAACGAATACTCTCTTTCGGAGAATCTGTCGATATACCCAAAGAAACAAAGCATCGTATTGAAAATTTAACGGACAATCCGGTTGAGTTTATTGAGATTCAAACCGGCGAGATTTTGGATGAAAATGATATTGTCCGATTTGAAGATATCTATAATAGAGTTTAAAAAGAAACCGCATTAACCGGATTTTAAATTGATGAGCCATTCGATCATGGTCGTTGTGCTCCTATATCGGGTATTGTTCTTACGTTTTGATAAACGTCAATTCTTTTGTTCGTACGAAGAATAATTGAAGGATTACGCAGACTGTTCTTTCTTGTTCCGAATATGCTTTATTCGGAAGGGAATTTAATTTTGCATTATCTGATTATCGAGAGGAATGATGAGTGTTTTTGGATCCGAGAATAGAAGACATACTTGGTTTTTCTCCGTTATTTGGCAACGGTGCGGAAAATTCTTCTATATCGCGGAGTAAACTTTGAGTTCTGTGTGAACGACTTTTTTTGACCGTCTCCGGAGAGGAGGTAAGTGGTTTTATTTGACCTCTGTTTTCTCCTTTTTTCAGATCATCCAAAAGGGAAGTGTGTGTGAGATTTCTTTGATCTGCCGTTATTGTTTGATCAGAATCGCTTTTTTGAGGGCCTCTGCTTTTAACATATTCGATGTATTCAGCCTTAATTTTAGGATCTGCCAGATTCCATCTGGTCAGTTGAGCCGGTTGGTTGGGATCCGGCTTATCCAGATCCAAAGCTTGATCCGTTGATAAATTGCTCAAGTCGTCAATGATATGAGTTATCACGATAATTGTTTTGGTCTCTTTAATCTTATTGAGATAATCTATAAGCGCTTTGGATGTTCCCGGATCTATTCCAGCCGTCACTTCATCTAAAATTAAAATCGGTTGATCTTTCACGAGGGCTCTGGCGAGAGCAATTCGCTTTGCTTCACCTCCCGAAAATGTATTGGCAGATGGATCCAATGAGCGATTTTCATCAATGACATTACGACCGTCCTTTCCATCACCAATGCGAAGAACCTGTTTGATTTCTTCATATTTTTTGAGCTTTTTCTGATAGGCCTCGTCAGTTATGTCTTCCGGAGCCTTTCCTAAAATAAACTCTTTGACCGTGTAGTTTCCGCTTAAAGAAACATTTTGTGAAATATGAGCCACAACATCCAACAAGGCATATTGAGATAACTCTTTTAAATTCTGAGAAATAAATTGACCGTTTTCATAATGTCCGATACACACGTCTCCTCGAGACGGATCATCTTCATGCATTAACAGACCAATCAATCTTGATTTTCCGGCATTACTGGCGCCCCCGATGACGGTGATACCTGCACCTATTTCAAAATCATTTTCGGCACTGAATAACCCCTTGTCTCTTCGATTTCCCTGTCTTGGGATACTTTCTAAACGCTGACTATAATCCTTCATATATGTTTCTTTTAAGTAGGGATTTTCCTTGATTTTTTGATCGAGCTCTTTCTTTAAATTCTCTTGAGCCGCTTCCGCTTCTTTTTCCGGAATTCGATTGGTATAGGCAATATTGTTTAAACGGAAAACAGAGGCTTTAGAGGAAACATTTTCTTTTCCGAATTGAACGCCATAATTTTTTATGTGAACAAACCGTTGATAAGCCTTTGAGGCTAGAGCAATAGATTGCTTACAATCACTAAATACATTGACAATTTTACTCACTGCTCCCGTAATGATTCCAGATGTTATGAGAATACCGGATATTGTGCCTAAAGAAAATTGTGAAGGATTAATCCCTAACATAAGCGGTGTTAGAATGGCAGCTGTAGCCGTGGCAAGTGTTCCAACCCCATACATGAGCCAATATTTTGCATTTTTTTTGTGCAAATTAAAGAGTGATTTATATGATTTTTTTTGAGATTCTTTGATTTCTGTCCTTCGCTCATTGTACATATCCATGTTCTGGTTGTTTGAAACATCTCTTGACGTTTGACGTATATTAGCACGAATCTTCTCATCATTTTTGTTGACCGTGTTGATGGCTTCAATATTTGCTTGGCGTCTCAATCGAGAAGTATATTTGGCAACGAGATAGGATCCCGCACATGATACGGCAGTGCTTCCAAGTGATATAAGGGCCGGTAAGGGGGTTGAAAAAATAGGAACCAGTGAGAGAGCTAAAGCCGTATAACCCGGAATTAAATCCCATTTCCTATACACATAAAAAGTGCCGTAGTTAATAACATTTTCCATTTGAGACTGGGCTCTTTCATAGTTGCGAGATTGCCTTTCAATACTGGGAAAATTTTTACGTTCATCCTGCATATGAAGAATAAGAGCATCCACTGTTTTTCGTTGATTATAAGATTTGATATTGTTTGTTAATTCAGAAACAAGAGGATACAAAGCAGATATTCCGGCAAAAGAGTAAATTGCTGCCGTTTCGTCCTTCATCCAATAGGGTAATATTTGTGACAAAACCGCCATACCCGATGAAAGACTGGTTGATGATAAAAGCCAAAAGCGAGAAAAAACGTGAGAATTCAACATGTCTTTGATTTCGCGAATGCTTTCCTCCTGCGTCTTGGGGTGTCCCGTTTCCGCAAGGTCTGCAATCACCGGCCGTGGAATTTGGTTGTTTTCCGATATTTCGGCGTTGTTTTTCGACACTGTCTGAGCGTTTGTATTTCGTTGCGAGTCCATAAAGAAAGCCCTTGTGAATGATAAAAACTATCTAAGATTGATTATATTTTAATTTTGACAAAAAGTCAATTAAATTCACTAAAAGCCTTGTTAACAATAAAATTGGAGATAAAATGGGTTTTTGATAAAAAACACTTGATTTTATATGAAAAAGAGAGTATAAATTCAATCCTTATGTCAAAGGGCGTAAGGCCGGTTGTTTCACCCCTGGAGGATATACCGGTTTGTTTCTAACTTTTAAGAAAGAGTATAAAAATGAAAGCTACACAATTAAACGCAGTTAAACGTGAAAAAGCTGGTAAGGGGGCCTCTCGGGCACATCGTCGTTCAGGTCATATTCCAGCCGTTATCTACGGAGATAAGCAAGAGCCTGTGATGATCAGTCTGGAAGAAAAAGTTTTGACTGCCGAAATGAATAAATCAGGTTTATGGACACGTCAGTTTGAAATTATTGTTGACGGAAAACATCATCACGTGTTGTGTCAAGATATCCAAAAACATCCTGTTTCCAGCCGTCCGATGCATGCTGACTTTTTGAGAATTTCAAAGAATGCCGAATTGACACTCGATATTCCGTTGAGATTTGAAAACGAGGCTATTGCACCGGGTATCAAACTGGGCGGATTGTTGAACGTCGTTCATCGTACATTGGAAGCAAAATGTACACCGGATAATATTCCGGAAGCTTTTGTTATCGATTTGTCAAAAGCAGAGATGGGGGATTCAATTACTGCTTTCTCCATTGAAATGCCAAAAGGTGTTAAGTTGACGGCTGATGAAGATTTTACGGTTGCTACGATTGTTTCGGCTCAGATGTCGGAAACGCCCGAAGAAGTCGCTGCCGATGCCGCTGCTGCTGCTTCTGCTGCTGCCGATTCTTCAACAGAAAAGAAGGCTTAAGTGCTATGATTTTGTTGGTGGGTTTGGGCAATCCCGGTTCGGAATATGCAAATACCCGTCACAATGTCGGTTTTATGGCGGTGGACACTCTTGTTCACCGCTATTCTTTTTCGAGTTTCAAAACTAAGTTTAAGGGACTTTTGGCAGAAGGGGAGATTGCAAACGAAAAAGTCCTGATTCTCAAGCCGGAAACTTATATGAACTTGTCCGGTGAATCGGTGTTGAGTGTTTGCTCCTTTTATAAAATAAAGCCTGAAAATATTATTGTTTTTCATGATGATATGGATTTGCCGATCGGAAAGGTCAAGGTCAAAACAGGGGGAGGATCCGGTGGGCATAACGGTCTTAAAAGTATTGATGCCAATATAGGTAATAACTACACGCGGGTTCGAATCGGTATTTCAAAACCGACCCAAAAAGAAGAGGTCGTTCATTTTGTTCTATCTTCTTTTTCAAAAGAGGAACGAGGGGGACTTGATCTGTTGCTTGATCGTATTTCTGAATTTTTGCCGTTTTTATTGCAAAAAAGATCGGACCTTTTTATGAATAAACTGTCTTGTGTTTTAAAGGAATCAAAAAATGGGATTTAATTGTGGAATTGTCGGACTTCCGAATGTTGGGAAGTCAACCTTGTTTAATGCGTTAACATCAACGGTTCAGGCGCAGGCCGCCAATTATCCGTTTTGTACGATTGAACCGAATGTGGGGCGTGTTGCCGTTCCGGATCCGAGAATAATCGAACTCGAAAAAATAGATAGGGCTGCCAAGTTGGTTCCGGCACAATTGGAGTTTGTCGATATTGCCGGATTGGTTAGGGGCGCTTCAAAGGGGGAGGGGCTCGGAAACCAATTTTTAGCAAATATCAGAGAGGTCGATGCCATTATTCATGTTTTAAGATGTTTTGACGGGACGGATGTTGTTCATGTCGAAGGATCCGTGGATCCCGTCAGAGATGCCGCAACGGTTGAAACGGAATTGATGTTGGCAGATTTGGAAAGCTTGGAAAAGCGAATTGTCGGTATTCAAAAAAAAGCTCAAGCCGGAGATAAAGAATCCAAAGCCGTTTTATCGGTTATGCAACCCGTTTTGGAAACTTTAAGAGAAGGAAATCCCGCCAGAACGGTGAAGCCGTCTGATCCGGAAACTCAGAAAATTTTTAATCAATTATACCTTTTAACGGGAAAACCCGTTTTGTATGTTTGTAATGTTGATGAAGAAAGTGCCGCGACCGGAAATAAATATACGGAAAAGGTGGCAAAAATGGCTGCCGATCAAGGGAATTCTTATGTGATTATCTCGGCCAATATCGAAGCCGAGGTGGCACAGTTGAGCGATTTAAATGAGCAAAAAGAATTTTTGGAAACTTTGGGCTTGACAGAGACCGGTCTCAATCGTATTATTAAGGCAGGATATGCCCTTTTAGGACTGGAAACCTTTTTTACCTCCGGACCCAAAGAGGTTCATGCGTGGACGATGGTGAAAGGAACAACCGCTCCGGAAGCCGCAGGAATTATTCACTCGGATTTTGAAAAGGGGTTTATCCGAGCCGAGGTAATCAGCTATAACGATTACGTAACATATAAAGGTGAAAGCGGAGCCCGTGAGAATGGCAAATTGCGTCAAGAAGGAAAATCTTATATCATGCATGACGGCGATGTGGTTCACTTTTTATTTAACGTCTGATAGATAGAGGAGATTTCAATGCCTTCTACCGTGTGGCGAGAACAAATGGAATTGGGGTATCCCCCGCTTGATGAAGAGCATAAAGCTTTTTTAAATGTTGTCAATAGTTCAATGCCTGTTGCTGCTTCCGGCGATTTTAACAGTATGGAAAAAATTTTCGAGTCTTGTTATGATTATGCCAGAAATCATTTTTCGCATGAAGAAGATATTATGGAACGAATTGGCTTTCCGGACTTGGAAGCGCATATGAAAAGTCACCAGATTTTTATTAAAAATATTTCGGAACTTCGTCAACAATTTGAGGTGGCT
>CALXPF010000031.1 GCA_944390205.1 uncultured Alphaproteobacteria bacterium
TGGAGCGTTTTGTCATCCTCACCGCTATAAGCTTTACTGAACCACGCGTCTAACGCGTGGTTTTCAGAATACAAAAAAAGCTCTTTACAAAAAGTAAAGAGCTTTCCTTAAAACAAAATCAGAAATTACATCTTTTTTTCAATTTCTTCAATTTCTTGTTTGATCATTAATTTTTGTTTTTTATATTCTTTTATTTTCATTTCATCCGGCAACGGACGAGCCCCTTCTTCATCGATCAAAACATCTAATTCGGCGTGTTTGGCTTTTAAGGCTTGTAAATGTTTTTGTAATTTTTCTGTCATTTTCTTTTTTCTCCTTCATTGACATATCATAATATAATAACGCCTTTTTTAAAAAGCAAGTTTTTATTTTTCACCGATATAAATCCCCAAACTTCTTGCCATATTGGCCATATCCCCTTCCGGATCGACAGGCGTATTTGCAATTTTTAAAACTTCGTTTAAGTCCATATCGGAAATTCGACCGTCCTTTAAAATAACGACCCGATTGTTTTCATTTCTTTCTAATAATTCAATAGCGTGAACGGCATAAGAAGTTGCTAAAATTCGGTCTTCTTCAACCGGATTTCCGGCCCTTTGCATGTGTCCGAGCACATTGGATCTAACATTAAAGCCATCATTTGATAAACGCTCTGCAAAATACTCGGAAACGCCCTTAAACGTCTTACCATTTCCGGCGAATGAATGTTTCCCATCAGGTGTTTTAATCCCCTCGGCAATAACAACAAGGCCATGTTTTTTCCCCAAGGATCGGTTCTTTTTGAGCTGATTTAAAACCCCTTCATACGTATAAGGAATTTCCGGAATCAAAATGACATCTGCAAATCCCGCAACACCGGCATTCAAAGCCAAATGGCCGGCACCTCTTCCCATAACTTCCGCAATCATAACACGATTGTGCGAGGAGGCGGTTGTATTTAATTTATCTAAAACCTCCATAACAACATTTTTAGCCGTACTAAAACCAATGGCAAGATCCGTTGCCGGAGCATCATTATCAATGGTTTTCGGAATACCGATCATAGAGATACCGGCTATTTTGCAATATTTACTGACAATGGCCATCGATCCGTCACCCCCGATAACAACCAGAGCAGACAGACCCAATTCGGCAACGCCCTCTTTAAAGCGAGTATTGAGTTCCTCTTCCGTTAACTCTTCAAATGTTCCGTCAGCTTTCATTTGAATTCGAGGATTGCCGGAATTATTACTACCAAGCATTGTTCCTCCCAACGCCGCAAACGGGAACTCAAAATCAGCCATTGTTAATTGTCTGTATCGCATGGGCCTTGAAAACAACCCATCCGTAGCATCTTGAATACCAATAACCTCCCAACCTCTTTGTAAGGCACTGACGGTCACCCCCCAAATAGCCGTATTCAAACCGGCACAGTCACCGCCACTTGTTAAAACTCCAATTCTTTTTTTCATTATCTACCTCTTTCATCAATTAAAGTGCAAAATTTTTGCCAAGATATGTCTTTCGGACACTTTGGTCCATAATAATTTCATCAGGCGTTCCGTGTTTCAAAACAACACCATCATATAAAATATAGGCCCGATCTATAATACTAAGTGTTTCTCTAACATTGTGATCCGTTATTAAAACACCCAGCCCTCTGTTTTTTAACTGGCCGACCAACTCTTTTATTTCCCCAACCGCAATCGGATCAATTCCTGCCAACGGTTCATCTAACAAAATAAAAGACGGTCTGGAGGCCAATGCTCGAGCGATTTCAAGTCGCCTCCGCTCACCTCCGGACAAAGCTCGTGAAGGTGAAAAACGCAAATGTTCGATCGAAAACTCTTTTAGCAAGGAATCCAATTCCTGCTCTCTTTTTTCTTCGTTTTCCTCAACAATTTCTAAAACGGCTCGAATATTATCCTCGACATTTAATCCTCTGAAAATAGAGGCTTCTTGAGGCAAATATCCAATTCCCAATCGGGCACGCCGATATACGGGGAATTTGGTAATATCTATTCCGTTTAATTTAATGGATCCGGAATTCGGAGAAATCAAACCGGTCACACAATAAAAGCATGTTGTTTTTCCGGCACCGTTGGGGCCCAAAAGTCCAACTGCCTCCCCTTGTTCAATATGAAGAGAAACGTCTCTTAAAACCGTTCTTTTTTTATAATTTTTACTTAAATTTAAAACAGACAACCCTTTGTGTGGTATAATCATATCATCCTCATTTTTCTAATTCTGCCGGTATTAAACGTCCCTTCACTCGTTTTGAAGGTGTCCCCGTCTCTTTTTTCGAAGAATCCTTACCGACCAGCGTGTGAATCCCCGTATTTAAATTAAAAGTCGCCTCATCTCCGACCAATAAACTATTTCCTTCATGTAAATGAACATTCCCATTCATTTGAACAATATGCGTTTTCGGGATATATACCCCCCGATCACCCGTCATCTTCTGTTTCCCGTTCATGGCAACGACATGCCCTTCTGCAACAATTTTTACAATCTTATTCGTCGCATTTTCGGAATCATAATAAAGAGTCATTTTATCAGCTGTTATTTTTTGAGTTCCCTGTACAACGACAACATGTCCTTCTGCCGTTCCCTTCTGCCGTTCCTCAATCGACAAAGCGGGATTATCATCAAAAGTTATTCGATCTGCAGTCACACTTGTTTCGGAATTACTTAAACGTGCGTTTCGATCGGCAATCAAAGTTTGTTTAACAGCAGAATTCAGGTGTTCTTTATATACCAAAACACGATCTGCAATTAACCGATCTTGTGCATTTGGCTTTGTATCTTTTAATTCAAGATCAATCCATTTGGAATATTTATCTAGATCCAAATTAGCAGAGGTCTGCTGAAGAAACGATTGAATCGCCATTTCTTTTTCATCTTCTTTTGAAAAAGGTTCATTCAAAAATCGAAATTGTTCTGTTAAAAGAGTACGATTTTCTTCGGAAATCTTAACAGATCCCAAGGCATCGATCTGTCTGATTTTCTCTTCTGTTCCTTGAGGATCTTTACGGTACAGCAGGACAAGCTTATCCGCATTCATTTTCTTTTTTTCCTGAAGAACAACGACATTCTCGTAAGCAATCATTTCTTGCCGGAGTTGATTGATTTCCTGACCGTTTGAAGAGGTAATCACAATATCTTCCGGCTTAGGATCAAACAATTTTTCCTGAGGATTTTCAAAGGCTCTTTGGGCAAAATCCATTGGTTTTTCCGTCTTAAAAATAACACTTTTTGTCTTTTTCTTAAAGACAATACGATTCCCTTCATTTTCAAGAAAAGGGCCCTCACTTTGCACCGTCCCCGCCGGTCCTTTTAGATCAAACGGTGCATTGCTGTCTATCTTTCCGTTATCATAATCTAATTTTACCAGAGAAGATAATGCGAGGTATCCCGTATTACTGGTCGAAACAACACGATGTTCAAAATACAGGTATTTTTCTTCTTGATAAGCCAACGCCCGATCGGTTTTTGAATCCAATTCAACACCGTCTTTTAAAAGGTAGGTCGCTTTTGGATTTTCAAGCGTAATAATCTTTTTCACGGGATCCGTTTCCACAACGGAAGTCGATAAAATCGTAAACGGTTGTGATTGTGTGTCTTTTGAAAAAAAACGAACCTGTTGCATATCAATGTTACGGGCGGGCTTTCGTTCCAGATCCTTCACCACCAAAGAAAATTTTTCTTTTTGTTCCACCAGTGCCGGCCAAATAAAAATGAGACTGGCCAATAAAAAGGCAAAAATCGGGAGACTTCGTTTAAAAATCAAAACGCGCCTTGAATGAATTTTAATTTTAAGAAGTCTTGGTGTAAACATTGTACCTGCCTGATTTATGCCACACCCGCTTGTAAAAGCGCATGCATTGTCACAAGTCCGATCGGTTTTTGATCGGCATCAACAACAAATAAATTTGTAATTTTATGTTCATTCATAAACCGTAATGCTTCCGCACACAAGAGAGACGAAACAACCGTCTTTGGATTTTTTGTCATAACATCACTTGTTTTGCGCACAATTAAATCCGCTGCCATATGACGTCTTAAATCACCATCCGTGATCATTCCGATTAAACATCCCTCTTGATTAACAATGCCGAGGCATCCGAAACTTTTAGCCGTCATAATAACCAAGGCATCACTCATCATCATATTCTCATCAACCAAGGGTAATTCTTCACCCGTAAACATAATGTCTCCGACTCGGAGCAAAATATTGCCAAGCTTACCGCCCGGATGTCTATCATGAAATTCGCTGGCCGAGAATCCTTTTTGCTCAATCAACGCCACTGCCAACGCATCTCCCATGGCTAAGGTTGTCGTGGTTGATGTCGTCGGGGCAAGCCCCAACGGGCACGCCTCGGGAGCTTCTTTCTTGTTGGGAATCGTCAATGTTAAATCGGCTGCCTTTCCCATCGTGCTTTCGGGATTGCTCGTAATAGCGATCATGGGTATACCGAATCGCCTTGAAAAAGTAATAATATCACCCATTTCCCGACTTTCTCCGGAATTGGAAATCGTCAACAACAAGTCATCTTTTGTGAGCATTCCTAAATCACCGTGACTGGCCTCGCTCGGATGAACAAAGAACGCCGGCGTCCCTGTTGAGGCCAATGTCGCTGCTATTTTTTGGCCGACATGTCCGCTTTTCCCCATACCGGAAATAATGACACGCCCCTTAATTTTCATAATTAACTCGACAGCTTTTACAAAGGCATCTCCAAACTGATTTTCCATAATTTTTAATCCGTGTATCTCCGTCTCGATCACACGCTTGGCGCTTTCAATCAATTCATTCGGTGTCATCTTTTTCCCTTTCTTAATGTTCAAAAATATCCGGTTCATCAAAGCTCAACAAGTCCAATTGAGCCCGCGTTCCCAAAAAGTCAAAACAAGCCTTTGCCAACTCTTCCCGCCCTTCTCGTTTCAATAAAGCATCTAACTTTTCTTTCAAATCGTGCAAGTATAAAACATCATTGGCGGCATACTTTTGCTGATCCGATGTTAAAAATTCTGCGCCCCAATCCGATGTCTGTTGCTCTTTACATAATTGGACGCCCAAAAGATCGGAACACAGTGACTTAAGACCATGATTAGATGTAGATGTTCGACATAGTTTAGAGGCAATCTTGGTGCAATAAACAGGAGCAACCAATATCCCCAAATCATTTAAAATTTTTGCGACATCAAACCGTGCAAAATGAAATATTTTTAAAATATTGGGATCAGTCAACACTCTCTTCAGATGAGGGCAATCAACTCCTTTTTGAATCTGGACCAAATAAGCATTTTGGTGTCCGTCTCCCAATTGAACCAAGCAAAGGCGGTCTCGATGCAAATTCAACCCCATGGTCTCCGTGTCAACCGCCACCATCGTATCGAAACGAATATTTTCCGGAAGGTCTCCTTTATAAACGTAAATTTTCGGCATATTCTCCTCTTCTTTTTCAGTGACAGTTTTATACATCAAAATAACATAAAAAGCAAACAATAAAAAACATCGCGTAAATGCTTACAACAAAAAATTTAATCAAAAGCAGTCGGATAATTCAAAAAGCATAAGGAAATGGTGCCCAGAAGAGGACTCGAACCTCCACCCCTTTGACAGGACTAGCACCTGAAGCTAGCGCGTCTACCAATTTCGCCATCTGGGCTCCTTTGCCTTGATCTTTTATAATACTTCGTCGTATTTGTCAAGAAGTATTTTTCCGCCGGCGCAGGCTTTTAAAAAAATATAAAAAAATGTTTTGAAATTATTTTAAAAATAAACTAGAATAAAAGCCGAAAGGAATGCAAAATGACAAAAAAAATATCAAAATCAAAGGCTAAAGCCAAATATGCCGTCAAAGGTAATATGAAAGAGACTCTTAAAAAAGAGTCCCAAAGCACTAAACAAAGCCCCTCTTTGTACTCAACCGTCAATAAGGAAACGCAAAAAAGAGAGCTTTTTACGGAAACAGGCTCTCTTCCCGAGAATCATGTCGATCTTTCTATCAAAAGATATCTGTTTCCCCCCATTCATCCGGAAGGATATAAAATTGTCGGCGTCATTATTGGCATTGTATTGGTTTTGGGTCTTTTGTTCCCCTTTATTTGGATTTTTGGGGCGCCCCTGATTGCTTTTGCATTCTACTTTTTCCGTAATCCGGAACGCATTACCCCGAAAGGAGAAAGTCTGATTATATCTCCGGCAGACGGAATTGTCAGCAATATCAAATACATTGTTCCACCACAAGAATTGCAATTAGGGACAAAACCGCTGTTAAGAATCAGCATTTTCATGAGCGTTTTTAATGTCCACGTCAATCGTACTCCCGTTTCCGGAACCGTCTATGCTTTAAACTACAGACCGGGAAAATTCATGAATGTCGCAGATAAAGACAGTGAAGATAATGAACGTCAGGAGATCGGTCTTGTAATGAAGACGGGGCAAAAGATCGGATTTATTCAAATTGCCGGATTGATTGCACGCCGTATCTACTGTCCTTTAAAAATAGACGACACATTAACCGCAGGGCAAGTTTTTGGGTTAATCCGTTTTGGCAGTCGATTGGACGTTTTTCTACCGGAAGGTGTTTATCCAAAAGTTTCACTGGGACAAACAGCCATCGCCGGCGAAACAATTTTGGCGGACCTGTCGGATTTAGATAAATCAAGATAGGGAGAGTAATCATGTCGGGAAAAGAAATTAAAATCAGACCGCTCTTTCCGAATGCCGTCACGATGTTGGCGTTAGCGTTTGGTGTTTCCTCGCTGAATATGGCGTTTTGGGGGCAATGGCAGTTAGCGGTCTTATTTATTACATTGGCAGGCGTCTTTGATTTTTTAGATGGGAAAGTCGCACGTCTTTTGAATGTTTCATCAAAATTCGGGGCCGAATTGGATTCTCTTTCCGATTTTGTAAGCTTTGGAGTAGCCCCCGCATTTTTAATGTATCAATGGACAATGGATCAAGAAACACGAATCAATGTTTTACAAAATTTAGCCGTCCGCTCTGATGCGGTTGGTCTTTATTGGGGTATCGTTTTATTTGTTTCCATGTGTTGTGCCTCTCGATTGGCTCGATTTAACACGCTTTTAGACACGCAACAACCCTCTTACTGGAAATATTTTTTTATGGGGGTGCCCGCACCGGCCGGAGCCTATCTGACAATCATGCCTCTTATTTTTTGGTTGGCATTTAACGGAGAATACGAATTTTTCAGAAATCCCGTATTCGTCTCTCTCTTCTTAATTTTCAGCGGTATTATGATGGCCAGTAAAATACCGACTCTTTGCTTGAAACATATCCGCTTTAGCCAAAAATACACAATTTATTTACATCTGTTTATTTTGTTTGTGATTGCCGGTTTGATTTCTTATACATGGATGACACTTTCTGTTTTAGGCCTTTTCTACCTGCTGTCAATTCCGATGTCGGTTTACTTTTTCTTTAAATTTAAAAGAGAGAGTCTTTCTTTCTCCAAGCAAAAAGTCGTCTCAATCCACTCTAAGAAAGGATATACACATGATTAAACTTTTTCTGATGGCGTGTGGAATTGTTTTTCTGCTTCATAGTTCCGCTTCGGCACAATTGGCTGCCGATCCTTGGGCTAATAAATCCGCCTTGCAAGATAAAATGGATCGGGCAAAAGCGAAATCAACTCCCTCGATAAAAGCAAATAACAATATCTATTCCGGAAACATGATGAATATTCCGACACCGGATTATATCGGGACGAATACAACTTATACAACGGCTCGAGGTCAAGAGATGATTGCTCCCGATGTTAATATTACCAATATGCTTCTGATGACACAACACCTGAGAAATTTAGGATATAAAATTCCGGATGGGTTGGATGAGCTCATCAATACCGCCCCTGCTCGCTTAAAAAGAGAAATTTTAAAATCCATGATTATGCTGGAAAATTCTTCTAATCCGGTAGCGGTGGCTTCCGTCAGCTTTGCAGAGATATTCGAAAAAAATACCGGATTTGATATAGAAAATCTAATCACCAATTCTTTAAGAATTATTGATTCGAGAAGATAATATGACACAAAAATCTTTATTTTTTCAAACGTGTTTTTTTTGCATAACTTTTCTTTTAGGATCCCCTCTTTTGGCTGAGACAAAAAGCCTGGCAGAGATGAAACAAGAGGCCAGAGAAAAAATAAAATCCTCTTTGGACACGGAATTTTTGGCCTCGCCCATTTATACAAAAATGTTATTTCGAGGAGCCAAAGAGACCGATCAAAGGTTTTCCGAAAAACAAAAAGCCTTTTTAAATGAACAAAGAGAAAAAAACAGACACTCTCCGGAGCAATTTCAACAGTTAGAAGATAATCTCCAAAAAGCCAGACCGATCCGTTACGACTTGGAAGATAAAGACCTAACACAAATTTCTTCGATTATTCAACAAGATCCCATCGGCTCTTTTGATCAATTCTCCAGACATGTTCAGTTGAATTCATCTTCTCCCGCTTATTGGTCTCAAAAGCTCAAAGACAAACTGGAACAAGATCAACAGACCCAAGAGCCAACTCTTTTTGATTACACCGATCCGTCTCTTCCGCCTACTCTTAAACAAAAACCCGACAATACCGATCTGGGTATTCGACAAATATCAACGGGGCCGTATGGATTAACCGGCAGTGAATATACGCATATTCGTCAAGAGCAGATTAAACTCAATAAACGCCTGGGAATTCGCTCATACAAGCTCAATCCGGATTATTTTTGAGAATTTATAATATGAAAGCAATTAAAAGCACACCACGGGATTTTGAACCCTATATTATTTTGGTCCGCCCGCAACTCTCGGAAAATATGGGTATGGTTGCAAGGGCGATGATGAATTGTGCCCTTTCTCGGTTAAGATTGGTACACCCCAGAGAAGATCACCTCAATGAGAAAGCAAAAGCCGCCTCTTCCGGAGCTTTTTCGGTTTTAGAAAACGCTCAAGTTTTTCCGACACTGGAAGAAGCTTTATCGGATATTTCTTATGTTTTGGCAACGACCGCCCGACAACGAGATATGACAAAACCGGTTATTGATCCGGAACAAGCTGTTTCAATGATTAATGAGCAACAAAAAAAAGGCATTAAAACAGCTATTCTATTCGGTGCTGAACGAACCGGTCTTTTAAATGAAGAACTGATTTTAGCAAATACGCTCGTTGAAATTCCTCTCAATCCGGTTCATTCCTCCCTTAATCTCTCACAAGCCGTCTTAATCATGGGATATGAATGGTTTAAAAGCAGAGAGAAACAATTTATCTCCCATCTTGAAACAGGGGGATCCGATATGGCCTCGAAGGAGGAATTTATTTCTTTTTTTAATCATTTAGAGACCGAACTGGAAAAAAGAGGATATTTTCGGTTTGCCGACAAAAAAGAACGAATGAGAAGAAATTTAAGAAATATTTTTACCAGAAATCAACTTACAAAATCAGAAATCAAAACACTGCATGGAGTTATCTGCGACTTGATTCGCCCCGTAAAATGAAAACGAACGGATTGCGATAAAAAAAGCCTGAAATATATGAACATATTTCAGGCTTTTTTGTTTTTATCCCAAATCAGTTTTCATCTTTCTTTTTCTTAGGTCTCATCACGGAATGATATTGCCAACCGTAAATAACTTGGAACTCATCCTGACGATACTGCTGTTTCCCTTTCTTTCGTGCTATTTGATGGAACAGGTTATCTTCTCTTCTGTACAAATACGGACGATACCCTCTCTTATCAATTTCTTTCGGATTTTTTTCAAGGAACAGTAAATCTTCTATCACATCTCTGGAAAAACACATGGTCGGGCCCGATAACAGCACATTATTTTTACTAAAAACGGTGGTCGCATCATTTTCCGTTAGAATCAAAGCCTTTTTTGAATGAGAAATTTTAATATCATCCTCTTGATTCAGAGCTAAATTAACTTTTTCCAAGTATTCGGGTGCATACCAATCGTCATCATCCACTTTACAAAAATAATCATATTTACTTAAATCAACATCTCGAACGGTATCTAAAAAATTATTAAATTGATCCCGATTTTCATCAAAACGAATCTTTAATTTCCCTTGTTGAATAAAGGGAATCCATTCTTTCATAAACGTATTTAAAACAATTTGAGGCGGAACCCCCTTAACGGAAACACTCATATCAAAATAAGGGTACGTTTGATTCATAAACCTAAAAATCTGACCGGATAAAAAAATCGGCCTTTTAAAACTGGAAACACAGACCAAAAATCGATATTCTTTCTCGGGTTTTGGAGAATGATCCCCAAAAAGTAAAAGAAGAATAATAATCACAATAATAAGAAGTATATTTAATGTTTTTAAAAAAATTTTCATTATCACTCCATTAGTAATGAGGGGGTTTTGTTTCTTCGCTCAGGGGCTTTACGGGACTTTCTTTCAAAGCCTCCCGCAATATTTTGTTTTGGGAAAGTAAATAATCAACAAGGTGAGACATCCTGATGAGCTCATGATTGAGATCATCCAACATCTTATCTTGATCTAAAACACAAAGTTCTAAATCAACCAATCGTTCTTCCACACTTTTCATTGATTCACCTACTTTGTAAAATCATCTTTCGGATATTACACCAACTTTTTAAAGCTTATACAAACTTTATATAAAAATCAATCTAATTTTTAAAGAAAAGGTGCCGAAATACAAATCCTTCTTGACAAATAGATAAAAATACGATATAAACAATGCGTTCAACCAAAAAGGCTCAATTCTCAGGCTGCCTTCCGGTTGTGTGTTTAACTTAAACAAAGGATTTAAGAAAATGCCTAAATTAAAATCAAAAAGTTCCGTTAAAAAGCGTGTCTCATTGACAAGCACGGGAAAAGTCAAAGGAACTCAATGCTTTAAAAGACACAACTTGCTGTGTAAATCACAAAAAATGAAGAGAAACTCAAGAGGTTGCACTATCTTAAGTGATGTTGCCTCAAAGATTATTAAAAAATATCTGATCGGATAAGGAGATTACCATGGCAAGAGTAAAACGTGGCACAACTGTTCGTGCAAAACATAATAAAATTTTAAAATTAGCAAAAGGCTATCGCGGACGTAATTCCAAGGTCTTTACGGTTGCAAAACAAAAGGTTGAAAAGGGCCTTCAATATGCATACCGTGATCGTCGCAAGAAAAAGACGGAAATTCGTCAGCTATGGATTGTTCGTATTAACGCTGCCGTTCGTGAAAACGGAATGGTTTATTCCCGTTTTATGAACGGTTTGGCTAAAGCCGGCATCGCTTTAGATCGAAAAGTGTTGGCTGATTTAGCTTTAAATGACAAGCAATCATTTGCAGCCTTGGTCGAAAAATCAAAATCCGCTTTATAATAAAGCATCATCGTTTTGATGTCATTGATTGGGGGCGCTCAGTTAAGAGTGCCCCTTTTTTTGAAAAAAATTCTGAGCCACAATTATAAATTGTAAAGTTTTTAATATATATGCGATAAAAAAGTTAAGATTTTATACTTTGTCCAATCTTTTTTTCTCTTTATAATCAAATATGATTTTCTATTTCAGACAAAAAATTTAAATTTAACTATTGAATAAAGAGATTTTAGTTTATTTTAAATAAAAATAAATATATAAAAAATATATTGTATTTTTATTTAAATATATTTTTAAAAAAAATACATAAAAAAACAATAAATTTATATTTTAAATAAATAGACATAAAGAAAATAATTGCAATTTTGAATATAAGAAAATATTCTTCTTTAGGAGATTAAATGTTGTATTCGATTTATCATCCGATTGAAAAACGACATTATCATTCTCCGGCGGTGGATAACAGATAATAAGATATTGATCTTTTCAAAAATCAAATACCCTGTGCCGACTAAAACGGTCATTAATATCCACCGTTTTTTCCATTTACAATATTTCAAAATAAGTTCTTGTCGGCTATAAATTTGGGAAGGGAAGAAAAGCCCCCTTTAAATAATCCTTGATCTTTAAAAGGAAATAATCTAAGATAACCTACAAATTAGTCACAAAACAAGAAAAATTTATGAACCGAAAAATTACATCAAAATTATTTGATTCAAAAATACGAAAGAAAAAACAATGAATAATTTAATGTCTGATTTAACCTATAAAGAAATTTTAATATTTATTTCAATCGGATTCGCTTTAGGAATCGTTTATTTTTATTTGTTATGGCAAACAATATTAACATTACCCCGAGTTCAGCACAAAAATCTATTTTTATTCTTATCCGGTGCCTTACGTATTTTTCTGCTTATTTTTATAGCTCTTGTTTTCTCAAATAGCCATCCCGGTCGTTTTTTACTTATTTTTATCGGAGTTATCGTTATTCGCCTTTTGATTATGAAATATATGAAAAAATCAATTCGAGAAAAACTGCGCCAAAATGAGCTTCCGAAAGCCACTCCCGAAAAGGCAACGTCCAAAACAAAGATATCCAAACAAAAACGAAAATAAAAATTATCAATCGGATTTTACATATATTTTTCATCATTCAATGACTTGACAAATCCACGAAAAAAAAGTATGAATATTTTCATGACTACAAGGAAAGGAAGAACCATGATTAAATCAGAGTTAATTACTAAAATTGCCAATCAAAGTAATTTAAATAAAGCAGATGCCGAGCACTTGGTTTCGACTGTTTTCAATGAAATCAGCAAAGCGTTAATTCAGGGAAATCGTGTTGAATTACGTGGCTTTGGTGTTTTGTCCGTTCGGACACGAAAAGCGCGTCAAGGTCGCAACCCCAAAACGGGAGCTTCGGTTCAAGTTGCCGAGAAGAAAGTTCCTTTCTTTAAAGCCGGAAAGTCCATTTGTGATGCCTTAAATAAAAAGAAATAAGAAGATCAGCAATGAATTGGTTTACACGGCTGACACGACCGACGGTAAAAACTGTTGCCCGTCAAAAAGATATTCCGGACAATTATTGGGATCGTTGTCCTTCCTGCGGTACAATGCTGTTTCATGCGGAAGTTGAAAAATCAGATTATATATGCCCGCATTGTGATCATCATTTTCGATTGCCTCCGCTCAAGCGGTTGGATATGTTGTTTGACCATCAAGAGTATACACTCATCCAACTTCCGAAAGTCAAGGAAGATCCTCTTAAATTCTCCGATCTGGAGAAATATACGGATCGTCTTAAAAAGGCCAGAAAAAAAACAAAGACGGAAGATGCCATTGTTGTTGCTCATGGTAAAATCGGCGAACATAACGCCGTAGTCGGTGTATTTGACTTTAATTTTATGGGTGGTTCCATGGGAACAGCGGTTGGAGAGGCTATTT
>CALXPF010000032.1 GCA_944390205.1 uncultured Alphaproteobacteria bacterium
GTCACCCTTATTAGCTGAAGTCTCTCCCGCCCTTCTCACCGGAGCCGCAGTGGGATCAGTTATTGATGCCTCCCAAAAGTCCAAAAAACGAATCCTACGTCGTAGAAGACGCCGCTAAAAAAGGAGAATAAAAATGAATTTAAAATCTATATTTAGCTCTATTTTTGAATTTCATTTTGTATCTCTTTTAGGAATTGGGATGGCCTTGTGGTTGTATCACATTCAAAGTGAAACAACTCCCTTATCGGTATTCTTACTGTCTTCCCACATCTATCTTATTGCCTTCTTAGTCGTGGTTGCTTGCCGTGTTATTAGCTGGATCATATTGGATACGGCCACTTTCTATAACATAAAATCCAGATTATTTGGAATTATTTCTGATTATATACTCTTTATCATGGCCTTGTTGGGGACACTTGGGTGCTTGTTTCTCTTTAATGTATTCTTCTAACCGAAAATCTCCTTTTGAAAGGGGAGATTATCCTTTTCTATTTCTCAAAGAGTGCTTTTTTATATGTGTGTAAAAATCTGGTTTGTTATCTTTTTTCCGGACTTTTATCGTCCTCGTTTACTCGCATAGAAATGATTTGTTCGAGCTAAGGAAGATATTTCTTGAGTCTCCTTCTTCTCCCTATCTTTTCGAAGCAATTCTATCAAAGATTGATTTTCTAATCGATACGCATAATCCCAGACACTCAGATTATTTTTATCACGCAGCTGAATATCGGCATGTGCATCCAACAAATACTTCAACGCACCGTAAGATCCTCCTTTTGCCGCAAACATAGAAGCAGTCATCCCATTTTTATCCTGCAAATTCGGATTAGCCCCTCGAGATAGTAATGCTTTGACAACCTCCCAATGTCCCTTTAGGGCTGCACTCATCAAAGCGGTCATTCCATTTCTATCTTGAAGATCAATATCGGCATTCCGCTGCAACAAAATTTCGGAAGATTCAAGATATCCCTTTTCAGACATCTTCATTAAAACAGTTTGACCTTTATTTGATTGAATGTTAACATTTGCATTATGTTTCAATAAAATATCAACAACCGCCGAATTATCTCTGTCTGTGGCCTTCATCAAGGCCGTTTCACCCTTGCAATCTTGAACATCAATACTGGCACCGCTTTCTAATAAAGATCGAACCAACGTCACATATCCGTTTCGAGCAGCTAACATAAGCGGGGTTTCTCCTTGAATATCCGAAAGATTAACATCACTTTTCGCAGCTAAAAGTATCTCAACAATTTCGGGACGGGTAAACTTCACGGCGTATTTTAATGCCGTTTGACCCTCTTTATCTTGTAAATTAACCAAAGCCCCGTGAGCAATCAAATACTTAACGATATCCGCATGCCCACGAGCGACAGCAAACATCAAGGGTGTTAACCCCTCCTCCTCATCCCGTACATCCGGTTGAATCCCTCTGTTCAACAAGGCATTTACAACCGCTTTTTGACCTTGAGAAGAAGCTTCCAAAAGAGCAATTTCACCTAAATACGCATTAAAATTATCAGAGGGTATCTGTTCAATCAAATCCAAAGCCGTGCTTTCATCCCTATCTTCAATCGCACTAAATAATTGCTGAGCTATATTCATCCGTTTTCCTCTCTGATTTAAAAGAAATAAAAAGTTCAGACCACTCCCATGAAAGAGCATAAAACTCTTTTATCTCGGAAATCGCTGACAATACTTAGTCTATCATAAATAATTATTTTGTCAATTATTATCCTTCATTCTCGTTTTCTTTACTTTTACACACGGCGCTTTTCAGATATTGAGAAGACGTGTTTATTTTATGAATCTGAGGCGATAAATGTTCTCGTGATTGATTGATTTTTTCTCCGAGTGACTTTTGTTTATTGATAAATGCCTTTTGAATACAGCTTAAATAGGTTTTTGAAAAATAAGGAGATTGAATGATTGTTTTATAGATAAGCTTTAATTTTTCATAACTATCCAGACAACCGGCATCAAACATTCGAGAAAATTCTCCGAGACGCCCTAAATCTTTTAGTAATTTTTTATTATAACGAGGATTGATCAAGCGTTTCAATGGCCATTGAGAGAGTAGAAGCGAAACAGCTTTTTCTTGTGCCTTTTTAATATATGCTTCCAAATTATAATTTTTATTTTGACGCGCATATTCTAAAGCTGTGTTTCCCCGACTATCCTCAGAATTGGGATTGGCTCCCCGATCTAACAGTAAATGAACAATTTCTTCTTTATTTTCTCGTGCGGCATATAAAAGAGCCGTCAATCTCTGTTTCCCTTGACAATCAATTTGAGCTCCCCGATCCAATAATAACTCAACAAGTTTCGTCTGTCCACTACCGGCGGCAACCATTAAGGGGGTTCTTTTCCACCAGTTTTCACGAGCCTCCATAGACGCACCATTATCCAACAAAAGTTTTACACTTTCCAGATATCCTCTTTCGGATGAATGAATAAGAGCCGTCCATCCGTTTTCATCGGATATATCTACCTCAGAACCGGCTGCAATCAATTTTTCAACAATTTTTGAATATCCCCTCAAAGCCGCCATCATAAGAGGCGTATGCCCCCATTTATCTTGCAAATTAACATCTGCCTGATGAGCCAACAAAATCTCAACTATTTCAATCTGTCCGCAAGCCGCTGCATTGATCAATGCGGTTTCCTGATTTTTAGGGTCTTGAGCATTTACATCAACCCCCAAATCTAAAAAATCTTGAACGCTCTCCGTATAGCCATATTCCGCAGATTTTAAAAAGGCCTCTTCTTGCTGAAATAATATCTTATCTTTCATATTTTCTAACCTCGTATTTATTCACCGATATATATCCCGTTCATTATTTTCTTATTATCTATCTCTTATTTTTAAAAATTGACACCATTTTATAATGACCTTTCTGACATCTGCCGAAAAATCGATTTTGTTCATATACCGCTTTTGCTGAATTATTTTTTCATTTTTATATTTGAATAATATTTGTTTTCTTATAAAAGAATGTCGAATCTTCCTCAAAATATCCTTATTTTTAGGAATATATCGTTTGATTTGAGAATAAATATTTTTTAATTTCTCATAAGTATCAATACAATTTAATTCCAAAATTTTTGGTAATTTTTCAAATCTTTTATAAAGTAAAAAAATATCTTTATTTTTTTGTTCATCGGATAAGTCCTGATAAGAAATTCTATCCGGTTGAAGCAAGGGCCACAAATTATAAAGGTTTTTTATGCAATATTTTTGTATATAATCCCATGGCGTATTTCCCTCTAAATCTTTTAAAGACAGATCACCGTTCTGTTTTAACAAAAAATCAATCATCTTAAAAGAATGCCATTTGACAGCAAGCATCAAAGCTGTTTTACCCTCTGTATTTTGTGTATTAATATCTGCGTTATAATTCATCAAAACAGATCCCGTGGAAACATCATCAAAAACAGAAGCGATCATCAGCGGTGTAATTCCCTGTTGATTTTTAACATTAGGATCGGCCCCATATCTCAAAAGAAGATCAACCAACGTAAAATCATATTTTTGAACCGCCATATGGAGAGGATAAAGTTGATTCGGAGCGGTGATATTCGGATTGACCCCTTTATTCAAAAAAAATTTGATCAGAGATAAATCCGGTTTTGAAACGGCACAAAAAAAGGGAGAATAAATACGTTCATCACAAACAGTCGGATCAGCCCCCTTTTGAAGCAGAGCCTCAATAATTGAAAGATTTCCGTTATCCGTAGCAAAATGAAGAGCCGTTCGTCCACGATTATCCTTGAGATGAAGGTCTGCATTTGCTTTTAATAAAGCCGTCACCACTTTATTCCTGTCTCTCAAACAAGCGATCATCAACGCCGTCAACCCTTGATCATCCTGAGTATTCAAAGGAAGTCCGGTTTGAATCAAATCGATAGCTTTAGCCTCATTCCCTTCTAAAATAAAATTAAAAAGATCTCTGCTTTTCTGATCCATCATCTGTTTCATCTTCTCTATTTCAATAAGTTAATAAAAATCTTATTTTCACATTCCGAATACCCGAAACAACGGCAATAAAGTCATCTCTTTTTTTATCTTTCTTTTTCCTTCCGCCGTTCAAAAAGACGATTGCATATTTGAAATAGTGGAGAAGACGTTATTTTTTTTGTCATACCTACCAAGGAGGAATTGGGGAAATTTTCTAAAGACTGCCTTTTAGATATAAATCCTTTTTGAATTTTAGCCAATATTTTCCCATCTTTAATATTTAATTTGGCTTGAGAATAAAGTGTTTTTAACTTTTCATAATTTGTAATACAATCAGCTTCACAAATATGAGAAATCTGACCAGACCTCAAAAGAGTCTTAAAAATAAGTTTTGATGTTTTCGGATCTGTAATTTCTTGATAGGAGAACTTCAAATTATTCCATTTATCTTGTCTTTTTTGTTCTTCATTCATAAGATCCAGAATCCGATCCAACACACTCATTGGAAGGATATCTTTTTCCAAAAACTTTTGAATGAATACTTTAGATCGGGTTACTTCTTTATAGAATATGTTATCTAAAATGTTTTTTCTTTTTTTCTTCATTAAATCTTGAACATAGTCCGCAAATACTTTACCTTGATGATCTTTTACTTGTAAATCCGGAGCTTCATCTAAAAGAAGAGAAGTCACTAAGCAATAGGAAGCAGATTCTCGATAAATACTTTCCATAGCAATCATCAAGGGAGTTTGACCTTTCTTATTTTGACAATCAACATTTGCTCCTTGATTTAATAAGAAATTCATAATTTCCGGTGATTCCCCTCTGACAGCGCTCATTAAGAGCGTTTCATCATTATTGTTGCGATCATCCACATCAAACCCTTGACTCCACAATAGTTTAAAAAGGTCTAAATTTCCACTCTGAGTTGCCTCATGAAGAGCTGTATTTCCCACAGTATCCCGCAAGAAAGGATCGGCACCATGAGATAAAAGAATCTGGACCATCTTCTCTTCACCCCAAAAGGAAGCTTCCATCAGGGGCGTTGTTCCATCATTATTTTGAGCGTTTACTTCGGCACCGTAAGATAACAACAATTCCGCAATAGCCGGAATTTCTTCTAAATTCCAAACAGATAGATGATCTGATAATATCCTTAACGCCGTGTTTCCGCTATTATCTCTGACATTAACATCAGCCCCTTTTTCCAAAAACTTTTGGATTAACGCTTTATCTCGAGTCGTAATGGCTTTTAAAAAGAGTGGGACTCCGTCTTTATCTTTATCGTTTGGGAAGGCTCCGTTTTCAAGCAACATAATTCCTATCTCTGTGTGCTTATTTTCTATCGCTTTCATAAGAGGTGTTTCTTTTGAACGGATATCTTTCACATGAACATCAGCACCCCGCTCCAGAAACAAAGCCACCAATTCCCTATATCCTTTTTCAGCAGCAATCATTAACGGTGTTTCATTGGTCATCGTGTTTGATTCGACTGAAATTCCTTGGTTCAATAACGCCAAAACAACTTTTTTTAAATTTCTGAAGGTAGCATCAATTAATAAAGATTCACCAAGATCCGGATTAACTCCTTTTCGAATCAACGCTAATGCTTCTTCTTCATTTTTATCATAAATCGCTTTCCCTATTTTTTCATAATGTTCGTTCATTTTGGTTTTCCCCTATGACCTTATATTTCGTCGGATTTCAAGACCGGAATAAATATTATTTGTCAAACATCTATTTTTCGATATTGCTTTACCACATCTTAAATCCACACTTTGTTTTGTAAAAACATCTTGAATTCTTCTAAGGAGAAACGGATCCTCTTTAAGATATTTTGTGACCAGCTTATACGCCGATTTTAATTGATCGTAATTGCTCAGGCACGGTGCTCGCAAAACGGCGCTCAAACTTCCGGTCTTAAATAAATCAGCCAAAATTTCCTTACTTTTACTCTCATCAATGAGCTCATCATAAGAAAGAGAAGATAATTTTGACATTGCCTCTTCTTTATTATGTATCAGCTCCAACAAGAGCTTCTCAACATAAGATGTGTTAACATACATCCAAACATTACCGACAATTTGTCCTTCATTACCTAAAGAGGCTCCATATTTAAACAATTTTCTGATAACGCCTTTATATCCCTTTTCAACCGCCTTCATCAAAGCTGTTTGTCCGATACGATTAACCGCATTAACCTGCGCTCCTTTTTTCAACAACATATCAACAGCTTTTTCATTCCCCTCATTGGCCGCGAATAACAACGGTGTCCGCTTGAATGTATCTCTTGCTTCCAAATTTGCCCCATGTTCAGCCAACAATTTGATAATGTCGGGACAATTCATTTGAGCGGCTAATATCATAGCCGTCCGTCCTTTTTCATCTTTAATTTCCGTTTTGGCATGATTATCAAGTAAGATTTGAACAATATCGGCATAATTTAAATAGGCGGCCTCCATCAAAGCAGTTTGACCGAATTCATCCTGAGCGTTAATTTGTGCTCCCAAAGAAAGAAGGGTTTTTACGATATTTGAACGATTTTCATATGCGGCAAAAACCAGCGGTGTTTTTCCGATTTTATTATGCCCTTCCAAATCAGCCCCCTTCTGAACGAGATTAGGAATTAAATGTTCGACATTTTCCTGAATGGCATCAAATAATTGTTCTGTTAATCTATTTTTCATACTCAAACTCTTATAAAATCCAAAATATCACCGTTATATATTTTCATTGTCTCTTATTTTTAAATAGTTGTCCATTCTTAATTTAAGATTTTCCCTCCGTTTATGAGTACTGTTTGATCATATGTATGAGTGAGGATTTTTTAGTTTCCCTCTTTTGAAACAAGCTACTCAAATTAAAACATTTTATTCCCTTTCATGTCCACGTTGATCAGTTATTCTTTCCTGACCCGTCAAAAGAGATTTTTTTCGAATAAACGCAGATTGTATCTGCTTTTTTATTATTGGATCTTGTACATAGCCACTTAACTGTTGGTAAACTTCCTTTAACTTCTCATAATCATCTATCGATTGCGCCTTCAAAATCTCCGATCCTCCTCCCAAGCTTAACAACAACTCCAAATTCTCTTTCTCGTCCAATTTATTTTTTAATTCTTCATATGAGATTCCCGATCGATCAATCAACTCTGTTAAAATATTTTGAGAGGATAAATGCCTTATTATCTGCTCATAAGGAATTCCTGATAAACAAACTCGTGCTTTCTTAATTCCCTCAAGAAAATCTATATTATCTAATCTCTCCTTTTCTTTCGCATAATCTAACGCTGTTTTCCCTTCCATGTCTCGAACCGTCTCATCAGCTCCTCTTGATACCAACACCCTCAAAATTTCCGCACTGCCCCGAGCAGCCCCCTTCATTAATGCCGTTCTTCCCTTTCCATCTTGAATATTCACATCCGCTCCGGCTTTCACTAATAAACGAACGATCCTTGTACATCCTGATTTCGATGCTTTCATCAATGCCGTTTGACCCGATTTATCCTGAAGATTTAAATCAGCTTCCTTCTCTGTCAGAATTTGAGCAATATCTATTCCCCAGTTCTCGGAAGCCTCCATCAATACTGTTTGTCCATATTTATCCTGAATATTGAAATCCGCCCCTCTTTCTATCAGTAGTTGGGCAATTTCTGTTTCTCCCTTTTCAGCCGCCTTCATCAATGCTGTTTGCCCATATTTATCTTGAATATTGAAATCCGCCCCTCTTTCTATCAACAATTGAGCGATCTCTGTTTCCTCTTTTTCAAGCGCTTTCATCAAGGCCGTTTGCCCATATTTATCTTGAATATTAGGATCTGCTCCATTTTCTATCAACATTTGAGCGATCTCTGTTTCCTCTTTTTCAAGTGCTCTTATCAATGCTGTTCGGCCATATTTATCTTGAATATTAGGATCTGCTCCATTTTCTATCAGTAGTTGAGCGATCTCTGTCTCTCCTTCTGTCACTTTCATCAATAGCGTTTGACCGTTTTCATCTTGAATATTGAGATCTGCCCCTTTTTCTATCAACAGTTGAGCAATCTCCACATGATTACTCTGAAGAGCAACAATCAAAGCTGTTCTACCATATCTATCTTCTACATTCAAATCGGCTCCTGCGTCTGTTAGCGCTCTCACAATTTCCAAATTACCTAGGCTAGATGCTTTTATTAAGGCTGTTTTTTTCCCATAATTGACTTGATTTAAATCTACTTTTACATTGATCAAAGCTTCAACAATTTCTTTTTGATTTGTTCTTGCCGCAATCATCAGTGGCGTTTCTTTAGAGAGAGGATCACAGCTCTTAAGGCCGATTCCCAATGAAATCAATTTCAATGCTCTTTTCGTATTTTTCTGTTCTATGGCTTTAATCAAATCAAAAAACATCTTATGCCCTTTCATGACCATGCGAATCAAGTGTTCTTTTCTGATCCGTCAAAAGCGACCTTCTTCGGATAAACGCAGATTGTATTTTCTTTTTTGTCATTGGATCTTGTTGTACATAACTACTTAACTGCTGATAAACTTCCTTTAACTTCTCATAATCATCTATCGATCGAACTTTCAAAATCTCTGACACGCACCCTAAACTTAGCAACAGTTCTAAATTTTCTTTCTCTTTTAACTGATTTCTCAATTCGTTATACGAAATATCCGATCGATCAATTAACTCACTTAGAACATTCTGAGAGGATAAATGTTTCATGACATGATCATAAGGAATATTTGATAAGCTCCT
Organism: uncultured Alphaproteobacteria bacterium; assembly: GCA_944390205.1. Lineage (GTDB taxonomy): Bacteria > Pseudomonadota > Alphaproteobacteria > CAAHEQ01 > UBA3637 > CALXPF01. The sequence goes on from CALXPF010000032.1 coordinate 8,696, forward strand.
TTGAGCTTTCTCAATTTCCTCAAGAAAATCTATATTATCCAAACGGTTATTCTCTTTCGCATAATCTAATGCTGTTTTCCCCTCGTGATCCCGAATTGTTTCATCCGCTCCTCCTGATACCAACACTCTCAAAACTTCTGTCCTATCCTGAGTGGCTCCCTTCATTAATGCCGTTCTCCCCTTCTCATCTTGAATATTCACATCAACTCCGGCTTTTACTAACAAACGAACTATTCGTGTACATCCTAACTCCGAAGTCTTCATTAGAGAGGTTTGAGATTCTTTATCTCTGATATTCACATCAGAACCGGCTTCTACCAACATTTGAGCAATCTCTGTCTCCTCTTTTTCAACAGCTTTCATCAGTGCTATTTGTCCATATTTATCTTGAATATTCAGATCAGAACCCTTCTCTATCAGCATTTGAGCAATCTCTGTTGTTCCTTTTTCAATGGCTTTCATCAATGCTGTGCCACTATCTCTATCTTGAATATCCAGATCAGCTCCAGATTCTATCAACTTTTGAGCAATATCTGTTTTCTCCTCTATAACTGCCTTCATCAAGGCTGTTTGACCGCTTCCGTCTTGAATATCCAGATCAACACTCTTTTCTATCAGCATTTGAGCAATCTCTGTCGTTCCTTTTTTAATTGCTTTCATCAATGCCGTTTGTCCAGCCCCATCCTGAATATTTAAATTAGCCCCCTTTTCTATCAGCATTTGAACAATCCTTGGTCTCCACTCTACAACTGAGCTCATCAATGCTGTTTGACCATTTTTATCTTGGATATTTAAATTAGCTCCATTTTCTATCAGAATTTGAGCAATCTCCCAATAACCATTGTGAGCAACAGTAATAAGGGCCGTGCTGCCACATTCTCCTTTTATATTCAAATCTGCTCCGGCTTCGATTAAAGCCCTAACGATTTCAAAATGACCCCAGCAAGATGCTGTTATCAGAGCATTGTTTTTATGACAATCAATTTGATCTAAATCAACATTTGCTTTAATTAAAGCTTCAACAATTTCTTTCCGATTCGTTAGAGCAGCAACAATAAGCGGTGAACGCTGGTAAATATCTCTCTTATTTAAACCAATTCCCCATGAAATTAATCGCAACGCTCTTTTTGTTTTTCCTTTCCCTATCGCTTCCATCAAATCAAAAAACATCTTATCCTCTTTCTTATCTGTCCTTCCTTTTGCTTAAAAGAGCCTGTTTTTTAATAAACTCATTTTGAAGCTTTCTTTTTAATATGGGTTCTGTCACATAATCATTCACATATTGATAAATTGTCTTTAATTTATCATAATTATCTACTGATTGAATACTAAAAATATCAGAAATACATCCAAATTTTAATAGTACTTCTAAATTCTCTTTTCCTTTCACCTGAAAAAGCAAATCCTCATAGGGAATGTCTGACTTTTCGATAGCACTTTTCAAAATATTCTTTGATGAAAGACATTTCATCAAATCTTCATAGGAAAACCCTAACATATGAGATCGCACATTCGTTAATGTTTCAATTAATTTCAACATATCCGTATTTTTTTCTTTTGCATACTCTAAAGCTGTTTTCCTCTCTAATGCCTTTACATTCAAATCCGCTCCATTTTCTATCAGCATTCTCACCATTCCCATATCATCCTGACATACCGCTAAAATTAGGGCCGTTTTCCCCTCTTTATCTTGCATATTAAGATTGGCACCTGCTTGAATGAGCTTGTTGGCTACCTTGTTTTTTTTCTCCATAACGGCTCTCATTAAAGGTGTTCGCCCATGAGGATCGCACTCATTTATATCCATTCCTGCTTCTGTTAAAATACGAAGTCCTCTGACATCATCTCGTAAAACGACACCTGTTAAAAGCGTTTGCCCTTGTTTATCTCGTATACTGAGATCCGCTTGGGCCTCAATCAGAGCACGGATAATTCCCTCTCCCTTCCCTTGCTCATAGGACTGTGTAGAGAAGGCTGCCATAATCGGTGTTTTTCCGTTTTCATCCGATATATCAAGATCCGCATGGCCCTCAATCAATGCGTCAAGACTGTGTTCTTTTTCACAATCAACAGCCCATCTTAAAGCCGTTTTACCTTCCTTATCTCGAATATTTACATCTGCTTTTGCTTCAATTAAAGCTCTAACAATATCCACGACTTCTCTTTCTGAAGCGATCATTAAGGCCGTCTTTCCATCTTTATCTTGAATATCCATACCGGCTCCGGCCTTAATGAGAGCCCGAGCCGTATCTACTTTTCCTGCTTCAATTGCTCTCATTAAAGCCGTTTTTCCGTCATTATCCTGAATATTCACGCCTGCACCCATACGAATCAAATCACAAACAATGTCCGTTTGTCCTCTTTCCGAAGCCAGCATCATGACATTCCGACCGTCCAGATCTTTCATATAAAAATCTGCGCCCCCCTCTATCAGTATTTGAGCTATTTCCCGCTGACCGGATACCACTGCTCTCACCAAAGGAGTCTTCCAGTCATCATCCCCAAAATTCAACCAAGCTTTCGCCTTTACCAACATTTGAACAATTTCCGTATGTCCCTGATCTATCGCTACCTCTAATGCACTTTCTCCAAAGCAATTACATCCATTAACGTCCACTTTCGCTTTGATAAATGCTTCAACAACCTCTTTTTGATTCGTTCTGGCTGCCAAAATCAAAGCCGGAATCTTATTGGAACCAATCAAACCAATTCCCCAGGAAATTAACCTCAAAGCCTTTTTTGTATTCTTTTTTTCTACAGCATCCAACAAATCAAAAAACATTGCATTCCCTTTCATAATTTATCCAGTACATTCAACAGGTTCTATCGAATATCCTTCATGCAAAAAATAATTTTTATATGGATCAATCTCGTTATATCACACCTTTTTCACATAAACATTATCTATTCTCTCTTAGATCTCTCGACCACGAATATTTTGTTGAAGTATATTTCTTTGAAGAGCAGGAGCCATTGAATGATCGCCTCTCTTTATTTGGCCTCTTCGTTTTAAAAAGATTCGTTGAAGCTCAGATATACTTTTTCGATCACCCATCGCATATTTTTTGAGAATCAAATAAACATCCGTTAGTTTTTTATCCGTATCAACCGTTTCATTCAAAAGAGGCGTATAAAGTTTTCCCAGCTTTCGCAGTTTTATCAAAATATTTTTATTGTCTTCTTCATTCATCACATCCGCATAAGATAACTCCGGCACAGAATATACTTGTCTCAAACGATCATATTCCTCCAAATCATCGGAATCAGCATAATCTCTCGGTTTTTTCCCAAAAATATCTTTAGCCTCCGGATCAGCTCCGGCATCTAATAACATTTTCACTATATTAAGACACCTTTCTTGAAGAGCATATGCAAGCGGTGATTTTTTCTTATTATCCGGTAAACAGGGATCTGCACCCTTTTTCAGTAAAGAAGAAACAACATCGTTATTTTTCTCATGAATGGCAAAAATAAGAGCCGTCCAACCGCTTGTATCTTGAACATTGGGACAAATATCCCTTTTCAATATATTATTGACAACCTCATCATATCTCCGATCAATTGCATACATCAACAGCGTTTCGCCTTCTCGATTTTGCTGATCCGGATTTTTAGTCTTTTCCCAAAATACAGAAAATAATTTTTCCCAGTCTTTTTTTCGATCTCTTATAATTTTGTGTAAGAAATAAACGCCTTTTTGATCTCGCTCATCGGGATTGGCTCCATAATCTAACAATTCACGAGCAATTGCAACCCGATCAGCCTCCAACTCTTCCGAATCCAAGACAACTTGCAACGGAAGATTTCCAAAATTATCCTTTAAATCAGTTCTGGCATGATATTGCAATAATATTTTGACCATTTCGGGATCTTTTAAAGCCGAAACATGGAGCGGTGTCTTCCCCTCGTTATCAGCAATATTGGGGTTTGCACCTCGATCCAACAAAAGACGAGCCGTATTTTTAAATTCAGCCCTCGAACGAACGGCATGATTTCGAGCATGTGAAATAATCCAAAGCGATGTTCTGCCATAAAAATCCTGTGCATCTATATAGGCTCCTCGATCTAATAAGGCCTGAGCAAATTTCGTATAAGCCGTTGCATACATGAGAGGGGTACTGCCATTTAAATCACCTCGCTCATTCACATC
>CALXPF010000033.1 GCA_944390205.1 uncultured Alphaproteobacteria bacterium
ATTTTTATACCGATTAAATGGTTGATGTTCTCACAAAATATCATAAATGCTCTATTCCGTTTTGTCAGATCTATTTGAGAGGTCAAAATAAAAGGTTTCTCAAAAAATGTCTGTTTTAACTGCTTCATATTTGTCGATCTGACAAACAAACTTTCACTATCTAAAACAAGATAATCTTCCCTATTTAAGAAAAGCATCGTACACATTTTCTTAAGTGTTTGGAATGTAAAACGCCCATATCGCTCTAAAATCTGCTCAGGAGTTTCTGGTATTTTATAAAATTTGAGTATGTCATCAAAGAAAACTATCTTTAAACGTAATTTTGATTTATACTTCTTTATAATTTTATTAAATAATTTTTCCTCGCTTTTATTAATAACAAAAACGATTTCTGTCGTATCTTTATCCAACAAAAACTTATCAGTACTTTTCAAAAACCTTTTCACAAACTTAAAATGCCCTTGATATGTTGGCATTAAAATGGTATTTTCCAGCTTTTTCAAAACTTGTTTTTTAGGCTGTTTCTTAAAAAGATTCCTAATCTTTTCCAATTTTAAACAGAATTGAATATAAAAAATATCTGTATCAAAAAAATTATTACAATACGTTGAATCACAATATTTTTTATATAATTCTTTCCATTTATAGGGAGTATAACATGATAAAAATCTTCGAGGATTTTGGAAAATAGAGAATTTATCTGTTTGCCAGCCGATCCCAAAGGTATCATAATCAACCATAATAAAGTTTGAAGCAAAAAATCTTTCTGTCTGCTCTATGTTTTGGGGATTATTATCATTATAGGAGGCTAAATTAACACGGATTCCCTTTTTCTCTAAAAATTTTATAAAAATGTATTGCTCCGGAATATACTTTCCATATATTCCCTTAAAAACTGTTTTTACATCTTGTTCTTTCAAAAGAGGAATGTTCCAATAGTCCTTCATATCCTCGGTTGAACCAAACAAAACCATATCAGACGGATGAAACGGATAATTAATATTCATGTATTTATTCGCATATATTCCACTTTTGTAGACATTGGGATCTCTACTAAAATAAGATGGAATTAATAATCTATGCTTTAATAGATGAAATTTATCATCATATCGATCATATTGATTCAACAAATTCAAAAAATTATTATTTTCAAGAATAGCATTGCTTCTCAATTTTAAACAATACTTTCTAGTAGAGGCATTTATTCCCCTTTGAGTAGATAGTATCTGCCGATTAACATTGTTGTTAATCCCGTTAAGTGTCAGAGGAAATGTACCGGGATCCTTATTTAAAATCAGTTTATCACATGCTAAATTTTTGACATCACTTCCCTCCCATGTAGAAATAATAATTTCCGAGAAGGGAAGTTTTTTTCGAACACTCTTGATACACTTTTCTATAAGCCCTCGTTCTACAGGCCCCTGAATAACGACTGATACATCTTTGCTTTTTATCTTGGTCTTTGTCTCTTTAATACCATACTTTTTTTCAATAGCCCTTTGATAACGTTGATAGAATTTATCAAGTTCCTTAGACGTACCAATGTATTCATTATACCATCTATAATAATCATCAAACGTATAGGCCCATCCCTGATATAACCTATTTAACCAATCAAACGGAGACGTCATATCCGCTAATCTGTAGTCTATGCAATACAAATTATTGATAAAGAGTTTTTGAGTATCTTCTATGATTGTTTCATCCGTATCATTATATAAGCTTATTTTTTTATAATTAATCTCTGATTTTTCTAAATTTTTCAACCAAATCTGTTGTTCGCACGCATACCGATAAGCCCTTGGTGACACCGTATCTTTAATACCATGAATAACACAGTACTGAGCTTCCTCAAAAGTAATCATCGGAATTTTCCAAAATTGTAATAAATCTTCCGTATACCCCATTTGCAGATAATCACAAATATGATAAGCCAATCTAGTTTTTTGAGGAGAGGCCGGACAAAACATTAAAATACGGTGATTAAACATTTTATAATCCGGATTAACGGCCAAGTTAAGATTTTCAAATTCTTGATAAATTTTTAAAATCTTATCCGATTTCAATACAAAATCCGGTCTAATTTTTACAGCATATTTTGTTTTAACATGAAGTAGACCATTATATGAAGATGCAATCTGACGATTTAAATTATTTTTATGAGATAACCCTTTATCATTCGGGAAAAAGACATCTCCGCTGTCTCCCGGATCTTGGTTAAGAACCGCTTCATCACAATCAACCCCTGAAATATCGGTACCGCTCCACGTTGAAAAAACAATTGCGGATTTCGGAAAATATTTACGGATACTCGTAATACATTTATCTATTCCGACACGTTTGTCCCCTTGAATAACAAAAGTTAAATCCGCATCTGTCACCATCATTAAAATTCCTTCATATACATTTTAATTTGTTTTTTATATTCTTTATATTTTTTATACTTTTCTTTATAATGTCGCCGTGTCTTCCCAAAGCAAATTTTCCTCAATATTTTATACTTTAAATACCTAAAAAGAATAATATCCTTATTAAATAACAACTTCAACAGCTCCGTATTATCCTTTAAGGATGACGTCTGAACTGGCGCCAGTACAGGTATTTTACTTAATCGTGCCTCTAATAAATCATACGTAGAGATAGATTTATTATTTTCAAATGATAACGCCTCTTGAATCCATGCAAGACTCCGTTTCTTTTGTTTTTCCAAAATATTTTTAAATCTATTCACCTCAAATGTTTTTAAATATTTAATATTCAGAACAATATCCTTGGCTTCAAAGAATAGTCTATTCTCCATATCAAACATTTTTAACAACGAGGTAAATCGAGACGTTCCTCTTGCCTGATTCACAATAGAAATAAACGGCTTGTGGAATATCATTGAAAAACACGTTCCATGGAATGAATCTGTTATAACTGCTTCTGCATTTTTAAAATAATATAACCAATCTTCAACCTCTATATCTTTTTGAGCCTGATCCTTTTTCCTTAATACATCTCCATCACTAATATTAAATAACTCCAATCCCATTTTTTCAGCCACCATTTTGACTGCCTCTTCTTTTTCAGGTGTTGTATCTAAAATATAACTCAAAAGATAAGGTTTTTTGTAAGTCACTTTTGATTTTTCAATTACTTTTTCATATTCAGATATATCACACAAGAAGACTGGATCCAAAATATGCTCGGCTTTTACCCCAAAAATTTTTCTACAAATATCCACACCGGTATCTTCTCGAACGGAAATACGATCTAACCGTTGCATATGGAACTTCGCCTCGTTCCATTCCGATTTTGGATCAATATATCCATCACCAAAAGAAGTCGCTATAGCGACTTTACGTTTATCATCCCGAACAAAATCCAAGAAAAATGTTTTACCATACGGTTTAGGATAATGCCATAACTGATCTGATGCCAAAACAAAATTATCTATTAAACCGTTTAAAACAGAAAGCTCTTGTTTGCTTCTTTTGATAGAGGTAATCGGGGCTTTGAATCTACGCATAAATCGACGAGAAAGAATATGCGGATCATTCAAATGTTCATTATTAACAAGACCGGATGAATCAATTAAAATAGACGTATATCCCATTTTCTCTAAAAGTTTGTATAACGCATACGCCGTCAAAATGGCACCATAATTCTCAAAAAACCATATTCCGACAATACCAATATCATATTTATTATTCAATGTAAAATCCACCGATTTACCAAAGGAATGTCCATTTTGCATCATCTCAAAGTAATAACTGCGTCTCGGATGCGGTGTCAGAGGTTTTTGCAATCTTATTTGATGATCATAAGCAAAAGAAAAAGGCACCTTTTTACATAATATGAAATTCTCTTTAATATTTTCAAAATATAAGCGCCCCTTTTCATTATTTAAAATAACACAAGAGGTTCCCTTTCCGTCATTCAAATATTTATCAAAGTGCTCTATTCCCCAAAAATCACCCAATGTTATATCAGCTTGTCTTGGTGCTTTTACAAAAGAACATGATGCACAACTGTTTCTGACAAATAAACTTTTTTTAAATCCCTGCATAAAAGGATCATCCACCGCTCGAGATAATCTTTTTTTGCGATTTTTTTGAGTAAATTCCAAATAATTCGTTCCCCAACCAAACTCTTTTGGCCTAAAGTTTGCATCGGAAATATATCCAGATAACCCCTTTTCTCTCAAATAATCCTGCCATACTTTGGGAGACGGAACACCATGACAAATCAAATCAACCGTTAAAAGATTAGAATAATCTTTATCTAAGTATTTCTTTAAAGCTGCAACCTGACACGGGACACCGCTAAATAAAACATATTCCCCTGAAGTTAATAGCTTTTTAATTTCCTTAAAAATATTTTTAGTATTACTTTGAACATATTTACTCCCCCTTAATTTACTCAATTCATCAGGAGTGTGAATAATAATATGTTCTACATTAAAATCTTTATCCCAAGCAGCACCACAAACATACCCACCCTTATCCAAAACATAATTGGCAAGCAATGTAAAAACACCGCCGGATGAACTTTTCATTCTGATTTCATCATTAGCCCAAACAGCGTAACAATCTGGGGTCTTCGTGTTTTCATATTGAGGATTATGAGCGGCACAACTCTTTAAACATAATCCACAATCAATACACTTCGTTTCGTCGATAACCGGATATAAAAAGCCTTCTTCATCAGGCTTCATAGTAATAGCCTTTTTGGGACAAATATTATAACAAGCCCCACATCCGGTACAAATTTTTTTATCAACTAATTTAATATTGTTCATTTTCTCAAATACTCCTCTAATTGTTCGGGGGTACCGACACAATTCCAATCCCGCTTTTCAATATCAAAAACGCCTATTTTTGAGCCATTCTTGACGGTATAGTTATAAACATTACTCATGTAATATTCATTTTTGGCTCGATCACCGTATATCATCATTTCAATCGTATTCTTTACAAAATCCGATCCGCGAGTAAACATATAAACACCGCAAATTGCATGATGTGAGATAACCTCTTTTTCTCTGGTCTTAACGACAAAACCATTTGCATCCGTCTCAGCAAATGAAAAACAATCTTTATCCGTATTAAACGTAAGCAAACTTCCATCCAATTTTCGTTCCAGACAATCATTGACAAAGTTTTGAAAAGCTTGATTATCAAAAATATTGTCCGAATCGGCAAAAATAACCGGTAAATTATTGTTGATTATCTCATGAGCGGCTAAAGCCGTACAACTGGCTCCTTGTGTTAATTTTTCGACACTGATAAATGCGACATGATACTCTGAAGAGAGTTTCTCTAACTGCTCTTTATTTTCAACTTCAAATTGCTTTTGAATAATCAACGTATAATGAGCATTCGGATAATAAACACCATCTAAAACCCGCTCAATCATCATCTTTCCGTTCACATCAATAAATGGCTTGGGAAGAGTATACCCTTGCGCTTTAAAGCGACTACCGGCACCGGCCATCGGAATAATTATGTTTAACATCTTTTCTCCTATTTTGTCTTTGCCGCTTTAATCAATCGCTCTTCGGTCATTTCAGGCCAGTTGTCTTCAAAACGAACAACCCGATCATCAATCGTAATGTCGGCATTCGGCTTTCCGAAAAAGATCTCGTCATATTCTATCCCGTTTTTCTCAAGCCATTCAAATGTTGTCTTGCCCACATTTTTAAGGGCTTTTCCAACATTATGACCTGTTGAGCCCATATTACGTGCCGTGTTGATAATAACCGTATGTCCGGCAGCCCTTAAATTATGTATCATTTCTCGAGCCCCTTCTTTAACTTTCACATCCGCATATGTTTGCGGATCTTGTCTGATCTCACAAATTGTTCCATCCAGATCAATACAAATACGCAATTTCTTTTTATCTTTCATCATACAAAACCTCGTTTAATTTCTTAATGGCCGTCAAATAAAATGCCTGTTGTCTTTTTACATCATCACAATGCAACGGTATCATGGTTAAAAACAAAATCGCCTCTATCAGTTTAATCTCTCGTCGATCATACCCGTATCCGACAACCAACTCATCAAAAAACGGTTCCAATCGCTCCGTTAAAATTGGTGTTGAAATTTGAAAATCATAGGCATTCTCTCCCGAATCTTTAAGTTTATATAAGCCTGCCACAATAAAATCATAAAGTCCGACAATACTATGTCGCAACTTGGCAATATCATATCTGGGATCGCCGTAAATCGTCTGTGTTTTAAATCGGCCTCGCGGATCTATCAATTTAAAGATATAATGCATGGGATCAAATAAAATGTTAGAAAAACAATAATCGCCATGGACAATCGTTCTTTTTTCATAATCCGTTAATTTTTCAAGTTCTTGAAATAATTTTTGTTTCAGGAGCGGATAATTTTTATAATGCACATTATTAATTGAGATATAATCCGCCACCATCATTTTGGCTATTTCCGGATTTTTAGCAACAATATCATCCAATCGTTGTTTGGTTTTAGTTTGATAAATCTCAACCAACTCTTCTCTATCTTGAGGTTCCGTATAATTTTCAAAAACCTTATGAACCTTCAGCAAGGCCTCAATAATATTATACCAATCCTCTAAATTATTAGAGCCGTAAATAAATGTTTCGGCTAAATTCGCATATCCGTACAACTCCATTTCAACAGAAGCGAGATCTTCCGTCTCAACAACATTAAAGACCCGTGGGGCATAACAAGAAACCGCCGGCGGAAGCGCCTGATACCAGTTTGCTTCATCCAGCAACTTTTGTTTCTTTTTAGAAATTTTAGTGATAGTCCCTCGAACAGCATCCACTTTTAATGAATTAAACTCCCGCGCACTAAACAACCCCAATCGAGCTTGAACCGCCCCACTGACATGACCAAAATCAAACCACCGCCGTGTCGTTTTTATTAAGATGGGATGGATTTTTTGATACTCTTGCAAAACATTTGTAAAATCAGATTCCGGCTTTAAAAAAACAGAAGCCAAAATCTGCTTCAACAGTTTCGTATCCGAAAATTTGTAATACCCAACCAGCGCCTCTTTATCAACAAGTGAAATGTCTCGCTCTTTGTTATAAATTCTATCTAAATACCCCTTTTCATCCCGAGAAACCAAACACCACTGTTTGGAAGCCTTTATATTCGGAGATGATAAAAAGACATCTTCCTCGGTCGGGAAAGGCTCATCAATCAGCGTATCTCCCAAAATGACTTGTGTCGGCAATTTCTCATTACAGCTATTTAAAAGAGAAATCATAGACGATGAAATATCTGAATTACTGTCAACAAAATATTGTTGTACTTCCGGATAACTGTATCCCAAAAAACGACTAAGCCTTGTATTGTTCTCTCTCAAAACAATTTTAATATCCGTTGCCCCATTTTTAATGGCAGAATCAATGCACCAGTTAATCGCCGGCTTCGATCGTATGGGGAGAAGTCCGGGGTCCGTGATCATCCCTGCCGAAATATTTTTAGGGTTAAACTTCCCTGCCGATAAAATTATTGTGTTAATCTTGCCTTGTCCCATCTAATCCAACTACTCCCTACTTTATCTGTTATCGATATAATATATTCTTCCAAGTTTCAAAACAACAAAAAAATCTCCTCATTGATCCGCCTCCGGCTTTCCGATACAAAAGTCCAACCGAAAAAAACCAAATAAGACGGTATGAATTGATAAAACCGGATATGGCAAAAAAGAAATCAATCGAAGTCTTAATAAATCTTTTCTTAATTTAAAACGAATAAGGTGCGTACCGATTTTAACCGCATTAAAGGGTCTGACTATTTCCCAGTCTCTTCCCTCTATATAATTAAGAAAAAAATTGGAAACACCCGCTCTCTCAAGCTCTAAATAAAATAATTCCTCCGGACACCACATGTCCTGCCGGTGTCTTCTAAAGTCAATATTATTTAAAACGTCAACGACTTTATCAACGGCTTTAGGGGTTCCAAAAAAAACAATATCACTGGCACAATCACCGATAATCGGAAAATTCCTCGAACGAGAAATACCACAAGCACAATAACGAGACGGTAAATCTTGTCGGGTATTAATTTCTCTATCAACATCCGTCAAAATAAAGTCTTTTCTCAACCGAATATCCGGACGGATCATAACCACATAATCATATTTTGCATGATGTTCTTTTTGATACTTTTGTCTCAACTCGTTAACTTTTTTTTGAGAATACAACATAAATTTCATCCCCTGAGACGAAACCGCCGTTTTCCCATTGCTGTGTTGACACGCTATAAAATCGGTATCTTCTGTTATCTTTTGCTCTTCTACGATAATGCTTTTTAGATGATATATCTTTTTGAGGGTCTCTATTTCTTCTTGAGTAATCGATCGTATTTGTCGTTTGTTCTGATACCATGTTTTTGTTGTGTGGTCCGTCTTTGACCAGGTGTGCATAAAAACATCACAATCATAACGCGATAACAAATGCTTCACGACACTATTCGCACATTTATCAAACGTCCGCAAATGACCAAAAAACTGAACTGCAACCTTCATTCCTTAAACGATAGAACGTCCCCTGAATTTTCTAAAATAAATCAACCAACATCCCGTTTCGGAATTATACACGTATTTCTTTAATTTTCAAGAAAAATTTTATTTTTAAAATAATAACGGCTTTCGTGGCGTATTGTTATTATGTTTTTAACGAGCGATTTATTTTTAAATCGTTATTTCACGATATGTGTTTATACTTCAAAATACGTTTATGGGATTCAATTTTTAAAAGATTTCTCAATTAAAAATTGAATCCCCCACAATAAAATATCTACGCCTTAGAAAGAATATCTAAACCCTGCATAGACATTATGAGACGTGACATCCAAACGATCTTTGGATGAATAAGAGTAGGATTCCCCATTCTCTTTTGTCGTTTTTTTAGCAGATCCGTTATCCTTATAACGATATCCCATATCAAAATCTAATGATTTTGTAATGGCTACGGAAGCTCCGGCCCCTACTTGCCAAGCAAAGTCGTTGCCAGAAAGGTTATAATCCTCTGCACTGACTTTATTGTGGGCCATACCGATACCAACGCCGACATAGGGCGTCACTTTTGTTCCCGTTTCAATGTCATAATAGGCATTTAACATAACGGAATTGGATTCTACCTCAACTTTATCTCCTTCAAGATTCTTGTCGGCATCGTCATTCCAATTTAACTCCAACTCCGTTCTGACCGGACCGGTCTTAATACCATAAGCAACACTGGCACCCCATGTGTTATCATCCAAACTAATTTTTTCAGAATAAGAATCTGTTTGTCCGCCAAATGTTTCTGTTTCTTTCTCTTTAAACTGATTATCCATAAATGAATAATTTCCCTTAACAGACACATATTGATTGATGGCTGCATTGGCATCCATTGCAAACAAACAAGCTATTGCCGTGGCAAATAATAACGTTTTTTTCATTTTTTTCCCTTTCATAAAAATGGTCTACATCCGTTATTATACATAAACCAACGTTTTTGGTCACCTTGCTTTTATTCAAGATAATAAAATGTCTATACAGTTCTTAAAATCCTTTTTTTTATTTAATTTTTAAATAGTTTTTCCAAAATATACAAAAAAATACAAAAGTATGAAAAAGTGGTTGATTTAAACGTTCCATTAAATTGAGCACCCATATCCATAACAAAAATTATAAAAAAGGAGAAATAACAATGGCTATTATCGGATATATTCGCGTCAGTTCAAACAAACAAAGCATCGATCATCAACGATATGAATTAGAACAATTCTCTCGTAAAAATAATCTAAAAATCGATACATGGATTTCAGAAATTATTTCTTCCCGTCAAGCTTTAAATAAGAGAAAACTCGGGGAAGTATTAAATTCATTAAATGAAGGAGACATTTTAATTTCATGTGAAATATCTCGGCTAGGTCGTTCATTATTGGAGGTTATGCGTATTCTTGAAACTTGTTTAAATAAAAATTGTCAGGTGTGGACCCTTAAGGAAAATTATCGATTGGGAAACGACATTCAATCTAAAGTTATGGCTTTTGCCTTTGGACTGGCCGCCGAAATAGAGCGTAATTTAATCTCGGAACGAACAAGATCATCCTTGGCCAATCTCAGAGCCTCCGGTAAAAAACTCGGACGCCCTTTCCAAGCAGAGTCCAAACAATTAAAATTGTCTCACAACACAAACAAAGTGAAAAAATTGTTGGATACCGGATTATCAAAATCCGAAATTGCTCGCATCATGAATGTTCAACGCAACACCCTCGTCCGTTTTATCATTAAAAATAATTGGTATCAACCCAAAATACATAAATCAAAAAAATCGTCTCACGCATCCATGATAAACGGCAATAAAAACAAATTCTGTTCCGGTATCAACACAAAAGTCATAAAATATCCGAATACCGCCAACACCTAAAGAAATAAGCAAAACCCGAATCAAAAAACGCTCATACGGGATCTATACCGACAATCCTAAAAAACAAATAAAAATCAAACAGATAAAAAATGCCCTTTTATCTCTTGATCATCCCATAATTTTTATATAAAATACATACTAGGTTTTCTTTTTCTGATCATATATGCGAGGCAACAAAATGAAAAAAGTATTCTGCCTATTATTTCTGTTTTTAATTTTTTCAACCCCTGTTTTAGCCACTCCTGACAGCCCCGTCATCATGAATACAAAAACGCATGTATACCATACGCCGGAATGTAAATTCGCCGCCAGATGTCTCAAAAATTGCATTCAAACAACAAAAGAAAACGCTATTTCGAAAGGAGCTCATCCCTGTAAATTCTGTGGCGATTAATATTTTAATATCTTTTATCTCACATCTCTTGTCAAAAACCACAAAAAATCTTTTTAATTCTATATGTTCCGCTCCGCTGATGCTGTTTATGCAACCCCGCAATAAAATATTGAATCGCTTTTTTTGTGTGGTATAATCAATTTAGAATATTTTGCTCAAAATTAAAAAGGATTTATATGATCTCTTATACCCTTCTCAATCAAGATGATTTATCATTCTTAAAAGCAATTGTTCATCTGTTCCCCGAAACAAAATATCTGCTCTCTCTTCATCAATCAACGGCGGAAACAAGTGCATTTCAAAAAACATCTTTAAGCCCTCACCTTTTTGAAGGAGAGAACATATCCGATTCAACGGAATTTGACAGAGCCGCCGTCGGGGTATTATGTTTTAAATACGTTATGACAAACAATTATTCCGCTTTTACGGCGTGTCAAAAAGAACCAAATAAACTCTCAAAAGAAACTTTTCAAAAAATTCGAACATTTACAACCCGAATTATTCAAACAGAAAGTGGCTTAAACACCGCACTTTACTCCATTTTCTGTAATGATCTCGGCAAAACAAAAAAACCGACCGAAATATATGCACAAGAAACCGGTCATTCAAATGCGGATCACGATGCCATATTTTCCTATTTATTATCCCATCGATCAGATTTATTCTCCGGTTTTTTATCTCTTCCGACAAAAAGTCGCCAAATCATACAAGAAGGGTTATCAACCTGTTTTAATCTCGGTCAATTCGTGCAAGGAGAAAACTTACCCGTTCATGTCGACCCTTTAACATCTCTTTCCCCCAAATCCCGCAACTTGTTTATTTTACATGCCTTTTATGATATTGCCGGAGCAGCGGGTCATATTCGACAAGATGGGTCTTTAGTCATGACGGAGTCAACGTGCCGTAGCTTTTTATGTGCCGTTCAACATCTTCTTGCTGATCCGTCAACAGCCTATTATGACTATCTCTCAGATCGCGGGAAACAAGTCGGATTAAATACGACATCAAAAGAAGGATTCGCTTTATCCCGACTCACCGCATTCTCTCGTGTTTTATCTGACGCGGATTTTATTCCTCTCAAAGAAGCTTTTGAGCAACTTCCCATCAATGTCCGAACCATTTTAGTTAAAGAGCTCAACATTTCCGGCACCGGAAAGAAAGAACCTTGCGGTATCTTGCTTTATTACGCACCGGCGTTCATCAGCAACGCTCAGCGTTTCTTTCTCAATCAATTGCCTCAACACGCCACGACTGAAGAAAAAAAACAGGCTCAGAAAACCGCCTATTGTTTAGCTCTGACAGCTTTAGCCGAAATTTATCAATCCGTTCGAATAAATTTACGTCATCATCAGAACAAAGATGTCATAACCGTTGATCTGAACACGCTGGCTAAAAAAATGACGGACGATGCTTATCTCGTGACACAAAAATATATCGAGACACAAATAGATTTTAAACATAACTTCGGTTATGCCATTTTCAAAGATCCGCCTCAGATTGAACCGGAGCATTATCCACAAGACAAAAATATCACCCGCCTTATTCCAAACGGGAGAACGGCCTACATCGGAATCGGAGGAGGATCGGATGTTATTCAGGCGACCCAAATAGCTCAAATTTCCAAAAAACCAATCGCCTGTATTATTTCCGTTCGATCCGCAAAAACACAATCACAAAGCGATCATCAACAAAAAATAGGCGTGCAACGAACCGTTCAAAACCATGGTGGAGAAATTGTTCAAAATGTTTATCGTATTTTGCCAAACACAACCGGAAACGGACGGTTTTTAGAAAATATCCCAGCTAAAGAAGGACTCCCCGTTTATCTGATTTTGGACGCTTCTAACGGACAGTTGGCACATCAAATCGAATC
>CALXPF010000034.1 GCA_944390205.1 uncultured Alphaproteobacteria bacterium
TACTGATCCAATGTCTCGTTTTCTCGATACATCAACATCGCCTGATCGTATCCCAATAAGGCCGTTAACGTCACAACTCCTATGATAATCAAAACACCGATAATCTCAACCATCGATCTCCCAGATTCGTTCGGTGATATGGAGCTCATTTGGGAGGGCTTTTTGAATTGATTCGGACAGAGCGTGAGTGTCCGATTTTTTGATGGAAAGATTTTATTTTTGAAATGCCCTTTTTTTAACTTTCGGAACATGCTTAAAAATAGTTGTTTTGTTTTGGAAACCAGATTTTTGTAGCCCATAATAAATTTCCCCAAATGTTTCAAAAAAGATTCTTTCTTTATATACCAGAGAATACTGAAAAATCAAGTCTTTTTAAATAAAAAATCAGTTTTTAAAAGGATTGTTTTTTGGGGGGGATACTTTATATTTGTATAACTATTTGAGTATCATTGAATTTTTTATAAAAAGTATGCCTATTGTTTTGGTATTAAGACTCTTTTGATTTTTCAATAAATAACACTAAATAAGACGGGAAATGGCGGATGGAGTGAGATTCGAACTCACGTTAGGCTTTAGACCTAAACACACTTTCCAGGCGTGCGCCTTCAACCACTCGGCCATCCATCCGCAAGAAAGTTTTTTCCTTATAGCTGATTATTCTTCAAAAATCAAGTTTTTTCTTTAGGGAAGACTCATTTTTTAAGAATTTTTTACCAAGTATATTTATTTTTGTATCGCAATGTTTAAAAAAAACGCTGTTTTATTTGTTATTTGGATTGTTGGGCGGTATCTGTTTGTTTTTTCTTTTGTGTTGAAAAAAGTGTGTTAATAATTCTCCGAAACGCTCTGCTTCTATTCCGCCGATGATTTGGGGTTTGTGATGGGTTTGCGAATGGGTATAGATTTGAGCCCCTTGCCGAATGGCTCCTGTTTTGGGATCATAAGCGCCGAAGTAAATACAATCCACACGAGCCCACGAAAGGGCGCCGGCACACATAGCGCAAGGCTCCAAAGAAACAAAGACGGAATAGCCGGTTAATCGCTTTAGATTTGTTGTTCGGCAGGCTTGTTCGATAGCTAGAATTTCAGCATGTGCCAAAGGATTTTTAAGTGTTTCCGTTTGATTAAAGGCTTCGGCGATCGGTTGAAATGTTTGGGTGTCAAAAATAATGGCGCTGACGGGTACTTCATCGGCTCGGCTCGCTTGTTGAGCCAATTGAAAGGCTCTTTCAATGATAAAATCCGGTAAGATATTCATTTTTTTACTTCCTTCTTTGAATTTTTTTGTATAATATACGATTTATGACAGAAAAAAAAGAACGAATTGCAAAAGTGATTGCCGCTGCCGGTTTATGCTCGCGCAGAGATGCCGAAAAATGGATTTTAGCCGGACGCGTTAAAGTGAACGGAAGTGTCTTAAACACGCCTGCTTGTGTTGTGGGATCGACCGATCAAATTCAAGTGGATAACAAAGTGATCTCTCAAAAACAAGAGCGACGGTTGTGGTGTTATCATAAACCGGCCGGATTAGTGACAACGCATAGAGATCCGCAGGGTCGTCCCACTGTTTTTGAAAAATTGCCCAAATATTTACCTCGGGTTATTTCCGTGGGGCGTTTGGATTTTAACTCGGAAGGATTATTGTTATTGACAACGGATGGTGAATTGGCTCGCCTGTTAGAGCACCCTTCCGGAGGATGGAAGAGAAAATATAGGGTGCGTGTTCATGGAAAAGTGACACCGGAAATAGTTTCTCTTTTAAAAAAAGGCGTCCGATCAAAAGGCATACAGTATGCCCCGTGTGATTTGATAATTGAAAAAGAACAGGGAACAAACACATGGGTTTTAATGACTCTCACGGAAGGGAAAAACAGAGAAATCAGAAAGCTTATGGAGCATTTCGGTTTGAATGTGACGCGCTTAATTCGGATTTCTTACGGACCTTTTCAACTGGGAAATTTAGAGAAGGGGGCTGTTCGGGAAGTGACTAAAAAAGCTCTGAAAGAGTTAATATGCGAATTATAGGAGGGATTTATCGAGGACGGCATCTTGTGTCGCCTCCTTCCGACATAACTCGTCCGACCTCTGATCGTGCCAAAGAGGGGCTGTTTAATATTTTGGATAGTCGCCTCAAGAAAAACGGCCAACATTGGGAGGAGCTTTCTTTTGCCGATATTTTTGCCGGATCCGGTGCTGTTGGATTAGAGGCGGTATCTCGAGGAGCCCGAATGGTTTATTCCCTCGAAAACAATCCGGTTGCTTTGGATGTTATTCGAAAAAATGATTCTCAAAAGTTGTTGCATGTATTAAAAGAAGATGCTTTGAAACCTCCTTTTTTAAGAGTATCGGTTGATATCTTGTTTATGGATCCTCCTTATGGGTGTGATCTATGGCAAAAATCATTAAAAGCCTTGATTGATCAAAATTGGATTGATCGAAGAACACTGATTATTGTTGAAACGGATCAAGCGGAATCCGAAGATCTTCCTCCTTTTTTAGTCTTGGAAGATAAGAGGAATTACAGTCGAAATAAGTTTCTTTTTTTGAAGATGGCGCCGATATGTCGGAAATAAAAAAAATACTGATCTCTGTTTGGGGTATTGCTTTTTTCCTAACAATAACCTCTTGTTTTTATGACGTTGTTTTATTTCGGCATAATGGGCCCTTTTTCAATTCATTCGGGTATTTTTGTGTTTTTTTCATCTATTTGTTGGCGTGGGTCGGATCTTTGCGGTGTGGCAGAGGTGTGACGATCTTTTTTTTGATTTTTAATTTTATTTTGTTTTGTGTTTTTAAAGAATATTATAAGTTTCATATTGTTCCGATTCAACTATCTTCTATGATTTCTGCTTGGCAAGAAGGGGTGCGTGCCGGTGTTAAAAACACAGAGTCTTTTTTTGATATTCCATTTTGGATCGGTTTGTTTATTTTGTTTATTCAAGTATGGATTGTTGCAAAACTTAAATTGTATCAACTGAAAAAAGGGGGTGGTATATTTTTAGTTTTAGGGATAATGGGGGTTGGATTGAATGGTTCTTTCGGAGCCCAAAAAATTTTACCGTTTTTTGAAACGTTGTATCCTCCGTTGTATTTGTCCTTCCAACAAGGAATGTTTTATAAAATAAGCTTTTTGAAATCATCTGACGAGTTAGATAAATTGGATCGTCTTATTCAAACAGGGAATAAAGATCGTCAGCAATCTGCTTTTTTAAATCCGATTCCGTCTCATATTTATTTGATACAGGCAGAAAGTTTGACAACGATACCGTTATTCCATAAACCGACAGCCATGCCTTTTTTAAAAAGCATGATAGATCAACAAAAGGCCGTTTTGTTTGTTGATGCTCGGCATAACCACTGTTTGGGAAGTGCAAATACGGATTTTATGGTGTTATCCGGCTTGATTTTGGATTGCCAAAAAACAACGGCTATGATTTATAGTCGATATCGTCCTCATATTTATCGATCTGTTTTAACATTGCCGAAACGCTTTCAGAAAAGAGGATACCAAACATTTTTTTTCCATGGATATGAGGGATCTTTTTTTAATCGCCGCACTCATATGAAACCGATGGGATTTGATCACGTGTGGTTTGAAGAAGATTTTGATCCGAAAATTCCGCGAGGAGTTTGGGGTATTGATGATAAAACTCTTCTTTTAAAGGCAGTGGATGAAACGGTCAATCAAAAACGATCATTCACTTTTATTATCACGGCCGGAATGCATCCGCCTTACGAACTACCTCAAGGAACAATTCCGTTTATTCGTGAACCGCAGTCTCAACGGGATTCTTACTTGAACGGTGCCTCTTTTTTAGATGAGGGATTGGCTCTTTTTTATGAGAAACTGCCCTGGGACAGCTTGGTGATTTTATATGGCGATCATAATTCTCCGGATGTGGGTGGTCTTGACACACCTCTTATTCTTATCTATAAAGGAAAGAGCGTGTTGAGTTTACCTCAAAAAGAAGAGGGATTTAATGGAACCGTTCGGCTGATACAAACACTTTTTTAATGAGAGGATCGGAATATGATAACACAAAAACAAATGGCAAATGCTCTCCGGTTTTTATCGGTAGATATGATTGAAAAAGCAAAATCGGGGCACCCGGGTATGCCGTTGGGAATGGCGGATGTTGCCACTGTTCTTTGGAGTCGATTTTTGCGATTTGATGCTTCTTGTCCTCATTGGGCCGATCGGGATCGTTTTGTCTTATCAAACGGTCATGGATCGGCTCTTTTGTATAGTTTACTTTATGTGACGGGATTTCAGGAGGCTTCATTGGATGAACTGAAAAACTTTCGTCAGTGGGGAAGTAAAATGGCGGGTCATCCCGAAATGACGCTTCTCGAGGGGGTTGATTTTACAACCGGACCGCTGGGGCAGGGATTTGCAGGGGCCGTTGGTCTGGCTTTGGCCGAACGCATATTAAATGCACGATACGGAGATGATATTATCAATCATAAAACTTATGTGTTTGCCGGCGATGGTTGTTTAATGGAAGGTATTTCCGAAGAAGCGTTGGAATTAGCCGGTTTGTGGCAATTAAAGAATTTAATTGTCTTATGGGATGATAATCATATCACAATTGACGGTTCTACGGATTTAACGAGTAAAACAAATATGAAACAGCGTTTTGAAGCTTCCGGATGGATGGTTTTAGACTGTCAGGGACATCAAGCAGAGTCTATTGAGCAAGCGCTTCAAAAAGCTCAGACATCTGATCGACCGGTTTTGATTGATTGTAAAACACACATCGGATTCGGGGCTCCCGGAAAAGAAAATACGCCCGCTTGTCACGGATCCCCCTTAGGCCCTGAGGTCGTTCGAGAGATGAGAAAACAACTTCAGTGGGAATCGGATCCTTTCGAGGTGCCGGAAGAGATTTTAAAAGAGTGGCGAACAATCGGTTTACGAGGAAAAGCCGAAAGAGAACAGTGGGAAAAGAGGCTTGAGACATTTTCGGAAAAAGATTCGTTTTTAGAGGCCTTTCATAAGAGACTCCCCTCTTTCTTAACGAAACGACTGGATGAACTTAAAGAACGTGTCGTTCATGAGCAAAAGCCTTTGGCAACTCGAAAAGCCTCTCAACAAGCGTTAAGTGTGTTGGCAGAAAGTATTCCGTTTTTAATCGGAGGTTCGGCAGATTTAGATGCGGCATGTTATACAAAAACATCGGCTTCCATTCCTGTCTCGGCTCATAATTATCGGGGAAACTATATCCATTTTGGAATTAGGGAACACGCTATGGGAGCCATTATGAACGGATTGGCGGTTCATGGCGGTTTTATCCCGTATGGCGGTACTTTTTTATCTTTTGTTGATTATATGAAGCCGGCTCTTCGGTTGGCGGCTTTAATGAAACAGCAAATTATTTATGTATTAACGCATGATTCCATCGGAGTCGGCGAAGACGGACCAACTCATCAACCGATTGAACAGCTTATTTCATTGCGTGCCGTTCCGAATGTTGTGGTTTTCAGACCGGCTGATATACTTGAAACGATAGAAAGTTATGAGACGGCTCTTTCTTTAACAAAGACTCCGTCGGCTCTTGTGTTGTCTCGTCAGGAGCTTCCTCTTTTACGAACGGATTATTCCGAAAACAAAACAAAAAAAGGGGGGTATGTTTTGTATGAACCGCAAGATCAAAGAGACATTACGTTGATTGCAACAGGATCAGAAGTTTCGTTAGCCGTGGCGGCAAAAGATTTATTAGACCGAGCGGGAATATCGGCAGCGGTTGTTTCCCTTCCGTGTTGGAAATTATTTGAAGAACAGGCCATCGATTATCAAGAAAGTGTTTTAGGAGAGGCTCCGCGATTGATTATTGAAGCGGGATCATCGTACGGATGGGATCGTTTTATCGGAGATACCGGCGTGATTTTGGCGATTGATCAGTTTGGGGCTTCGGCTCCCGGTAAAACCCTTATGGCGCATTTTGGTTTTACGCCCGAAAATGTTAAAGAGGTAGCTTTGCGCTTAATTGAGTTAGATAAGGGGGAGTGATGAATTTAACGCAAAAAACACAAAAATGGGTTAACGAGAATCTTATTTCATCGGATCAACAGAAAAAAATTCTTCAATATGAGACAGATCAACGATCTCCGTTTTTTTTCTTGGGTATGATGTGGTTGGGTATTTTTTGTGTCGGTTTGGGAATTATTTCCGTGATTGCCGCTCACTGGATGATGATTCCGGAAGGAGTTAAGTTGGGTGTTGCCGGATTGTTGCTGGCCGGTTGTTTGTTGAGTACCTATTTATTTTTCCAAAAAGAAAAACGATTGTTGGCGGAAGTAAGCCTCTTTTTTGCCTTTTTGATGATCGGTGGCGGTATTGGATTGATTGCTCAGATTTTTAATCTTCCGGTTTATTCAACGGAGGGACTTTTATTATGGGCTCTCGTCTCTTTGAGTGTCGTTTTGATCAGCCAAAGATCACTGCTTGGATTATTATGGGTTCCGCTGTTTGTCGGGGGGCTCTTGGGATATCTCAAGTTAGAACTTTTGCTTTTCTTTTTTGAACAGACTCCTCTTTTGGCGACTGTTGCAATAGCCGGCTTTTTTGGAGTTCTGGCCTTGATAGCAGATAAGTTTTCAACCCCCTTCATGAAAGCGGTTTATCATTGGTCTCTAATTTTATTTTTTGTGACTTTGGCTTTGGGTGATTTTCATGCAAGAACAACGATTTCCGGATTTTTCACAACTGTTTTGCTTTTGGGCTTAATGGAATTTTTTGCTGTTTATTATCATAAGGTCAAACTATTTAATTGGACCAGTTTTTTTGTGGCTGTTCGGTTTTTGGTTCTCTATTTTCAGCTTTTTGATAATTTAACGATGACCGGATTGAGCTTTATTGTATCCGGAATCGTTTTGCTGGTTATTATTTTTATTTGGTATAAGGGAAAACAAATATTTTTTAAGAAGGAGAGTAAAAAGCCATGAAACGAAATAAAACATTGGAAATAAAAATAGCACTGGCTCTTCCCCTTGTGTTTTTTGTGGGATGGATCGGGCTTTTATCATACGCCTCTTTTATGTATCAAGAAATTAAACTTCCCATTCAAGGATATGATCCGAGAGATATTTTATCGGGACATTATATTCAGTACACGATCCGGTGGGATAAGGCTTCTTGTGAGCAATTTCCTCAAAAAGTTTGTCCTTTTAAAGAATTTCCTCTTGTCGGTCGTTTTTATGTGCCTTTGGTGGATGCTCAACAAATAGAAAAATTACTTGCAGAAGGGCATTCTGCAGAGATTGTTTTTGCTTATAAAGCCGGAAAAACACCGATTGCCAAAAAACTCTTTATCGATCAACAAATGTGGCGG
This sequence comes from uncultured Alphaproteobacteria bacterium, assembly GCA_944390205.1. Classification (GTDB taxonomy): domain Bacteria; phylum Pseudomonadota; class Alphaproteobacteria; order CAAHEQ01; family UBA3637; genus CALXPF01. The sequence continues at coordinate 7,332 of CALXPF010000034.1, forward strand.
TCTTCCGGCGTCTTAAATGAATAAACAAGTATTCAAAAGAAAAATCTTGTAATTTTTTTGATTTTTTTTATAATGACACCGAGAACAAAAAAGAAAAAGCAATATGCTTAAAAGATCTATCAAGAAAGGATAAACTATGGCTCTTGTTTCTTTAAGACAATTATTGGATCATGCCGGTGAATATAATTATGGTATTCCCGCTTTTAACGTTAATAATATGGAACAGGTATTGGCTATTTTGGCAGCTGCTCAAAAGACCGATTCCCCTGTTATTATTCAAGCAAGTAAAGGGGCTCGGGCTTATGCACATGACTCCATGCTAAAGCATTTAATGATGGGCGCGGTTGAAATGTATCCGGATTTGCCGATTTGTGTTCATCAAGATCATGGTCCGTCACCGGCTGTTTGCTTTTCGGCTATGGCGAATGGATTTACCTCCGTCATGATGGATGGTTCTTTGATGGCGGACGGAAAAACACCGGCTACGCATGCCTATAATGCCGAAGTGACTTCTCAGGTTGTTAATGTGGCGCACAGCATTGGTGTTTCCGTAGAGGGTGAATTGGGAGTTATCGGATCATTGGAAACCGGAAAGGGTGATAAAGAAGATGGTCACGGTTTTGAAGGAACTCTTGATAAATCCAAACTTTTGACGGATCCGGATGATGCGGTTCGTTTTGTTGAAGAGACAAAGGTTGATGCGTTGGCGGTGGCTATCGGAACATCTCACGGGGCTTATAAATTTACAAGAAAGCCGGATGGTGCCATTTTATCTATCGAAACGATTAAGAAAATACATGCCAAGTTGCCGTATACTCATTTGGTTATGCACGGATCTTCTTCTGTCCCTCAAGATTTGCAAGATATTATTAACGCTTATGGCGGTAAAATGCCTCAAACGTATGGGGTTCCGGTTGAGGAAATTCAAGAAGCGATCAAACATGGTGTTCGTAAGGTGAATGTTGATACGGATTTACGAATGGCCATGACGGGAGCTATTCGTAAGCTGTTTACGGAAAATCCGGCCGAGTTTGATCCTCGAAAATATTTAAAACCGGCGATTGAAGCCATGCAAAAAGTGTGCGAAGCGCGATATCAAGAATTCGGTGCGGCAGGGCATGCCTCACAGATCAAGGCTATTCCGCTGGCAGATATGGCCAAGCGATATCAATCCGGTTCGTTGGATCCGAAAATTAACAAGTAAAAAGGGGGGCTTTAAAAAGCCCCTTTTGATATATGGCAGAATTTAGATAAGAGGGGTTTATGGTTAAAATTGCGCCCAGTATTTTATCGGCTGATTTTGGAAAGTTGGGTCTTGAGGTTCGACATTTAACAAATGCCGGAGCGGATTGGATTCATGTGGATGTCATGGATGGTCATTTTGTGAATAATTTAACATTCGGTCCGGTGGTTGTTTCGGGGATAAGACCCTATACGAATTTGCCGTTGGATGTTCATTTAATGATGACGAATCCGGGGCGATTTATTCAACCGTTTGCAGAAGCCGGAGCTGATTATATTACCGTTCATTTAGAAATAGAAGAAGATATTTCAACCGTTATTTCTCAAATTCGTAAAGAAGGAAAAAAGGTTGGCTTATCTTTGAGACCCTCTACCAAAGTATCTGATTTGTTGCCGTATTTACCGGATATTGATTTGGTTTTGATGATGTCGGTCGAACCGGGATTCGGGGGACAGGCATTTCAGCCTCAAGCGATTGAAAAAATAGCGGCTCTTAAAGAATGGATCGGTCAAAAACCCGTTCTGATTTCTGTCGATGGCGGTATCAACCCCGTGACGGCTCCGGCCTGTGTTTTGGCGGGTGCCGATGTTTTGGTGGCAGGAAGCTTCATCTTAAAAAGAAAGCCGTATTCTTTAGGTATTCAGGCTCTTAAAGAATGTATTCGAGGAGTCAAGTAAAATGATAAAAATAATGATTGTGGAAGATGAAGTCGGTTTGGTGACGCTATTGAAATACAATTTGGAAAAGCAAGGATATGAAACCAATGTGGTTATGGATGGCAAAGATGTCATGAGAGAGGCGTTGTTGGAAAAGCCGGATTTGATTTTATTAGATTGGATGCTCCCGAATGTTCAAGGGATTGATTTATGTCGAGAAATTCGAAAAACGTATGAGCTTAGAAATACACCGCTTATTATGTTAACGGCCAGAGGGGATGAGGCGGATAAAGTGAGAGGGTTGTCTTACGGGGCGGATGACTACATGACAAAGCCGTTTTCCGTTCCGGAATTGATGGCTCGTATTGTGGCTCTCCTTAGACGATCTCAACCAGTTTCGACACAAGAAAATTTATCATTTGCGGATATTACGATGGACTTTTCGAAGCGACGTGTGACCCGAGGTGATCGTCATGTTCATTTAGGACCGACCGAGTTTCGATTATTACAGTTTTTGATGGAAAAACCGGGGCATGTTCTCTCAAGAGAATCTTTGTTAAAGTCTGTTTGGGGAGGGGCTATTCATGTTGAGCTTCGAACGGTTGATGTCCATATCAGGAGATTGAGACGGGCACTGAATGAGGGTGGAGAAGCGGACATTATTCGAACCGTTCGATCGGCCGGATATGCTTTGGAGGTATCTTCTGATGAACCGGCGGAAGAGTATGAAGATTAAGGTGTTTCAATAGTTGGTTTTGATGACGGTATAGACATAAATATGTTTCAACAAATAAGTGGTTTTTTGAGTGCGATTGCTTCATCGTCAACATTCGGGCTGATTCCTCTTTTTACGGTTCCGTTGTTGGCGCAGGGTGTTCCTTTTAATTGTGTTGCATTTTACAGATATTTGGCGGCCTCGTTATTCGCCGGTGTTTTTTTGCTTCTTCAACGGCAGCCATTTAAAGTTTCCGTTGTTGATTTTTTTAAGTTGGCCGTTCTTGGATTTTTTTCGGTTTGTTGTGCTTTTTTTCTGATTTTATCGTATTCATATTTATCAACCGGTTTGGCAACGGCTATTAATTTTTTGTATCCTGTTTTTGTGACTGTTATTTTGATGATTTTTTTTCATGAAAAAAAATCATTAGTCACTTTTTTAGCTATTTTTTGTTCCTTATTGGGAATTGTTTTGGTCTCTGTAAATCCCAACGCATTGGGATTTAGCTATATTGGGTTGTGTATTGCGCTTTTATCGGCTCTTTTTTATGGCGTTTATCTTGTCGGAATTCAAAAACTAAGTCTCAATTCCATCCCGACCATGTTGTTTACATTTTATATTTTGTTATTCAGTAGTTTCTATTTGCTTTTATTCTCTCTTGCGACGAAAACACTGGTTATTATGCCGTTTAATGTGACGTTTGTCGGAAATTTGGTTGCATTGGCCTTTGTTCCGACCGTTCTTTCAAATTTATTTTTAGTTTATGCCGTTCAACATATCGGGTCTATTTTTACATCGGTACTGGGGGCTTTTGAAGCATTAACGGCCGTGACAATCGGCATTTTGGTTTTTCATGAAACATTAACTGCCCAAATGGGGTTGGGCATATTTTTTATTTTGATCGGGGTTGTTTTGGTTATTCTGTCTCCTTGGATTCATCAATGGATCGGGGAGATTGTCTATGATATCGAGGGATTTTTTAAAGTTTTTAATAAAAAACATTGACAAATATTTTTTGTGTGTTAATATAAAAAACATATGGGGAGTTTTTTTAAGGATAAGAGGATCAAGATGCTTAAAGAAAAATATTTGAACGGAATGCCTTGTTTTTTTACGGAACAACAGATTCATGTGAATTTTGTTTCCTTAAATTGATTCTCCGAATTCCGAGCGGATTAAGAAAGAGTACAGAAGTAAGAGGATTGCTCATCGATTTGTAAAATTTTTGGCGTATACGGGTCGGTTGGATCATTTGTTTCGATATAGTGAGATAAAAGCGGCTAAAAAAGGAGATATTCCGGAAGAGTATGATGTTCATCATATTGTTCCGAGATCATTGGGCGGAACGAATTCGTTTGATAATTTATGTCTCATTCAAAGGAATGTTCATCATGTTTTACATCGATTTTTTTGGGATCGGGTTTGTGAAGCTGTTTCCGATGAGGGGGAGAAGGGTATTGTTTTACCGAAACATCCGGTTGTTTTTCGTTGGTGTAATTTAAGAATGTTTTTTACAGGTTCGGAAAAAGAGGAAATACAGCTTTATTTGATGAAACGGGATAACAGAATTAAAAACAGACTAAAAAAGGCTCAAGAAGAGGCCAATCAGATTCGGGAATACAAAAAGGAACGAGCTCGTCAGATTTCTCGTCATCAAACAATTTTAAGTCCGGCGGAAATGGAAATGATTCAAATTTCTCGGATGAGATAAGAATATATAGATCTATTTTTTTCACAAATTTTTTTGACAATTATTTTGAAAAGCCGTATACTGTCTTTTGCTTTTTAAAAAAAAAGACAGGGTGTCGGCTTTATTTTTAAAAGCAAGGTAAAAATTAACAATAAATAAAGAGGATTAAAATGATAGAAAT
>CALXPF010000035.1 GCA_944390205.1 uncultured Alphaproteobacteria bacterium
AAAGATTCGAACTTTCGTAGACATAAGTCGGCAGATTTACAGTCTGCTGCCATTAACCACTCGGCCACCCTTCCGGACCAGACGGACAACTCTCTTCTAAGCGAGAGTGGGTTCATTATGCCTTTTTTTGATATGACTGTCAAGCCTTTTTTTTATTTTTTTACAAAAACAACACAATTCGGAACTTAATTAACAACTTCACCGTTCCTTTATCTCCTTAATCGCTTTCTCTCGTTCACAAAAAACACCTCAAAACAATATGGAGGTTGATTTCTCGTTAATTTATTCAAAAAATTTTTCATCACATCGCAAATTCACTTCTCCCTCCCCATTTTTAAAAAATTTTTAAAGATTGCTTTTTGAACAAAAAAAAGTATACTCATAGAAAAACACAACAAAATGGATAAAATCATGAATCACACTTTTTCAAAAAAAACACCCCAAAAGGGAATTTATTTATACGGTCGCCATCCGGTTTCATTGGCTCTTCAAAATAAAAAAAGACGTATTTTGGAATTGTTTTTATTAAAAGGAGCTCTTGATGAAAAGCTCATTCCCCCACATATCCCCGTTCATTTTTCCTCCCGCGATCAATTAGAACAACTTGTCGGAAAAGATGCCGTCCATCAAGGCGTCGTTGCTCTTTGCTCTCCCCTTGAAAAAGGAGATTTGGATAATTTTATTTCAACCGTCCAAAACCAAAAAAAAGCCCTCGTCGTTATTTTAGATCAGGTCTCCGACCCTCATAATATCGGTGCTATTTTGAGATCTGCCGCCGCCTTTAATGTCTCAGCCGTTATTATTCCCGAAACGGGAGCCCCCAATGAAACGGGCGTCTTGGCAAAATCAGCTTGCGGAGCCCTTGAGCTGGTTCCGCTGATTCGAGTCGGAAACCTTGTCAGGGCCATGGAAAAATTAAAAAAAGCCGATTTTTGGTGTATCGGAATGGATGGATACGCCACCAAAAGCATATACGATGATCACCTGCCTCGTAAATGCGCCCTTGTTATGGGATCGGAAGGAGACGGTCTCAGAAGACTAACGGCAGAAACCTGTGACGATACAATTAAACTCCCCATCAACCCCATCATGGAAAGTTTAAATGTTTCAAACGCTACCGCTATTGCTCTTTATGAATGGAACCGCCAACAATATCTCAATCCATAATCCGACAAAAGTCATCCAACAAAAAAGCCGTCTCGAAGACGGCTTTTGTGGCGGAGCGTAGAGGACTCGAACCTCTGCATCCTTTTAGGGGATGACGGATTAGCAATCCGCTGCATTACCACTCTGCCAACGCTCCCGAGCGGTTCTGTGGCACTTTATCAGAAAAAAAGCTTAAAGTCAATCTGTTTTTGTATTTTTATTCTGACAAAGTATCCGTTTAAAAACGTTTATACAAAAAATCATGATATGGAATCCTCAAAATATTTCTATTCCATAAATAACAGTAATCATGAAATTTCAGAATCAAAATAATCAACACCGATAACTTACTTCACAAAACAACCAAAATATTTTCCTCAACAAATACACTCCAAACAACAGATAAAAAAATCAAGTTTTCCCTAAAAAAGAGGTGTTTTTAATCTGTTTTATTAAAAAAATAAAAATATTTGACAAATAACATTAAAAATTTATTTTAAAAGTTGTATTCATCCTGAAAAAAGTATACTTTTGGCTGTACAAAAAAAAGGATCGAACAAAATGATTTATGGATATATTCGTGTCAGTACAGACAAACAAACGGTCGAGAATCAAGAATTTGAAATTAAACGGTTTATCAAAAAAAATAATATTAAAATAGATTTTTGGATTAAAGAAACCATCAGCGGAACAACCGAATTAAATAAACGCAAGTTGGGAAATCTTCTTAAAAAACTCAAAAAGGGAGATATTTTAATCGCCTCCGAACTGTCCAGATTGGGTCGGAATCTCTTGCAAATCATGAGTATTCTCCATTATTGCATGAAGGTAGAATCTCAGGTTTGGACCATTAAAGACAACTATAGATTGGGAGGTGACATTCAATCAAAAGTTTTGGCTTTTGCGTTTGGTCTATCCGCCGAAATAGAACGGAATCTCATTTCTCAACGAACACGTGAAGCCCTCTTAAGACTTAAATCAACCGGAACCCGACTCGGTCGCCCGAAAGGATGTCCCAACAAAGAACACAAACTCACCGGAAAAGAGGATCACGTCGTTCGATTACTCAAACGAAAAATTCCAAAAATAAAAATAGCAAAGTCATGCGGGGTTCATCGAAGTACAATTTATAGATTCATCGATCAGAGAAAACAACTGGAAATTTCAGATTTTATGTTGTCACATTCAAAAGCAACTCTCTCACTGGAAGACCTACAATTACTTTATGCCGGTCTTCCTCCGAAATCAGATATCACCATCGAATATTCTTCCGAATGAGAATCCAACTCCATGCACCAAAACCCATTTAATAAAAAAGATTATAAATCTTTCCAAAGCTTTTTGATTTTACACAAAAAATCAGTACATTCGCTTTGAGTGTTTTCACGACTTTCTTTATCAAACTCAGATAACAATTCTTTTTGTCGAGGTGTTAAATTAAGGGGCGTTTCAACCTTAAACGTCACAAACAAATCCCCATATGTCTCACTCCGCAAAATCGGCATGCCCTGCCCCTTGATTTTAATCTGGGTTCCTGTCTGTGTTCCGGGTTTTATATCTAACTCAACCGCTTTTCCCGACATGGTCGGAACTTTTACCGTCCCGCCTAATGCCGCCGTTGTCATGGGAATCGGAAATTCACAAAATAAATTATTCCCCTCTCGAACAAAAAGCTCATGATCTTTCACGGTCACAAAAACATACAGATCTCCGGAGGGTCCTCCTTGGAAACCGGCATTTCCCTCACCCATGAGTCGCATACGAACGCCCGTATCAACTCCCTTCGGAATATTGACCTCTAATGTTCTTTTCTTCTTAATGCGACCCGTTCCCTGACATTTTTGACACGGATCCTTAACCATTTTTCCGGTTCCGTGACAAATGGGGCATTCTGTTTCAACAACAAAAAAACCCTGTCTTTGGCGAACACGACCATGTCCACCGCAGGTGGAACAAAGTTCTAATTCTTTTCCGCCTTTTCCGGAACACGCCTCACAAGCTACAAACGTCTCAACGGAAATGCTTTTTTTAATTCCTTCGTATGCCTCTTGTAAAGTGACGTTTAGATCATATCGAACATCTGACCCTTTTTGCGGTTGAGAAGAGCCTCGGGTCCTTCCACCACCGAAATTACTAAACATTTCCTCAAAAATACTTTCAAACCCCGTTCCGGAAAAATCAAATCCCCCAAAACCGGATCCCATACCGCTTCCCATCCCATTCACATAGGCATCATGACCATATCGATCATATGCGGCGCGTTTCTGATCGTCTTTTAAAACTTCATAGGCCTCATTAATCTCTTTAAAGCGTTTCTCCGCCTCCGGATCTCCCTGATGATAATCAGGATGACACTCTTTTGCTTTCACGCGAAAGGCTCGTTTGATTTCCTCAAACGAAGCCGTTCGTGAAACACCGAGCAATTCGTAATAATCCTTAGCCACGATTTGCTCCCTTTATCAGTTATTTTTTGACTTCTTCAAAATCAGCGTCTACAACTTTTTCGTCTGCAGAAGAGGATCCGCCGTCACTATTTGATGAAGCCGTTTGATCCGCCGTATTGTTCATACCTGCTTCGGCATTCGCCTGCTTATACATAGCCTCACCCAGTTTTAAAGAAGCCTGTGTCAAAGCATCTGTCTTCTCTTTAATGCGAGCGGCATCATTGCTTTCCAAAACGTCCTTCAACTCTTGAACAGCCTTTTCAATGGCCTCTTTGTCGGAAGAACCGATCTTATCGGCATTTTCTTTCAAGGTCTTTTCGGTAGCATGAATAAGAGCATCTGCGTGATTCTTCGCTTCAATTGCCTCTTTCAACTTCTTATCTTCTTCGGCATGTTGCTCCGCTTCCTTCACCATCTTTTCAATGTCTGCATCATTTAAACCACCAGAGGCTTGAATGCGAATATTTTGCTCTTTTCCGGTTGCCTTATCTTTTGCGGAAACATTAACGATACCGTTGGCATCGATATCAAACGTCACTTCAATTTGTGGCATTCCTCGAGGAGCCGGCGGGATACCGATCAGATCAAACTGACCTAACAACTTGTTATCACGAGCCATCTCTCGCTCCCCTTGGAAGACGCGGATCGTCACGGCCGTCTGACCATCTTCGGCTGTAGAGAACACTTGTGATTTCTTTGTCGGAATAGTGGTGTTTCGATCAATCAAACGTGTAAAGACACCTCCTAATGTTTCAATACCCAAAGAAAGCGGTGTCACATCCAACAACAAGACATCCTTAACATCCCCTTTCAAAACACCGCCTTGAATAGCAGCACCCATGGCGACCACTTCATCCGGATTAACGCCTTTATGCGGTTCTTTTCCAAAGAAATTCTTAACGATCTCTTGAACTTTCGGCATACGTGTCATACCACCGACCAAAATAACCTCGTCAATCTTATCTTTAGACAAACCTGCATCCTTTAAGGCTTTCTCCATCGGTCCTTTTGTTCTTTCCAACAAATCCTCAACCAAACTCTCAAATTTGGCTCGCGTCAAGGAAACATTTAAATGCTTCGGGCCGGTCGCATCCGCCGTAATAAAGGGCAAATTAATATCTGTTTGAGTCGCAGATGACAATTCAATTTTAGCCTTTTCAGACGCCTCTTTAAGACGTTGAAGAGCCATTCTGTCTTTTCTTAAATCAATTCCGTTTTCTTTTTGGAACTCATCAGCCAAGAAATCAATAATTCGAGCATCAAAATCTTCACCACCCAAGAATGTATCTCCGTTGGTTGACTTCACTTCAAAAACGCCATCTCCGATTTCCAAGATAGAAACATCAAACGTACCGCCACCCAAATCATAGACGGCAATCGTTCCGGATTTTTTCTGATCCATACCATAAGCCAAAGCGGCAGCCGTCGGTTCGTTGATAATTCTCAACACCTCCAATCCGGCAATTTTACCGGCATCTTTTGTCGCCTGTCTTTGAGAATCATCAAAATAGGCCGGAACGGTAATAATGGCTTGCGTCACCTTCTCACCCAAATAGCTTTCGGCATCCTCTTTAAGTTTTTGCAACACAAATGCAGAGATCTGACTGGGGGCATACTTTTTATCATGAACCTCAACCCACGCATCTCCGTTATCTCCCTTAACAATATGATAAGGAACCAACTCTTTATCCTTTTCGACCATTTTGTCATCAAATCGACGACCAATTAACCGTTTAATGGAAAAAAGCGTCCCCTCCGGATTCGTCACCGCTTGTCGTTTTGCCGGTTGACCGACCAAACGCTCGCCTTTATTCGTGAAAGCAACAATAGAAGGTGTGGTACGAGCCCCTTCTCTGTTTTCCAAAACTTTTGCATCATGTCCATCCATAATAGACATACAAGAGTTTGTTGTTCCCAAATCAATTCCCAAAATTTTTGACATGTTTTTCTCCTTAATTATTCAAAAAATAAAACTGATGAAGCATATATAGGTCATAACATTGTATTTTGCAACAGGAGAATCTGATTTTTTTTCTTTTCTTTTGATGTTTTTTCTCTTAGTATATGAAAACGAGGAGAACAAAAAATGTCTGCAGAACTTATTTCACTTTTAATGCCTGCCATGAAAGCATACGGAGCAGAGCTGATCGGCTCTTTTATTTTGGCTGCGACCATTGGGTTATTCTATCAAAAAAGCACCATCAAGGATGGCCTTAAATACCTAACATTTGCCTTCTATACAATTGTTTTCAAAAATTTGCTTCTGATTCTTCTCGGCATTGCCCCCTTACATGATAAAGGCATTCAAATAACCCCCCTGTGTTTGGAGTGGATCAATGTTATGTTTATCAGTTGGGCCAGCGCTCTGTTTTTGGCCAGTGCTCTTCAAATATTGCGACTGCTTTTTACACCCGTTTCATTTACCGTTACTTGTTGGATTTTAATGATGGGGATCGCTTATTTTATCAAAACTCATGCTCTCTTTAATCAAATATTTCTTTTATTACCGCAAATTTATATTTCGGCCGCCTTTTTTATGGTGGGTATTTCATTGATTTTTATTCGCTCCATTCGTCAAGCTCGAGCCTTGTTTGCGATCGGCTTCGGCTTTATTTTTCTGGGCTTTTATTACACCCAAGCATTGATCATCCCCTCCGAACAAACATGGTTTTGGCAAGCACTCGTATATAGTGTTGTATTGTTTTTGTCTCTCGTTTCTCAAATTCGGCTTATGGATATTTATTGCTCAACACTGGAAAAAAACTTGTTAACCGAAAAAGCAAAACGAGAACTTATTTTAGATTCCTCCCCTTTTCCCATTCTGATCTCTCGTCTTTTGGACGATAGCGTCATCTACATCAATCCGCCGGCTCAAAAATTGTTCGGTGTCAGCTCGGATGAAATTCCGTCTTTTCACTTCTCTCACTATTTCGCCAACCCCGTTCAACGCATTGAATTGATCTCAAAAATTAAAAAAGAAACCGTTATTGATTCTTTTGAGGTAGAAATGAAAAATCCCAAAACCGGTAATACATTTTGGTATGATTTATCCACAAAAGCAATAGATATGGACGGGGAGTTGGCTCTCTATACAACCTTTAAAGATATGACCCAAAAAAAACATAAAGAACAAGATCTGTTGGAAAAAGCTACAACCGATTCCTTAACGGGATTGTTTAATCGCCGACAATTCGAGGTACTGTCTCAAAAAGAGCTTCAAATCGCACAACGACACGGCATGCCTTATTGCGTTCTTATGTTGGACATTGACCATTTTAAAAAAGTCAATGATACTTACGGACATGACATGGGAGATCTGGTCCTTCAACAATTAGCCTTAACCCTCAAAACAACCCTGCGAGAATCAGATATTTTGGCTCGATACGGCGGTGAAGAATTCGTTGTTTTTCTGACCCATACCACCCCTAATGAAGGATTCTTTGCAGCCGAAAGGATACGGCGAAGTATTGAAGATTTACATATTCATCTCAACGGACATGAAGTGACCGTCACGATTAGTATCGGTTTGTCGGGGATGTTAAACAATGCTCTGCCCGAACTGATTAAACAAGCGGATATTGCCCTTTATGAATCAAAGCGAACCGGTCGCAACAAAGCAACCCTTTATACGGCAGAGCTTCAACAAAAAATAGAAGATGAGAGCAATCAATTAACGGTAGAAACAACAGAAAAGGATCATTTGTAATGAAGTCTTTTTCATTAAGGTATTGGATGATACCGATTATTTGTTTGATCATTACATTTTATTTTATCTACCACAGTATTCAGGGAAATCGAGGAATTCGAAGAATGGATCAGCTAACAGCCGAAATCCAATTAGCCCAAACCATCGCCCGTGATACAAAAAAACAAAGAACTCTTTTGCAAACAAAAGTCAATGCTCTTTCCCCCCATCATTTGGATTTGGATCAACTCGAGGAATCTGCCATGCGTATTTTAAATATGGGAAACAAAGAAGATCGGGTTATTTTTAATTAAACCCTGCTTTATATGTCAAGAACGACTATTTCGGAAAAACATCCTTACTGACGTGAACCGGAACGCATCAGACGGTTGTAGCGGATAGCATTTTGTTCTCTTAAAGAGCATTTTTGAGCTTCTTCCCATCGTTCATTTTTTCCGTTAGGTCCATATTGTTGATTGATTTCCGTCAAACAAATGTCAAAAGCTTTTTCAAGACGATCCTCCGGAGCCAAATCCTTAAATCGAGGATCTTTATGAAAAGCAGTGTCTAAATAGGGAACTTTTTTTTCAAACGAAGGCCTGAATAAAAAGCATAAATAATTGCTTTTATTAATTTCCCATTTTTGAGTCTTTTCATTAAAATTAGCTACCCCCAACGCCAAAACAGCATCTTGTTTGATTTTATAATGCAAAATAAAATCCGTATGCGTCATCATTTTGCTTCCAAAATTAAAAAAGGTTGAATCGGTATCCCATGTACGCATTTGAAACGCCTGAACTTTTGGATGATCATTAAAAAATAAAATAAATTTCATATAGACCTCTTTCGTTTTGTATATCTTTTCTTATTATACACGCTTTAAGATATTTTTCAATCCTCTTTTGATGTCAAAAAAATATCCATTCAGATACTCAAATTTAATTCTGATTCGTATTAACTCATTGAAAGTTGAAATAAAATATAAGACCGAGCTTTGTTAAAACTCAGAAAAAATCGCTTGTTTACTTTTTTTTATAATGAGCAGAAGGAGCAAAAGAGCGGGGATCATTAACAAACCGGTAAACAGAAAAAATCCGAACCACCCCATTTGCTCAACCCATAATCCGCTGTAAACCGAAACAACGGAAGAGGCTAACATCATAAAACCGGTTAACAAGGCATATTGTGTTGCCGAATAAGCTTTTGAACAAAGGCTCGATAAAAATGCGACAAAAACGGCTCCCCCCATACCACCGATAATATTATCAAAAATAATAACCAGAATAAATGCAGGGAGATTATGTCCCAATAGTGAAAAGACCGCAAATGCGATTGAAGTGAATATTTCTACCACCCCCAAGGCAAATAAAACTTTTAAAATGGAGTAGCGCATAACCAAAACCCCGCCCAATGCAACCCCCATCACGGTAATCCACGGACCAAATGTTCCGGAAATCAAAGAAATCTCAACTTTTGAAAAACCCATTTGATCATAAAACGGGAGTGCCATACGACCTAAAACGGCATTACATAACTTGTATAACACAATAAAAATCAAAATTCCCCACCAGAACGAATGTCTGGCAAAATCTTGAAACGGCGCAACAATCATCTCTCGAAACAAATGAGACGTTTTCGGAATATCGGAACCTCTTTTTTCTTTCACAAAAAACAGACTGACCATTCCACACACAAGAGCACAGCCGGCTAAAAAATATGCTAAATTCCAAGAAATCCAAGTGGAAACGGCAACAACACCCGCTCCGGAAAGCAACATACCCATTCGATATCCCAATTGATATGTTCCGGCTCCTTCTCCCATTTCTTCTTTTTTGAGAGTATCAATTCTGAGCGCATCAACAACAATATCCTGACTGGCCGCAAAAAACGCCGTTAAAAAAGCAAACAAGTATGTCTGAAGCGGAATAATGACTTGTGTGGCCTTTCCCGTTTCATCCAAGCGATTCCATACATATGTCCAACTGTTCTGATCGGGAGAAAAAGAGGCAAGCCCCCAAACACTTAAAATCAATCCGATTTGAAAGAGTAAAGCCCAAGCCTTTTTAGGCCCCATTTTATGAGCCAAATACGGGATTTGAATACGATCAACAACCGGAGCCCACAAAAATTTAAAATTATACGGCAACAAAACCAAAGCGAAAAAGCCGACAACGGATAAAGCGACACCACTCCCCGTTAACCATAAAGATAAACTATATCCTAACAAATTATACGGAATACCGCAGGAAAACCCCAAAAAAAGGAAAATAAAAACAGGTGGATTTAAATATCCTTTAAAAGCGGTTTTCCAGGTATGCATTTAGGCATCTTTCTTTCGTTCGGCTTTTCGGCGATCGTTGCTATCCAAAAGTTTCTTCCGAAGACGAATATTTTTGGGAGTCACTTCCACCAATTCATCATCCTCAATATAGGCTAATGCCGCTTCCAATGGCATTTGAACGGGAGGAACAAGTGTGACGGCTTCATCCTTTCCGGCAGCACGCATGTTTGTCAGCTGTTTTCCTTTAATCGGATTCACTTCAATATCTCCCGGTTTTGCATTAGCTCCGATAATCATACCGGCATAAACAGAAACTCCGGCCGGAATAAACAAGGGACCCCGCTCTTGAATTTTCCAAAGAGCATATGCAACGGATTTTCCGGATTCCGTTGAGATTAAAACACCATTTCTACGGCCGGAAATATGCCCTTTATAGGGCGCATAGCTATGAAAGAGACGGTTTAAAACACCTGTCCCGCACGTATCTGTTAAAAACTCACTGAAATACCCAATCAATCCGCGAGAAGGAGCCACAAAAACCAATCTCGTCTTTCCACCGCCACTCGGAACCATTTCCATCAAGTCAGCTTTTCGAGCGCTTAACTTTTCAACAACCACACCGGTATAAGCATCATCTACATCCACAATGACCTCTTCCATCGGCTCCAATTTATTTCCGTTTTCATCCTCTCTGAAAACGACACGAGGTCTTGAAACAGAGAGCTCATACCCCTCACGCCGCATCGTCTCAATTAAAATACCCAACTGTAATTCCCCACGACCGGCCACTTCAAATGCATCTGTCGTATCGGTTCTCGACACTTTAAGAGCAATATTCCCTTCTGCCTCTTTTTGGAGACGGTCCCAAATCATACGAGAGGTCACCTTATCCCCCTCTGTTCCCGCCAAAGGCGATGTGTTAATCGAAAAAGTCATCGCTAACGTGGGCGGATCAATCGGAAGAGCGTGCAACGGTTCTTCAACACTTAAATCGCATAATGTATCGGCAACGGTTGCTTCCGAAAATCCGGCGATACTCACAATATCTCCGGCAACCCCTTCTTCAATCGGTTGTCTTTTTAAACCTCGAAAAGCCAAAATTTTAGAAGCCCTTGCCGTTTCAATGGGCGCACCGTCTCGACTTAAAGCTTTAATCGTTTGATTTGTCCTGATTTTTCCGGAAACGATTCGGCCTGTCAAAATACGTCCGACAAAAGGATCTGCCTCCAGTGTCGTCACCAACATTTTAAAAGGGCCGTTCTCATCGGCCTTCGGCGCCGGAACATGCTCGATAATTTTTTTAAACAACGGGGTAATATCTTTTCGTTCATCCGCCAAATCATTAACCGCCCATCCTTCTCGACCGGAAGCAAATAATGTCGGAAAATCAAGCTGTTCATCCGTTGCTCCCAAATTGGCAAACAAATCAAAAATTTCATTGTGAACTTCTGTCGGACGTGCATCCGATCGATCAATTTTATTGATAACGACAATAGGTTTTAGCCCTAATTTTAAAGCCTTGCTGACAACAAATTTTGTCTGCGGTAAAGGTCCCTCAGCAGCATCGACCAAGACGATAACTCCATCTACCATGGATAAAATACGCTCTACCTCACCACCGAAATCGGCATGTCCCGGAGTATCGACAATATTAATGCGAATTCCGTTCCATTCAACGGAAGTACATTTTGCAAAAATGGTTATGCCTCGCTCTCTCTCCAGATCACCGGAATCCAAAGCGCATGTCGCAACTTGTTGATTTTCTCGAAACGCACCGCTTTGCTTTAAAAAAGCATCCACAAATGTTGTTTTACCATGATCAACATGGGCAATAATAGCAATATTTCTAATTTCCTGTGTCATTTTGATATCCCTAAAAAATTCTAAAGTTGCAGTATTATATATAATTTTAATAAAAAAGTCCAGAAAAAAGGATAATTTTTTATAAAAAGAAAGACCTTAAAAAGATTTTGAAAACAAAAAGATATCTCATCAAAAAACAAAATTAAATCAGAAAATATCGATGCCCCCATACCAAGAAGAATAAAAACGGATCATCCGAATTTGACGTTCACTCTTGATGAGGTAAAACCTTTTTTATCCCCTTTCTCGTTTGCAACATCTTTTTTGTGTCAGGTCTCAAGATTACATAAAAAGAAACCCCCGCGTAAAACGCGGGGTTCTTCATATGCGGCTATAAGCCTTTAGCACTGGCATCCCCTAAACG
>CALXPF010000036.1 GCA_944390205.1 uncultured Alphaproteobacteria bacterium
TCAAGAGGAACCGGCACCGTTTGAGGAAACCGCTATTTTGTCGGCGCCCGTTCCGCCCTCGTTTGTCAATAAAGACGGGGCTCAATCGGAAGAAAGAGAGAACAACAGCATGCTATCAGACAATCTGCAAATGTCTGCAAATTCGAATGATGCATTGGCTTTTAACGATAAAGAAAATCAAGAGCTTTTCTCACGGGAGGCATCATCAGGGCCATGGGAAACATCCTCAGACGCACAAGAGGCGTCATCGGAAGAACGGGAAACATCAACGGAAGAACGAGGGACGTCAGCGGAGGCACAGGAGGTGTCATCAGCGTCACAAGAGACGTCAGCAGAAAAAGACAAGAAATCAGATTCTTCATCTGAGAACAAGTCCAAAAAAACATTTTTTGCTACGCTTTTCTCCGGAAAAGATAAGAAGGAAGATACCCCAAAAACGGCCTCTATCAATCAAAAGACCTCTGTTTCGGAATCTGAAAAAACATCTGACAAAGCCGAAAAATCAAAAGAACAATCCGATTCTTCTCAATCAAAACCGCTGTCTCTTGATTCCTCCGGAGCAACGACCGAATCCCTGTCGAAAATAAAACAGGCATCCGAAAACGCCCCCCAAGAAGCAGGTAAAGATTCCGAGCCCTCAAAAGATGTCCATTCGGAGCAAAAGGCAGAATCACTTTCTTCTCTCGTTACAACACCGCCAACGGCTTCACCACAAACTCAAAAGGCCAATTACACCTCTCCCACCTTTTTAAAGGACTTGTTTGCAAACGGAAACGAATGTATTACGGCACCCTCCGGATCTTTTCCCGTCAAAGAAGACACAAGACTTTTGTTAGCCTTGTTTTCAAACGGACGTTTTTTTGTTTCGGAAACATATAAGTTTGACGGAAAGGTTCTGGGTTTTGAATATTTAGCGAAAAAGCGGCGCTTACAAATAGGAAAGCCGGAATATATTCCGATGGTTGTTTTAAGCAACATCTACGAATATGCCGCAAATACGCGTTCTTCGTATGTCGAGCAAAATGAAGAAGATCAAGAGCAAGCTCGTATGCAGAGAGATTTCGTGACGATTATTTCACGAGCTGCCGCCAATAAAGTTTCCGATATTCACATCGTTGTGGCAGATCACACGACCGTTATGTTTCGTGTGAACGGGCTGATGCAGACGGAAATGGAATACAATAAGGAGTGGGGAGAAAGCTTTGTTCGTGCGGCCTTTGCCTCATCGGATATTTCGGATTCGAACTATGCTCAAAATGAATATCAAGCGGCACAAAAATTGGGCCGAACGCCTCTTCGAGGATCTCACGGGAAATTGGTTTTACCGCATAATGTGTTAGGTATTCGTCTTCAGTTTAACCCGATTGCGTTCGGATCTCGTTATGTGATTATGCGATTGTTATACGCCTCCGATGATGTGACCTCCGCAGGAAATGTCGAGGTTTTGGGATTTACCAAAAAACAGGCCGAAACATTCTATCGTCTTCGGGGAATACCCACCGGAATGATCGTCATTTCAGGGCCGACCGGATCCGGTAAGTCAACAACACTGCAACGAAACATGATCGCCATGCTTCAAGAAAGAAATTATGAAATTAACTTGATTACGGTGGAAGATCCGCCCGAATATCCTATTCCGGGTGCCAGACAAATGCCGGTGACAAACGCATCGATTGAAGAAGCAAAGGATCGTGAGTTTACAAAAGCACTTTCCGCCGCCTTGCGTTCTGACCCCGATTCACTTATGATCGGAGAAATCCGAACGTTATCCGCTGCCGATTTGGCCTTTCGCGGAGCCTTATCCGGACACAACGTGTGGACAACACTCCATGCCAACAGCGCTCCGGCCGTCTTGATGCGTTTAAAAGACATGGGGGTTGAAGACTTTAAGTTGCAAGATCCGGAAATTATGAAGGGAATGCTGGCACAACGTCTTTTCAGAAAAGTTTGTCCGTATTGTCGTGTCCCTGCGTCCACACGTTTGGATCATCCTGCCGTTCAACGCCTCCGTGAAGCTTTTGGCGATGTCGGTCTTGAGTATGCGTATCTTCGAGGCCCCGGATGTAAACACTGTGATTTTAGAGGCGTCATTGGTCGAACGGTTGTGGCCGAATTTGTCATTCCGGATGGAACATTTTTGGATTTAATGCTCAAAGGAGAATCTAAAAAGGCTCTCAATTATTGGATCAATGATCTCAACGGCCAGACATTGCGTGAGGCTGCCCAAGAACGAATGCTGGAAGGAATTATCGATATTGAAGAAGTCGAAAGATGGACGGGCTTTTTAAATCAAATTATTGTATAAGAAAGTAGGACAAGAAAAATGGCGGATTTAGAAAGATCAAAACGAAGCGCATTGGCTCAAAAAGCAATGTCAACGACCAATGTTCTAAACCTGTGGTATGCACATACGGTTGTTCGTTTGTTTACGAGTGATCGATTGGCGTTATATCGTAAACTTATGGCTCTTTTACGCAACCGTTTTTCTTTGATGGATGCCTTAGATCGGATGTATCAAATTGCCTCAAAAGACGGAAAAAATCCGGATGACAGTATGGCTCTATGTGTTGTCGCTCTTATGCGCTCCATTCAAAACGGTGATTCTTTCTCGGTTGCCATGAGAGGATGGGCTCCCTCTACGGAAATTTTAATGCTCTCGGTCGGTGATGTTTCTAACTTGGAATTAGCCCTGGCGAACACAATTAAGGTCGTTGAAGGAATGAACCGAATGAAAGCGCCGGTTGTAAATGCAATTGCTTATCCGGCTTTCTTGATTTGTATGGTTATTCTGTTGATCTGGGGGGTGGGCAAATACATGGTTCCGCCCATGATCGATGCTGTTCCGGGACTTATTTGGACGGGTCTTGCCAAATCATTGGTTGATTTATCCTATTTTGTGTCGGACCATCCGGTTATCCTATTTTCAACATTTCCGATTATTTCCATTATTATCATGTGGACCTTCCCTCGATGGAAAGGTCGATTGAGAGCAAAATTTGACAAGGCTCCGCCATGGTCAATTTATCGAATTTTTATCGGTGTCGGTTGGTTGCTTTCTTTGGCCGCATTGGTTAAAGCCGGAACACCTGTTTCAAAAGCCATGCGATCGCTTCGTGCCGATGCCTCACCTTACTTGCTTTACCGAATTGATCGAGCCCTTGTCCATGTTAATAACGGAGACAACTTGGGAGATGCCCTGCATCGAACGGGATTGGGATTCCCCGATGAAGAAGTGGTGGGAGATTTACGAATTTACGCCGAATTGGATAACTTTCCGGATGCCTTGGAACGACTTTCGGATGATTGGTTGGAATCATCCATTCGCGATATTGATCAAAAAACAGCCATCTTGAACGGAATGGCCATCTTAATGATCGCCGCCGTAGTCGCATGGGTCGTTATGGGAACCTTTGAGATGCAAAATCAGATGGTGTCCGGTATGGGCCTCGGCTAAAAAAACAACCTCTAAAAAAACCGCCCTTTCGGCGGTTTTTTTGTATCTTACCGGAATTAAATTGAGGGTTCATGAGCCCCCTCACTCACATCCGCAAGTGCAAGCAAACAGGGAGATACCCATTTTCTCTCCCCAAAATTAAAAGAATATCCATCCTAGAAATAATAAAAGAAAACAAATTCAATGCCTATAAAAGATCATTTTCAGCATAAAAAAACGCCATAAAAATGGCGTTCTTTTTAATATTCACGTTTTTATTGAATATAGATATATTGTTCCGGAATCCGAATGGCTTGCGGTTTGGTACGGCACGGAACCGTTTTATTAACAGCCGGACGAACCATGGGACGACAATCCGGTTGACATCTGTAGTTTTGAACAACAGGATCCGCACAAACACATGCCGTTTCATCCGTTGTCGAACAGCCGGCCACACAAGCACAAACGATACAGAGCATTGCGATTTTTGATTTCATTATTTTTCTCCTTCTCCAAATACAAGAGTATTATACGCTAAGATATATTCTTTTGACAACAAAAAAATGACAAAAAAAAATAAATATTCCTTTTTTTGTTCAAAAATGATCCTAAAAATGCGGTTAATCTGACAAAAATGAGAATATTTTCCTCATAAAGCAAGAATTAAACGGTCATTCGTGCTTCACCGTATCGACTTTTTTCGGTTTGATCAAAATAAATTAAAATACACCGACCGTCTTTGTGATACACCCAAACGCCGAAAGATCCCTCCCGACGAACCAGTTGAGGAGAGCCCAATTTTTTTTGAATTTCCTTTGGGGTTTTATTTTCAAAATCACTTAATTTCAGGACACGCATATGCTCTTTTCCCTGCCAATCGGGATGAGATTGGCAAGCGCAACACACCAAAAGAACCATAACTGATAACATAAATCGCACAACCATGAGAGGTATTATATATTGAAAAAAACAAAAAGCAAGTTTTTTCAATATCTTTTTTGTGATTGGCAATAGCCTCGCCACCACGGACGATCCGGCAATGTATCACAAACGCTTTTAACCTGTATTCCGCCGGTTGACGAAATAAACACTTCGTGGGTTTGTCCTCGTTCCAAATCCTCTTTCGTGTAAACCGCACCCCGACAAGGTAAGTCTTCTTCTGCTTGTCCTTTTCGTTTTTGAGGCGTTTTAATTAAAAAAGTCAGATCCGCATCGGAACAAGCCGATCGGGTTAAAGCAATTTTATATCCTTTAACCCTAACAAAATCAGGATTAAATCGCTTTTCCAAAACATAATTTTCAGGAACAATCCCAAATCGTTTCAACCATTGGTCCGTAATTCGTCTTTGGCGATAACTTTCATTTAAAAGCAATCCCTTCTCCGGATCTTTTAATGCAAAAGCGCGCCCGTTTCCCGACACCATAAAAACAGGGGTAGACACCGTTATAATTGAAAGAGCCGATAAACAAATCAAAGCCCATCCTGTTTTCCAAAGCCCCCGAGATCGACAAACGGAAATAACCAAAAACCCCATACTAAACAGAAAAAGCCCAAACCCATCAAATGAAGGAAGCATCCCATAAGCTCCCGGTAATTCGGCTAAAACAGAACAGACCGTCTCGATTTGCGACAGAAAAAAACCGGCGCCCTTTAAAAAAACAGATTCAAGACCAAACGGCATCAATAAGACAGCTAATACCAAAATCGGCATAATCACAAAAGAGAACAAAAATCCGGTGAGTAAATTACCCAAAATACCATAGAGGGAAACTTGATTAAAATAATAAATAACAAACGGAAAAGTCACAAATGTTGCCAATGCCGAAACGACAATAACCCCTAAAGAGGCCTTCATAATAAAGGCTATAAGTCCTTTAGGCGGTAATTTTTGCGATAAAAACCGCATCATCGGTGCATAAAATCGAACCAGAGCGACAACCGCCATAAAAGATAATTGAAAACTGATCGACAAAACAAGTTCCGGCTGAATCAATAAAATAATAAAAGCCGCCAAAGCAACCGTTCTTAACGAAAAAACACGCCTGTCAAAAGCAACGGCAATCAAGACAAGAGCAATCATCAAAAACGATCGAACGGCCGGCGTTTGGAAATCAGATAAAACCAAATATAAAAAAGAAACAATTAACGTGATAACCGCAGCTATTTTTTTTGTATTCCACAGTTCCACCAATGTCGGGAAAAAGCCTAATCCCCCACGGATAACAAAAAAAATCAAAAGGGCAATCAAGCTCATGTGAAAACCCGAAACGGACAAGACATGCGTAATACCGGCGATTTGATACAATCGATAAACAGAGGGAAGCACCAAATTTTGGTCGCCGATAATCAAAGAGACAGCCACGCCGGCCTCATTCGGCGGCAACGTCGCTGTTGTCCTTTCTAAAATAGCCTGACGCCATCGATCAATAAAACGCCAAAACCCCCGATCCGATACAGAGGGAGTATAGGTCGTTAATTCTCGAAGAGAACCATAAGCCCCCTTTTGTTCAAAAAACGCCATTCTGGCCGGTTGATATCCCCCGATCATAACCGGCATGGATGGCGGGAATAAAAAAGCGCGAGCGGTTATTTGATCCCCCTTTTGAAATTGAGGTGTTTTAAAAGAAGCGGTTAATTGAATACGCCGAGGCGTTTTTTCGGAGGCAAGTCCTTCAATACGAACATCCTTTAAAACAATTTTCTGACGCTCAAACGCCGAAATATTGCTTTCTACCGTTCCGTGAACAAGTGCAGATGACATCGTTTTGGTTAAAACGGGCGCTTCAACCCACTTTGTTCGAATCTGTGACCAAAAACATCCGAAAACAAAAAAGAAGAAACACCCGCTCCATAACAGCATTCGTTTTGATCGATAAAACACCCCCCAAATAATGGCAGAAATAATACAAACCACCCCTATTATGTTAAAATTCGGCTCGAATGAAAGGGTTAAATATAAAACACATCCCCAACAAAAACACAGCACATACCATAAAAAAAGCTGTGTTTTTTCTACTGAGGAATTATCTGCTTTATCATCCGAAATCAAGGTATTTTTCACTCTTTGGTTTATTTAAACTGATTCGGAATATCATCCGTGAGTTTCCGATCCACCTTTTGAATCATCTTATTCATCATTTTTTCAAAGGTTTGCTCTTTTTTCGTCAAAGAGCTTTTCATGGGAATTTCTTCCATTTCAAATCCAATGACCGATTGAGAATAAAGCGTATCCGATCCCTTCATAAAGGATAACACGATTTTATACGTCAATCGATAAGACACATTATCAAATACATACCAAGCCTCGTTTTTTCGATCTTCCTGCGTCATATATGCCTCTTCAATCAAAATACGTGCTTTGATGGGGGAGCTTGTATTATATGCATAAAATCGATTTTTTGCCCAATCCGTTAAAGCCTGCTCGGGAGATACCGGAAGCTGATTTTCAATATGCGGTAATCGATCAAAGGAAGAAACCTGAGAAACAACCTGAACCGCCCCGACATTAAGAGCAATCGGTTGTTTGTCTTGTCCCGTATCCACGAAAAATGAATGTAAATCAGGTCCCTGACAAGCAACCAAAAAACAAAATCCGATCAATGCCCCCACAAACGTTCTCACTCTAGCTCCTCCTTTTTAAACGTGAATTCCTGCCCGCAAAATTGACAGGCTGTTGTAATTTGATTATTTTGATACAACCCTTCTCTTTCAATCGGGGTCAATTTTTTTAAAAAACGAAGCATTTTATCCCGATGACAATCACAAGAGAAAAAAGGCTTTTGTTCATTAAAAACAACCAGCTGATGTTCATGAAATAAACGAAATAAAATTTCTTTCGGCGTCAATGTTCCGAACAATTCCTCATGTTGAACACTTTTTGCCAAAATCCGGACGGTTTCCCACAAGTCATTTTGAATCTCATGTGGGACATCATTTTTATCCGGCATTTTTTGGATCAACAAACATCTGATGCGATCCTGATCGGAATCCGTTATAATTAATGTCGGGATTTGAACCGATAAATCAAAATACGATTGAACCGTTTGAGCAAGGGTTTCCCCCGTTAATTGAACAATACCCTGATAAGGCTCCTGCCCGATTTGAGAAACGGAAAAAAGCAATTCTCCGGTCGGGAACAAAGACCGAAACGAGGCCGTCTCCTCTAAAGAAGCCGTCTGATCATAAACCACATATCCCCGAACACGATTTTCTTTGGTGACATCCGCATAAACGGATGAAATTTTCTCTTGCCCACGCAGTTGAAGAGCAAAACGACCGTTATACTTTAATCCGCTCGATAACGCAAAAGCCATAACGGCACAGTCATCCAAAATCTTGTTAACCGCTTGAGGGTATTGATGCTTTTCATTTAATTCCCGAAGAGTTTGATCGGCGGCAATAAAAACACCCCGAAACAATCCGTCATCCAACATAAAAGATTGTATAATATCCATTTTTATTTCCAATATAATTTGATTACCTTTAGCGTCTTTATCTCGTAAGAAGCATTATGGGAAAAACAAAATCTCTTGTCAACGTAAAAAAAGTGATCTAAACTGCTCGGATCGTCTGAGAAAGCAAGAAATCTTCTTTAAAAGGGCCTTTTTTAAAAGAGTTTTTAACTGCGTTCTCAAAAAAGAAACCCTCACCTGCGGAACCATAACCCATGACACCGACCGAACAAAAAAAAGCCCCTGTTTCTCAAAAGCCCATAACACATAAACGCTTATACAACATCGCTCTTTTCTACCTGTCTCGATATGATGCTTCGTTGGAAAAAGTCAGAGCCGTTTTAAATCGCCGTGTTCAAAAATCAATTCAGGCAGGCGAACCGATCAATCCGGAAACGAACCAGTGGATTGAAGATATTCTCATTCGCCTTTCGGAGCTAGGCTACCTCTCCGATGAACGCTACGTTCAAAATCAAATCAGACGCCTTTCCGAACAAGGAAAATCAAATCAATTTATTTTAATGAAGTTAAAATCGGCCGGCATTTCGGAAGATATGATCCGCCCCCTGTTAGAAACCCTCTCTTCTTCCGAACAAGAACGCGCCGATCGTTTCGTCAAAAAAAAGAAATTAGGTTGCTTCCGACCTCAAAATCAACAAGAGGCTTTTCACATGAAAGATATGGCGACACTGGGACGAGCCGGTTTTTCTTATGAAATCGCCCGAAAAGCCCTCTCTCAAGAAACGGAAGAATAAACACAATCAAAAAAATACAGTTAAAATCATCTCTCGGTGTATCTCCGTTTATACGGTTTAACACGGAGATCTGCCCATAAATGATCAGAAATAATCTGCATTTTCTTAAAACGCCGATTTGTTTAGAAGAAGTCTTAAAAAAAGAATGACTTTTTTCTTTTATTTAAAAAAAAAAAAAAAAGTTAAGAAGGAATTTCATGAATTTAATACTGTTTCGATACATTTTAAAGCAATTTGCTTTGATTTTTTTTGCGACTCTGTTTATTTTAACAGCCATCGTGTTGCTTTTTGATACGATCGAACTGTTAAGAAATGCCGCAAAACGGGAGAATATTGCATTTATCGATGTGGGGATTTTGGCCTTACTGAAATCACCGCAAATGATTCATATTATTTTACCCTTTGTCACCTTAATCGCCGGTATTATTTTCTTTTTTAAATACAGCAATTCATCCGAACTGATCGTCATGCGTGCCGTGGGATTGTCGGTGTGGAATTTTATCTTACCGATTTTAATGTTCACCCTCATTATCGGGGTTTTTGATGTCACCGTATTTAACCCTTTTGCCTCATTAACGGCCAAACAATTTGAGCGATTGGAAGAGCGAATCGGCATGTCTCGATCCCATCCGTTTTCTTGGTCTGAAGACGGCTTGTGGCTTCGAGAAACAAGAGACGATAAAACAATTGTCGTACGGGCGTCTCGCGTTCGGCAAAAAGATAATGAGGTCTTTCTCGACAAAGTCTCCGTTTTTGAGTTAACGAAAGAAGATACGTTTTTGCAACAGTTGGAAGCCAATGTCGGCGTTTTGGGGGACGGAAAACTTATTTTAAAAAACGCATTCGTTATTGATCCGATCAAAGAAGACAGCTATACAAAAGCGCAAGCCGTTGTCGAAACCGATTTTAATTTGGAGCGAATTTTAGAACGCTTTGATGAACCCCGAACCATGTCCTTTTGGCGCTTTCCGAAATTTATCCGATTTTTAAAAGATTCCGGCTTCTCCTCAATTAACCACGAAATGTATTTCAACGGCTTAATCGCCTATCCCGCATTTTTACTGGCTATGGTCTTTATCGCCGCCGTCTTTGCCCTGCCCCCGACAACACGACAAGGAAAATTTCTCATTCGGCTGATCCTGGCTATTCTTTCGGGATTTTTACTCTATTTTCTGTCACAAGTGACAAATGTTTTGGGTCTGTCTCAAAGCTTACCGCTCTTTTTAGCTGCTTGGGGCCCCTCGTTGATTGTTATTCCCCTTTGCATTTCTGCTCTTTTGCATCTTGAAGACGGCTAACCCTCTTCTGTTCCTGTCATCGAACACGACATTGCTTTTTGGCAAAATGCTTTGTCTTTCTCAAAATATAATTTGGGGTCCTTACAAACAGAGAGTATCCGTATAATGAAGCAATAAATCAACGGACAATAAAACAAGGACATACCGTCCGATCGCTTAAAAAACGTTTTTTATTAAAAGCACTTTTTAAAAATCCCCTCTTCCCCCCCCTCCCCAAAAAACACTTTATAGACTTAACGAAAATATTTAACTCTTTTCATCTCAAATAAATTTCGGATATAGGTTAATTCTATATCTAGGGCGTCGAAAACCCTTGTGAATGTAGTCGTTTACATAACGACTTAAAATATTTATGTCGATTTCCGCCTTGGGGTGGATGTCGGCAAAATAAGGTTATCTGCCAAATAGGCCGAGCCATAACATTCAATGGTTTTCGAACATCCGCTCCCCTTTTATTGGGTGGGTTTTGTTTCAACTCAGAAGAAAGGATGTTCAAAATGAAAAAACTTTTATTTATTTTAGTAATCGGATTATTCACACCCCTGTTGATCTCTTGTGCCACCCTCATGAGAGACAACACACAATCGGTTCCCATTAAAGCCAATGTCGAGAAAGTGGATATTAAAATTTCCAACAAATCCGGAGAAATTATTTTTGAAGGCCAAACGCCGACAACCTTAACACTCAAAACATCGGCTCAAAGTGGTTATTTTAATCCCGAAAAATATACGATCATTGCCTCAAAAGACGGGTTTAAAACACAAACCAGTATTATAGATTGGCATGTGAGCGGTTGGTATTATGTCGGCAATTTTGTTTTCGGGGGCTTAATCGGATACCTGATTATTGACCCAATCACCGGCGATATGTACTATTTGGATGAAGAAGTCAATCTCAATATGTCTCCTTTAGAGAAATAAAAGGTAAACATAAAAAAGGCGATTAAAAATATCGCCTTTTTTCTCAACCATCTATCCCTGTCAGCAAAATAACCGCCATCTTTTCCATAACCGCATCCGTATCGTCCCTTTTCCCTTTTATTGAATAGTACAAAAAATCAAATAAAAATTCTGTATTTATAAAGGGGCTCTTTTTCTAAACAGGCTTGACCTTTAAAACGGGAACGATCCTCTTCTGTTCCAAAGCAGATAAATCTAACGGCAATCGTTTGACATGTTGAACGGGAACGGCATACATTTTTGAAATGGCCGAAACAGAATGATCAATTTCGGAAATATATGTTTCATCTAAATTTTTTAACAATTTTTGAGCTTTAGGATGTAAAAAATCCAAAATCACAACCTCTTCGGAAGATCGAAACAATAAGGCGTGCGGACCCCCGTCATAAACAACTCTCGGATGATCAACCTCTCCTTTTTTTTGCGCAATAGCAAAAACAAGGCTTCCAACGGTGGTCGGAAACACTTCATACGACTTCTCTTGTATCGGATCCATTACCTCTCCTTATATGATAATACGGCTCTATGACTCTTTTATTATACCACAAAATACTTTCTTCTAAAAGAAGAAAAGAAAAAATCATTAAAAATCAAATAATAAATCACTTTAATTAAAAAAAATAACTTAAATTATAAAATAAAAAACAAGAAGCATTTAATTATGATTTATACGCAAGCTCACAACAAAAGCCATGTTGTTTGATAAAGAGCCGGCACATCTCATATAATAAAATGTCGGGATATTTGTCTCCGATAACATCTTCTTGTTTTAATTGGTTTTTCTGAAGAGACGTCACTTTAAAAATCATGATTTTTCTTTTAAGCATCTCGAGCAAAACTGATTTTCCCCCTCAAAAAACCTTTTTTAATGATTTCGATCACATG
>CALXPF010000037.1 GCA_944390205.1 uncultured Alphaproteobacteria bacterium
AGGCGGAATCGCCGGCTATCGGTACGGCATGAATAAATACAAAGCCAACGAGACCATTGCGGAGCTCAGTTTATATGTCGTAGATATTGCAACCCAAATGATCAATGATGAAAGTGCCGATATTCAATTAGGTCATCTGCCTTTAAAAACACGTATGGAATATCCGCTTAGCGTCTATTTGGGGGAGACAGCGGGCTATTTTGAATTGGAGGTTAGTACCGTTCCGACGGGTGTTTGTAAACAGATTTTAAGATCGGAGTGGCAAGTACCCGAAGCAATCATTGTGAACGATGCGTTCGTGAACAAAACGGAAGACATTATTGACGGAACAGTCTCTGTGGATGATGCCTGCAATCAAGCAGAAAACACGGTAGCGTTTGAGTTTTATAAAACACTCACCCCCTGTGAGGGAGACGAATGTATCGGATCGGGTACGGGAGGATCTGATAGTGGATCGGAAGATCCGGATGCACCGGAAGATTGGATGGATACACCCTCATGTGAAGACGGTTTTTTTTGGAATTGGAATCAAGAACAATGCGTTTTAGAAACATGTGAGGAGGGGTATTTTACAACCGGTAGTGGATGTGAACGGTGCCCGACAAGTGCCGGACAATCGGTGACAGTTCGTTCTGATGTGTCTGATTCATGTCTCCGATCTTGTTCCAATACAACTCTTTCAGGATATGTTAATTCAAATTATTTCTATCAAGATATGCTTTGTTTAAATTGTCCGGCACCGGGGATTCCTTGTGGGACAGACTGTTGTTCTGAGGATGAGGTGTGCCGAAGAGAATGGAATTTTAGCTGGGGGGAAAGTTATTATACTTGTGGAACACCGCTTTGTCACTCTAATGATGACTGTCCGACCGGTGTGTGTGATCCCAATTCCGGATGTGTTGCATGCATGTCGCATAGCGATTGCGGATCGGGACAGTATTGTCAGGGTATTACCGATTGTGACGGAAAAGGGTTTGGGTCGACACAATGTGTTTCACTTTCGGGAGACTATGTGACACTCAATGGTCATGAATGGTATTATTCGAGACAAGCGGAAACATGGTATTCGGCACAAGATATTTGCGAATCTGTGGGGAAACGATTGGCTTCAGTTCAAGAAGTAGAAGCAATTGAGACAGAACTTGATAAAGTCTGGTTAGCGCATAAAGCTCATGCTTGTTGGGCGACTACTTATTCTTATCACGACGGGTATGATTCTATAGGTAAGCTTATGGGAGGTATTTGGGCCGGAGCTCTTTGTTACTAAAAAATATTCTTGGGCAGAAGATAAGAACTGAACCCTAACTTTGTATAGGAAAGCTTTTATATTGTCCTTTGGATATTTACGCAAACGTCATGACTGTTCTCTTTTTAAAAATAATCCGTTGAGGGGATATAAAGCTCTCTCAACTGATTTCAATTTTTTATGAAATATCTACTTGAAAGTCTTATCTGGCAAAAACAGCGTCTTTGGTTCTTTCCAAAACCGGACGAGCAATCGCTCTTGCTTTTTTAGCTCCTTCGTTTAGCATATCTTGAACATCATCAAAATGAGCCATGTAGTTGTTGTATTTTTCTCTTTTCTCGGAAACTTCTTGAAGAATACTTGCCAATAACATCTTTTTGATGGTGCCATATCCCATGCCGCCCTTTTCAAGCCCTTCTTTGACCTCTTGTACAACCGTATCGGGAGCAATTCCTCGAATAATATGATACAACAAAATCTCTTCCGGATTTTTGGGCGCATTGATGTCTTGACAGTCTGTTTTAATACTCATAACTGCTTTTTTTATTTCCGCATCCGTTCCGAATAAAGGAATCACGTTGTTATAACTTTTACTCATTTTTTGTCCGTCAATTCCCGGAAGTGTTTGAGACGCCTCTTGAACGAAATAAGAAGGGATTTTGAGCACTTCTTTTTGATAGAGTGCGTTGATTGAGCCGGCAATATCCGCCGCAATTTCAACATGCTGAATTTGATCTTTACCAACCGGAACCAAGTCTGTGTCGTATGATAATATATCAGAGGCCATCAAAACGGGATAGGTATAAAGCCCCATGTTAATGCCCGAATCAGCGGGTTCTCCTTTGATATGATTCTTATCGACCGCTGCTTTATAGGCATGGGCTTTGTTCATAAAACCTTTTGGCGTGTAAGCCATTAAAATGGTTGTCATTTCAAAAAGCTCGGGAACATCAGATTGCATATAAAAGATCGATTGATTCGGATCTAATCCGCAGGCCAGATACACACAGGCAATTTCTTTTCGAAGCCGTTTCAATAAAACAGCATCTTTTATGGCATTAATGGCGTGGTAATCCGCTACAAACATGATATGTCTTCCTGTTTGAGAAACGTGATGCCCTAGCTCTATTGCCGGTCTGATGGCTCCCACATAATTTCCGATATGCAACGTTCCGGTCGGTTTAACACCGGTTAAAATTGTTTTCCCTTGTAAATCCATGGTCCCTCTTGTATATTATCTGCCACCATCTCTGCGTGCTTTGGTTGAAATAAGGTTGGGTGTGGTCTGTTTGTCAGAAGTCA
Source organism: uncultured Alphaproteobacteria bacterium (assembly GCA_944390205.1). Classification (GTDB taxonomy): domain Bacteria; phylum Pseudomonadota; class Alphaproteobacteria; order CAAHEQ01; family UBA3637; genus CALXPF01. The sequence goes on from CALXPF010000037.1 coordinate 2,549, forward strand.
CAATCCTTTTCCCTTTTGCCGCCATTGCAGAGACATTCTTATCATATGATATCCGTTTTCTCACTTGATCTGCCAAAGCTTTCTGAAGAGATTTCCCGTCTCCGTTATCCAAAAGAGACATCGTTTCCTGTGTGGCTAAAGCGATCGCTTTCAAAGAATCACTTCTGTCCGTATCCGGTAGATAGTGATTCGGAGCTGAATAAGTGTTATAAATGTTATTGGCTATGAGTAGTAATGCTGTCTCTCGGCGCTCCGGAGAAATTTTTGATAATGCCGGATTATGGATGAAGGCATAGAACATCGACTGAGTGTGCCGATCCACTCTTTTGAGCTCTTCCAATGTTAATTCTGAGCCTTTTGCATATTCAGCAATTTGAGCAACACAAGACGTCAATGAGGCTTCTAAAAATAAAACTGATTTACCGCCCTGACTAAGTTCACTTCTATAGTCCAAAATGTGTTTTGCAATAGATCTCAAAATCAACCTTTCCGCATATTGATTTTTAGTCTCTGCATTTGCATCGTCTCGTAAGGGATAGACAGACATTTCTGTTTTAAGCCAATTGTTGATATTGGCTAAATGTAAACGTCCGGCATTTCTGGGTTGATTTTTTGATTGTTGGGCTAATTGTGCAGCGGTTTTGACGTCATTACGAGATATCGCTTTCACAAAAGATCCTTTTTTTAGATCAAAAATACCGCCGTTTCCAGCAATATATCCACGTTCTAAAAATAGTGTTTTTGCAAAATAATTGAGCTTATCCCAGTCTTGCTTTTTATTTTTTTTCATGCGCTCTTTTGCATACTCTCGTTTTCCCAAAAGTTCAAATGTCGCTGCTTTATAAGCGCTTTCACTTGTGACGATATAGTCACGAAAAACAGGTTTTCTCGCGTATGCAGATTCCAACATGTTCATCGGAGATCCCATTCTTACCCATTGTCGTTTCAATTTAATAACTGCCTCTTCTTTTTCATCTTGTGTTAAGGGGCGTGAAGGGTGTTCGGCATTGTATTGGACATCGCTTTTATGAAGTTTTGTTAACTTTGATACCAGATCTTTCTTTTTTGCCATGGTCAATTTTTTGCCCCCTTTTTGAATAACGACGGCCTCCAGTAAACGATCGTTATCCGGATTTTCGAGAACTTTCTCCAACCATGTCCTTTTACCGTCCATATCTAATTTAAATCCTGAGCCGGATATTTCGTAATCATCCAAAAGATCTCCGGCTCTGTCTCGAGGCTTTTCCCGAATATCCAAAATTCCAATAAGCTTTTTTGCCTCATCGGAAATGGTATTTCCCCGGACAGAAAGCATGGTTCCGAACCCAACGGTTAATTCTCCGGATGTACAGCAGTAAAAATTTTCAATCGGACGATGTATAACACGGCCTTTTGATATTTCGCCTTGATCTGAAATATCCCATTCCTGAGCAAAACAGGTTGACTCATGAGGCATGATAAATTTCATGGCAATATAAACATCTTTTTCGGCTTGTTCTTCCTCTGTGATAGATGTATTTTGCGAAACGGGATCTTTTACGTTTTTAACAATCGGCGGTGTTGAAGAACTCTGCGGTGCCGAGGACTGATCACTTTCCGTTGCTCCTAAAACCCCGGTCGAACCAAGAAATGAAACCCCTGCAATAAGTGCAGAAGCCTTTGCTTTTTTTAAGGTGTCCAGTAATGACATTTTTACCTCCTCATGTATCCTATTTCTCTAAGGATTCTAGCACTAAAATTGAAAATACGCAATAAAAAAATGTACAAAAATATAAAAAGCTTGCAATACATTTACGCTCATCTTAATATAAGTCGGAACGGAGGGAAACATGATATCAGATGGTTTGTTAATTACAGTTTTGGGTATGGGGGGTGTTTTTTATTTTCTTTTTTTGATGATTTGTTGCATGCATGTGCTCGGATTGTCGGGGAAGTCTTCACAAAAGGCAGAATTGGAAAAGATTGCGACAGCCATTGTCGTGGCTCGACGGTCATCTTCTGAAAAATGAGGGGGTCTTAATGATACAGAAAAAAAAGCGAAAAATTAAATTTATGTGTACGGCTTTTCGGGACGGATTCCAGTCGGTTTTCGGTGCACGAGTTCTTTCAAAAGATTATTTGCCCGTTGTGGCTGAGGCGGTAAAAGCCGGAATAAATCATATTGAGGCAGGAGGTGGTGCTTCTTTTCAGGCGGCATTCTTTTATAATAATGAAAATGCATTTGATGTGATGGATGAATTCCGCCAAATTTGTGGCCCTAAAGCCAATTTGCAGACATTGGCAAGAGGAGTCAATATCGTGGCGTTGGATTCGCAAAGCTCTGATATGATTCGGCTTCATGCGGAATTGTTTAAAAAACACGGTATGACAACAATTCGCAATTTTGATGCCTTAAATGATCCCAACAATTTAATTTACAGTGCAAAATGTATTAAAAAAGCCGGATTAAAACATCAGTTGTGTGTTGCTATGATGTCTTTGCCTCCGGGATGTGTCGGTGCTCATACACCTGATTTCTATGAGGAAACACTTAAAAAATTTTTAAAAGCTAAAATTCCGTTCGATTCTTTGTGCTTCAAAGATGCGTCGGGAACGTCTGTTCCGGCCGTTGTGCATGAAACGATTAAACGGGCTCGTCAGTTAGTGGGTGAAAAGGTCCCTCTCGAGTTCCATTCGCATGAGACGGCCGGTGTCGGACTCGCCTGCTATTTGGCTGCTATCGAAGCCGGAGCGGATGTGGTTGATTTATCGCTGGCTCCCGTTTCCGGCGGGACATGTCAACCGGATGTGGCAACCATGTGGCATGCCTTAAGAGGAAGTCAGTACGAATTGGCGTGTGATGTGGATGCCGTTATGCAGGTTGAAAATCATTTAAAAGAAGCCTTGTCCGACTATTTCATTCCGCCGGAAGCTTTACATGTGGAACCGCAAATACCTTGGTCGCCCATGCCCGGCGGGGCTTTGACGGCCAATACACAAATGTTGCGGGATAATCAACTGATGGGTAAGTATGCAGAAATTATCAAAGCTATGGAAGAGGTCGTTCGTAAGGGGGGATTTGGAACTTCCGTTACACCGGTTTCTCAATTTTATTTCCAACAGGCTTTTAATAACGTTATTTACGGTCCGTGGAAAAAAATTGCCGAGGGATATGGTAAAATGGTTTTGGGGTATTTTGGAAAAACGCCCGTTAAACCGGATGCCGAAGTTATCAAAATCGCTGAGCAACAAATGGGTTTAAAACCAACGAAGGAGACTCCCCTAAGCCTAAATGATGCCAATCCCATGAAATCAAGAGAGCATTACGAGGGGATGCTTAAAAATGCTCGTTTGCCCATAACGGATGAGAATGTCTTTATTGCGGCTGCTTGCGGTGAAAAGGGAATCCAATTTTTGAAGGGAGAAGCCTCGATTAAGGTGCGTTATAAGGAAAAGGCGACTCCGGTTGTTTCAAAAAATCCCTGCGTGGTTGTTTTAAACGGAGAGCCCTTCCATGTTCGATTGTCGGGAACAACGGCCGAAGTAAACGGAAAGTCGTATACGTTCTCGATTCAGGATGACACTTCGACCCCCAATTCAACAACGGTTGAAACACCTTCAACCCCTTCTTCCCAAGAGCATATTGTTCGTTCCGGAACGCCGGGGGTTGTTTTAAAAATATGTGTTCAGACGGGAGATCGAGTGAAAATCGGTCAGGATTTGGCCGTTATTGAGGTCATGAAAATGGAAACGGTTGTTAAAGCCGATTTGGACGGTCAAGTAAAGCAAGTTTTTGTTAAACAGGGAGAACAGGTTCAAACAAATCAAAACCTGTTTGCAATCGGATGATTCAAAAAAATTCTATACCGTATTGGATCGGAATGATTGTTTTGGGGCTTTTGGCGGGCACTCTGCTCGTTCTTTGGTTTGAGCCGGCTCAGTTGATTTTTAAACAAACAGGTGTTTTCCAATTGATTTTTGCAGAGCAAAACACCGATACAATTCTTCCTTTGGGACTGTCCCAGCTGATTATGATTTGTATTTGTTGTTTGTTGTTGTATCTCGGAATAGTTAAGAAATTTGAACCCCTTTTATTGATTCCGATTGCTCTTGGCGGATTGTTTGCAAATATTCCGGGAAGCGGAATGACAGAAGAGGGCGGATTACTTTATCTTCTCTATCATTTTGGAATATCAAACGGCCTTTTCCCGTTGCTGATCTTTATGGGGGTCGGAGCCATGACGGATTTCGGACCGATGATAGCAAACCCTAAAACGGCTTTGTTGGGCGGGGCTGCTCAGTTTGCTATTTTTGGTACTTTTTTGGGAGGCTTGGCCTTGTCGGATCTGATCCCTGGTCTTTCTATTTCTTTAAAACAGGCCGCCTCTATTGCCATTATCGGTGGGGCCGATGGTCCGACTTCCATTTTTTTGGCCGGACGATTGGCTCCTGAGTTGTTGGGGGCTATTGCCGTGGCTGCTTATTCTTATATGGCTTTGGTGCCGGTCATTCAACCACCGGTTATGCGGGCGTTAACAACGGCTCAAGAGCGTAAAATTGTCATGGAGCAGGTCCGCTCCGTCAGTCAGAGAGAAAAAATATTGTTCCCGATTATGGTTATGATCTTGACCGGATTGTTTATTCCGATGGCTCTGCCGTTGATCGGAATGCTCATGATGGGTAATCTTTTAAAAGAATCGGGTGTGACGGCTCGTCTCTCCGAGACGGCTTCAAACGCATTGATCAATACCGTGACGATTTTGTTAGGCCTATCCGTGGGTTCTAAAATGTCCGCTGATTTGTTTTTAACGCCGATAACGCTTGTTGTTCTGCTTTTGGGTGTATTTGCTTTTATGTTGGGAACGGCTTCCGGCGTTTTAATGGCCAAAGGAATGAATTTATTTTTAAAGCAAAAAATCAATCCATTGATCGGATCTGCCGGTGTTTCGGCTATTCCGATGGCTGCGCGGGTATCTGAAAAATTGGGGCTGGAAGAAAACCCCTCCAATCACCTTGTCATGCATGCAATGGGAGCCAATGTCGCAGGGGCTATCGGCTCGGCAATCGCTGCCGGAATTTTATTGGCACTGTGTTCTTAAAATTAAGGAGAATTTGTTATGGAAAATATGGAACAAATTGTTGATCACTTGAATAATTTGAATGTTTCCGGTCAGTATGCGGAGGTTCTAAACGAGACTCAAAATTATTTGGCGACGGAAAAGGAAGAGCCGGTATTTTGGATTTTACAAGGGAACGCTTTATATGGTTTGGAGCGATTGGAAGAGGCTTTATCTGCTTTCGGAGAGGCCATTCGATTGGATCCGATGAATGTGGAAGCTCGGAGTAATTACGGTTCGACACTTTTTGCTTTGGGGCGTTATGTGGATGCTCTTAATGCTTGTGATGCCGCTATTTTGACCGATAGAGATTTCGCGCCCGCATATTTGAATGCGGCAAATTGCTTGATGGCTTTGGGACATGATGATCACGCGGTCTATGCCCTTAATCATGCGTTTAAGTTGGACCCTCAAAATATGGAACTCGGTTTGAAAACGGCGGAAATGTTGACGGAAATAGGGGAATATGAAATGGCAAAGGAAACATTTTTTGCCGTAGCAAAGTTGCCGGATGCTCCGCAAGATATTCAAACGCGTATTTTTAATTTCTTTCAGGAAGCCAGAGAACGCAATATTGATCGAAAAACAATTATAGAAGACGCCAATAAATGGAAACGACTTTTCCCGACACAGGAGGTTTTGGCTCATTACAAGGATTTGGCGCGATAATTAAAAAGAGGCTTTGAGAGCCTCTTTTTTTTATTTTGATTCTTTAATTTTATTTTTTTTAAAAGAAGTTAAAAAAGATGTTTTTTATGTAAAAAAAACTTTCTTTTTTGCTAAAAAAAATGTAGGATACAAGAGAACTGTTTTTTATTTTAAAAACGAATTGTTTTATGTGTAGAATAGAAAGGAAAAAACATGGCAGGAAGTATCAATAAGGTTGTTTTGGTCGGTAATTTGGGTCGTGATCCGGAGGTGAGACATACAAATTCCGGTCAAAAAATCGTTCATTTATCCGTGGCGACATCGGATACGTGGAGAGATAAGTCCGGAGAGCGTCAAGAAAAAACCGAATGGCATCGGGTTGTTGTTTTTAACTCAAATCTGGCCGATTTCGCAGAACGTTTTTTGAAAAAAGGGTCCAAAGTGTATGTAGAGGGTTCTTTGCAGACTCGGAAGTATACGGACGCCTCCGGACAAGAACGGTATACGACAGAAATTGTTTTGGGTGCTTATCGGGGAGAGTTGGTTCTGTTGGATACCCGTTCGGGGGATGTTTCCGTTAATAATGAAAATTCAATGTCTTCTTCTGCCGGAGCCGGTTGGGATACGGCATCTGTTTCCGGATCGGATTCGTTTGATGATGAGATTCCGTTTTAAAAATGTTTAAATTTAAATTGTGTGGATTGAAACCATTTAATTATTTAGATTAAAAGAAAGCAATAAGAATGAATGAAACAGTGATGAACTCGAGCGTGACGGATGTTCTTCCGACACCGATCGAAGATGAGATGAGAAGATCTTATTTGGATTATGCGATGAGTGTGATTGTTTCCCGTGCATTACCGGATGTTCGGGATGGTTTGAAGCCCGTTCACAGACGTATTTTATTCTCTATGAATGAAAACGGGTATGATTTTAATAAGCCCTTTAGAAAATCTGCTCGTATTGTCGGAGATGTGATGGGTAAATATCACCCCCATGGGGATAGCTCCATTTATGAGGCGATGGTGCGAATGGCTCAGACTTTTTCGATGCGTGTTCCTTTAATCAGCTCTCAAGGAAATTTCGGTTCTATGGATGGAGACAAAGCGGCTGCCATGCGATATACGGAGGCACGCCTTGCACAATCTGCCCATTGGCTTTTGGAGGATATTGAAAAAGATACGGTTGATTTTCGTCCAAACTATGATGAAACGTGTCAAGAGCCCGTTGTTTTGCCGGCGCGCTTCCCCAACTTGTTGGTTAATGGCTCCGGGGGTATTGCCGTCGGTATGGCAACAAATATTCCGCCGCATAATTTAGGGGAGGTTGTTTCGGCCTGTATTGCTTTAATTGATAATCCCGAATTATCTGTTGAAGAATTGATTAACTATGTTCCGGGACCGGATTTTCCGACAGGCGGTTTGATACTGGGGCGCGGGGGCGCTCGGTCTGCGTATTTAACGGGGCGTGGTTCCGTTATTATGCGGGGACGCTGTTCCATTGAGGAAATTAAGAAGGATAAGACCGCCATTATTGTGACGGAAATTCCTTATCAAGTCAATAAAGCAGCCATGATTGTTCGGATTGCCGAATTGGTTAAGGATAAGGTCATTGAGGGAATTTCTGATTTGAGAGATGAATCGGATCGTCAGGGTGTTCGTGTCGTTATTGAGTTAAAACGGGATGCTCATCCCGAAGTTGTTTTGAATCAACTATATAAATATACGCCTTTACAGACAAGCTTCGGTATGAATATGCTGGCTTTAAATAATGGTCGTCCTGAATTGATGAACCTGAAACAAATCTTAGAGGCTTTTATTCAGTTCAGAGAAGAGGTCGTTCGCAGAAGGACGATTTTTGAATTGAATAAGGCCAGAGATCGGGCTCATGTTTTGGTTGGTTTAGCAATAGCCGTAGCCAATCTGGATGCTGTTATCGAAATGATTAAAACGGCCTCTGATCCCTCAATTGCCAAAATGCGTTTGATGGAAACAAGATGGGAAGCAAAAGATGTTGAAAATTTGATCGATTTAATTGATGAACCGGATCGAAAAGTCGAAAATGGTTTCTATATGCTTTCAGAGGCTCAGGCTAAGGCAATTTTAGATCTAAAATTACAACGTTTGACCGGCTTAGAGCGTGATAAAATTCATGAAGAAGTGGGTGAACTGGCCGGATTGATCAAGGGGTATTTGGCTATTTTGGGTTCTCATGAAAAAATTTATGCGATTATTCGGGAAGAATTAGAGGCAGTAAAAACGCAATTTCCTTCCGAACGTTTAACAACGATTGAGGACGCTGAATTTGAACAAGATATGGAAGATTTGATTCAACGAGAGATGATGGTTGTGACGGTCACGAATACGGGTTATATCAAGCGTGTTCCGCTCTCAACGTATCGTGCTCAACACCGTGGAGGCAAGGGGCGTTCCGGTATGTCGACAAGAGAAGAAGATCAAGTTTCTCAGTTGTTTGTTGCCTGTACGCATAGCCCGCTCTTATTCTTCTCCAGTCGTGGAATTGTCTATAAAATTAAAACCTATCGATTGCCGGAAGGATCTCCGCAGTCTTTAGGAAAGGCATTGATCAATTTGTTGCCGCTTCAACAAGGAGAAACGATTTCAACCATTTTGACACTTCCCGAAACGGAAGAAGAATGTGAGAACAAAACGGTAATGTTTGCAACGGCTTCCGGTAATGTTCGTCGTAATCGGTTATCGGATTTCTATAATGTGAATGCTAACGGTAAAATTGCCATGAAACTGGATGAGGGAGATCAGTTGATCGGTGTTTCCATTTGCACGGATGATCAAGATATTTTATTGGCTGCTGCCGGCGGAAAGTGTGTTCGTTTCCCTGTAGACGATGTTCGTATTTTTGAATCTCGTGCCTCGACCGGCGTTCGCGGAATGAAATTGGCGTCCGGAGATCGGGTTATTTCCATGTCCGTCTTAAAGCATGCCAAGGCTGATATTGATAAGCGAGACGCTTATTTGAAAGAGGCTGTTGCACGCAGACGTTTGGCTGGAATCGGAGACGATATGGATACGGTTGAAATTGAAAGTACTTCCGGTATGGTGTTAACGTCCGATGAATTTGAAAAAATGGCATCTGATGAAGAGTTTATTTTAACAATTACCGATCGTGGATATGGTAAGCGTTCCAGTGCTTATGAGTATCGTATC
>CALXPF010000038.1 GCA_944390205.1 uncultured Alphaproteobacteria bacterium
TATACTCCATATTTATACACCAAAAGATAACGAAAGATCAAGCCATTTTAAGCAAAAATGTGTTCTCCCCCAAAAAGCTTTCTCTTTTTTTTACGAGAAAAAATCATAGAGAATCAAGAATTTTCTTATAATCGGATTATCAAAGGGGGAAAACGAGTTGTTTACTGTTAATAATAAACAGACACTTGTTTTTGAAAGAAAGGATGGCGCGTGTCAGATAAAAATGGGTTATTCTCTTTTTCCGAGTGGTTGATATATCGGTATATTGAAAACAGATAATCTCGATTAAGAGATTTTGTTTTTTTTGGGGGGGGGGAATGTAATGGATTTTTTTTATTTTTGTTTGATTGTTTTTGATCTTGAAAATCAATAAAATGATTGACTTTACACAAAATTTGATTACTCTTATTCCTAAACAGGAAGGATCTTTATGAAATTTTTAGATGAAGCCAAAATATTTATCAAAGCCGGTGACGGCGGAAACGGAGCTTGTTCTTTCAGACGAGAAAAATACATTGAATTCGGTGGTCCCGATGGCGGTGACGGCGGTAAGGGCGGAGATGTCGTCTTTGTGGCTGTTCCTAACCTGAATACGCTGATCGATTTTCGATATCAGCAACATTTTAAAGCACAACGAGGCGTAAACGGGGCCGGACGAAACTGTACCGGTGCCTCCGGAGAAGATCTTGTTATTAAAGTTCCGGTAGGAACGCAAATTATCGCTGATGATAATCAAACCGTCTTGGCTGATCTGGTTCATCCGGATGATCGGTATGTTGCCGCTCACGGAGGACGAGGGGGACGAGGAAACGATTCTTTTAAAAGTTCTACCAATCAAGCGCCTTATCGAGCCGATGAGGGAGAACCGGGAGAAGAATTATGGGTTTGGCTCAAATTAAAACTGATTGCAGATGTCGGACTTGTCGGATTACCGAATGCCGGAAAATCAACATTTTTAAGCGTTGTCACAAGGGCCAGACCCAAAATTGCCGATTATCCTTTTACAACACTCCACCCCAATTTGGGTGTTGCAACCGTAGATGGTCATGAAATGCTGTTGGCGGATATTCCCGGTCTTATTGAGGGGGCCAGTGAAGGAGTCGGGTTAGGCACTCACTTTTTAAAACATGTGGAACGATGTTCCGTTCTTATTCACTTGATTGACGGAACGGCGGAAGATGTTGTTTTATCATATCAAACCATTCGAAACGAATTATCTCGGTACAGTGCCCGCTTGGATCAAAAACCGGAAATTGTTGTCTTAAATAAGACAGACGCATTAACTGACGAGGACATAGCAACCAAAAAACAAGCTCTTGAAAAAGAGACACACCGTCCCGTGTTAACAATGTCTGGTGTGGCTCAAAAGGGATTAACCGATGTTTTGCGAACCGCTTTTCAATATGTTCAAGATCGTAGAAAAGGAGAAGAGGAATGATCAAATCACCCAAAAATCATCAGATGGATCCGCATAAAACGTCCAAGAAAAAAACGTTAGGGGATGCTTTGCCCTCTTCCCGTGTCTCTCAACATACAGCTCTTTTGAAAAAAACATCGTTAACAAAAAAAAGATCAGCTTCTCAAAAAGGGAAAAATAGCCAACAAACACCGGAGCATATCCGCACATTGGTTGATTTTATTGTCCAAAAATTGGACGCCGGTAAGGCAGAAAACATTGTCACAATTGATTTGGTCGGAAAGACAAGTTTTGCAGATTACATGGTAATTGCTTCCGGAACCTCTTCACGGCATGTTATGGGGTTGGTTCATAATTTAATCGCTGATTTAAAAAAGAAGGGGTATAAACCCCATGTAGATGGGGAAACCGGAGACGGAAATTGGGTAGTTATTGATTTGATCGATGTGATGGTCCATGTTTTTACTCCAGAAACTCGGGATTTTTATCAATTAGAAAGTATCTGGAAACCACAATAACTTTTAAGCATTTTTACTCTTTCTAACCTTTTACTTCCCTACAATACTTTTCTTCTACACCTTGATACAGACTATATGATATTGGAGGCTCCCACGTTTCTGTGATTATTTTTCAAGATCTGTTGCCCAACTTTCTCGATCGAGAATGATCTCCTATGGATTATTTTGTCTCTTAGCAAACCGAAAAATTTAAACCGATTAGAGACGTACTTTGTCATCCTCACCGCTATAAGCTTTACTGAACCACGCGTCTAACGCGTGGTTTTCTAGATACAAAAAACACCCGACCTATTTAAGATCGGTATATTGAAGTTTATCTGTTTAATTCGCCTCAAAATTTAAAAGGACAGAAGCAGCTCCAATAGTGTCATGATCTGATTCATCAACATATACTCCATTGGCGAATTTATTTCCTGCTATAGACTTGATAGCGTTATAAGTCCCTTCACTCATAGGGCCCATTATAACGACACTTCCATCTTGGTAGCCATACATACGTTTTGCTCCGGCGACATTATCACTCGTTGTCGCCTCATCCATGTTGGCACAGACGCCAGTCCAATCACACTCTGATTTAGACATAGCGATAACGGCGACTTTAGAGGCGACATCAATAATCTCATTGGCCCGATAGCGGTTCATCGCCATGGTGTATCCGGCAATACCACCGATCGATAACACACCGATAATGGCAAGAACACCGAGCATCTCTACCATGGATCGACCGTCTTCAGCGTCTTTTTTATTTTGGTTTGTTTTTTGTTTTACAAAGAACTCTTTTAGTTTCATTTTTCTCTCCCTCCGGTTCTCATCTGTTTCAAAAAAGGTTTCTTTTTTTATACACCAAAAGATAACGAAAAATCAAGCCGTTTTAAGCAAAAATTTGTTTCAAAGAGAAGAATATCCCATTCTTCTAAGAAAATATCGTATATTTAAAAATCTGTTTGTCACACAGACGCAAACACAAGCCTGATCTTAAACAGATCGGGCAGGCTTTAGAAGATCCGGTTATTTTTTGAGCGTGTTCAAATCGAATTCTAAGGTGAAGGGGCTCATGGCTTCTTGAAACGTCTATTTTGTTAAAAAGGGAGGGGCTATCGAATGCTATTCATCCGGTTGAGCTTGATTGGGTTGTTCCAATTTAACCGCCTTGGTTTTGCGAGATACTTTGGGGGCTGTTTCCAAACTGGTTTTTTGAGCTTGTTTGTAGAATTGATCCAACCGTCTTCTGATCTTTCCGTTAATACTATTTGCCGGATATTTTCCTTTTTCATCCGGTTCACCGATGGGAAGCCCCGATAAAACAGATAACCCTTCATCAATTGTCGAAACAGCATAAATATGAAACTTTTTTTGTCGAACAGCTTCAACAACTTGAGGATCCAACATTAGGTTTTGAACATTGCTTTTGGGTATAATGACCCCTTGTTCACCCGTTAAGCCATTCATTTGACAAACAGAAAAGAACCCTTCTATTTTTTCATTAACGGCTCCGACAGCCTGAACTTCTCCCAACTGATTGACGGAGCCCGTTACGGCCAACGCCTGATTGAGCGGAACATCTCCGATGGCTGATAATAAACAGTAAAGCTCTGTGGAAGAGGCCGAATCACCGTCCAGCTCCGAATAAGATTGCTCAAAAACCAAACTGGCATCTAAGGAAATCGGAACACCGGCGGAAAAGCGACTGGCTAAGTAGGAGGATAGAATTAAAACCCCCTTTGAATGAAGAGCTCCGCCCAATTCGGCCTCTCTTTCGACATCAATAAAGTTCCCTTGCCCCAATCGAACACGACACGTCACCCTGTTCGGTCTTCCAAAGGCAAATGAACCGTATTCATGGACAACCAGAGCGTTTAATTGACCGACTTTAAATCCGGTTGTATCAATGCCGATAATACCACGGCGGACCAGATCCAACAGATCATCTTGCATAAATCCGGCACGTTGTCTTTTGGCTTCCAACGCTTGTTCTATATGCTCCGGTAAAACATCTTTGCTTTTGGTTGATTTGGCAAAATAAGAAGCTTCTCTCATCAGATCTTGAACATGAGTCATATAGGTGGTTAGGTGCATGCAATCACCGGATAAACGAGAAGCATATTCCAAAACACGCTTGAGGGCTTGGACAGAGAAGGGCTTTAATTTTTCGGATTGAGCGAAACGTGTCATTAACTGACCATACAAGCGTTCCGTTTCCGATGATCGATCCGTTTTTTCCGCAAAACGAGAGTGGATTTTAAAGAGCTCCCCGAATTCGTCATCTTGTTCTACCAACGCATAATACAAATCCGGTTCCCCGACTAAAATAATCTTAATGTTGAGCGGAATGGCGGCCGGTGTGAGTGAGATAATATCAAAAACGGAATTATCGTCCGTTCCCGATTCGATTTTAATTTGCTTTGAAAAGAGGCTTCTTTTTAAAGCATTCCAAGCATAGGGGTTGGCCAAAAGCTCTCGGGCTTCAATCAATAAATATCCCCCGTTTGCCTGATGAAGGGCTCCGGCTCGAATCATCGAAAAATCCGTCATGAGAGACCCCGATTTTTGTTGCCGTTCAATGCGCCCTAACAAATTGGATAAGGTCGGGTGATTCAAATGAAGAACGGGAGCTCCCGAATCCGGCTTGTGTGATACCAACAAGTTGACTTGATACCGATCCCACAAGGCCTCTATTTGCTCGGCGATCATTTCCGGTGCTTGTTCTTCCGATAAAGAGGTGAATAACCCGATATTTGCCAAAAGGTCTGCCCGAACAGCCTCTAAATGTGTTTTAATAACGGGAAACTTCGCATAGTTTTTAAGAAGCGGTTTGATCAGAGCGTCAATTTCTTTTGAGGCGATTTTTGTGTGCAACTCTTCTATTTGTAGTTGTTGAACGGTTTCCCAATTCGGAGCTTCTTTTAAAGCGGTTTCCAATTTTTTTTGAGAAGATTGCATGTCTTCCAAAATGGTCTTTCTCTCTTCTTTGGGTAATGCATTAAACCGCTCCGGAGATAATTTTTTTCCCCGCTTCATCGGCGCTAACGTAATCCCGTTTTCTAATTGAACGACGCATACATTTGATGTTTCGACCGATTTTTTAACCGCTTCGAAATAAGACGTTCTTGCATGATTGACCTGTTGTTCGATATGAGCCAATTGTATTTTATAAGCCTCATCCAAAAACAAAGCGGGAACGGTGAGTTTAAGACCGGTGATCATTTTTTGAATGTCTTTTGCAAACTGACGTCCCAAGCCGGCGGGAAAATTCAAAGCAATCGGTTGATACGGAGAATCAAAGTTGTTTAAAAAACACCAATCGTCCGGCGTTTTTTGTCGGCCGGCAAATTTTTTAATCTCTTGAAGCGTTAAAACGGTTCTGCCGACTCCTTTGGGCCCCGCACAGAAAATATTATATCCTTTGGCCGAAATTTCCATTCCGAATCGAATGGCTCTTAAGGCTCGGTCTTGACCGATAACCGGCGTTTTTTCCGTGAAGCTTTTAATATCTTTTTCTGTTAATGCGGAGGGTGTATAAACTTGTTCCGCCGTTAGTTCTTTTGTCATTTCTTTCTCCGTTTTCTCTTTGTTATAGCTTTTTTTTCGCAGAAAAAAAAGAACTTTGTCAAAAATGCCGAAAAAAAGTTGTTAAAAGGCGTTTTTTTGTATCTTTTTATTTTCAAATATTGTATACTGAGCTCAATTTAAAATGATTATTTAACGAGAGCAAAGGAAGAATAAAAATGATAAAATTAACGATTGAACGAAGTCTGATTCTAAAAGCCCTATCGCATGCCCAAAGCGTTGTTGAACGACGACAAACCATTCCTATTTTATCCAATGTTTTCCTTGCCACAAACGGAAATGAGCTGTTGTTAAAGGCAACGGATAGCGAAATCGAAATTTCCGAAAAAATACCGGCTTCCGTGGAGGAACAAGGTTCTGCAACCGTGCCGGCTCACAAATTGTATGATATTGTTAAAAAATTACCGGACGGGTCTCAATTGCAGTTGAGCTTGACAGAAAACGGACAATTCTCCATTGTGTGCGGTCGTTCTCGATTTTCTTTGTCCAGTTTGCCGGCCGATTCTTTTCCGTCCATGCAACGAGATGAGGCGGACTTTCCTTTTACGTTTACAATAACGTCCGAAGATTTGTCGGGGTTGATCAATAAAACAAGTTTTGCCATTTCCATGGAAGAAACACGATACAATTTAAACGGAATTTATCTTCACCAAAAGGCGGGAGAACAATCGGCGTTGGCGGCTGTCGCAACAGACGGGCATCGATTGGCTTGCGCTCGTATTCCGTTGCCGGCGGGAGCCGATGGTATGCCGGGGGTTATTATTCCGCGGAAAACAATCGGAGAGGTTTCCAAATTGGCCAATGAGTTGGGTGAAACGGTGACGGTTTCTTTATCAACCTATCAGATTTGCTTTAAAGTGGGCGATGTTGTCTTATCTTCTCGATTGATTGATGGGACTTATCCGGAATATGAAAAGGTTATTCCTGTTTCAAACGATAAAATTTTGGAGGCGGATACACAGGCTTTATCTGCCGTTATTGAGCGTGTTTCGGTCGTGTCCGAAAGATCCCGCGGGATTAAACTTTCCATTCAACCCAACATGATACGCGTTTTTGCCGCTTCTGCCGATGAAGGTTCCGCCGAGGATGAAATGGATGTCGTTTATCAGGGAGAACCGTTTGATATCGGATTTAATTTTAGGTATTTATTGGATATCTTGGGTCAAATTAAAGAGGGAACGGTCCGTCTTAAATTACAAGACGGGGTATCTCCCGTTATTCTTCAAGATGCTTCCGATGAGACGGCTTTGTATGTTTTGATGCCGATGCGCGTATAGGATTTGTGAAATCTATGGCAAAAACAGGGATTTTACGGCTTCGTTTAACCAATTTTCGGTCTTATGAATATTTGAACCTTGAGTTCGGTTCTTCTTTTCAGCCGGTTGTTTTGACGGGGCATAACGGTGCCGGAAAAACAAATATTTTGGAGGCAGTCTCTTTTTTGACTCCCGGAAAGGGATTGAGAAGTGCACGCCTCTCGGATGTGGCACGCCGAAAAACGGCAGAAACCCTTTTGAATGCGGATGTGGCCTGTCTGCCGGAACGATGGAGCGTTATGGCCGATCTTCAAACGCATACCGATCAAGTACGATTGGGAACGGGAACGATTGACGGAACCGATCGCAGACAGGTTCGAGTTGACGGTAAAAATGTTTCAAAGCAAAGTGAGCTCGGACGCTATTGTAAGTGTTTGTGGTTAACACCGGCACAAGATCGATTGTTTTGCGGAGATCCCGTTGCCAGAAGACGTTTTTTGGATCGGTTGGTTCAGGCGTTTGACGAGGGGCATGCACAACGGTTGAGCGAGTATAATGCGGCTTTCAAGCAGTGGAGTTGTTTGTTGCGAGAAGGTCGTTTTGATCATTCTTGGTTGACGGCATTGGAACGACAACTCGTTTCGTCCGGAGTAGCCATTGCGGCTTCCAGATTGGATGTGATTCATCGGATTTCAACTTACTTAATACAGGCGGAAAATCCGTTGTTTCCAACGGCAGAAGTTATTCTGACGGGTGTTTTGGAACAACAGCTTTTAACTCGTTCGGCTTTGTGTGTTGAAGAGGAATTCGCCGAACGCTTGAAACAATCGCGTAAGATCTATGCTGACGGTGGAAGTGTTGCAGGGCCTCATACGGCCGATTTTAAAGTGATCCACGCTCAAAAGAATATGGATGCGGCTTTATGTTCCACGGGAGAGCAAAAGGCCTTGCTTTTATCGATTATTTTGGCGGAAATGAAAACACAAATGCATGAACAGGGGCAATGCCCGTTATTGCTTTTAGACGAAGTTTCCGCTCACTTGGATGTCAAACGGCGGAATACACTGTTTGATATTTTGGCGGATTTACCGACACAAGTTTGGATGACGGGAACGGATCCTTTTAGTTTTTTACATCTTTCAAATCGAGCTGTTTTTTATGATGTGGAAGATTCAAATCTCAGTTTACAAAAAGTAGCATAGAGGGGAAAATATGACTGAAACAGATATTAAGCAGGCAGAAGCCGAATATAACGCCGATTCAATTAAAGTTTTGAAAGGATTGGATGCAGTTCGCAAACGTCCCGGAATGTATATCGGTGATACGGATGACGGAACGGGTCTTCATCACATGGTTTATGAAGTTTTGGATAACTCCATTGATGAGGCGTTGGCAGGATATTGCGATCGAATTGATATTATTTTAAATGCGGACGGTTCCGTGACGGTTATTGATGATGGTCGCGGTATGCCGACGGATATTCATAAAACCGAAGGTGTTTCGGCTGCTGAAGTGATTATGACACAACTTCATGCCGGCGGAAAGTTTGATAATAATTCATACAAGGTTTCCGGTGGTTTGCACGGAGTCGGCGTATCGGTCGTGAATGCGCTTTCCGACTGGTTGGAGCTTCGTATTTGGAGAAACGATAAAGAATATTTTGTTCGATTTGAGAATGGTAATACGGTGGCTCCGCTTTCGGTTGTCGGCGAAGCGGTCGGGAAGCACGGAACAATGGTGACGTTTTATCCGTCCAAACAAACCTTTTCGAACATTACATTTGATTTTGATACGTTGGAGCATCGGATTCGTGAATTGGCCTTTTTAAATTCGGGTGTTCGGTTGCATTTGACGGATAATCGTTCCAGTGAAGCCAAAACAATGGAATTTCATTATGACGGAGGTATTTTGGAGTTTGTTCGATATTTGAACCGATCCAAAAATTCACTGCATGACGCTCCGTTTGATTTGTCCGGAGAAAAAGACGGTATTACCGTTGAAGCGGCTTTTGAATGGACGGACGGGTATCATGAAACGTGCCTTTGCTTTACAAACAACATTCCGCAACGAGACGGTGGAACGCATTTGGCCGGATTAAGAGCGGCTTTGACACGAACCATTAACAATTATGCCCAAAACTCCGGTTTAACAAAAAAAGAAAAGGTTGATTTGGCCGGAGAAGACATGCGGGAGGGTTTGACGGTTGTGTTATCCGTTAAGGTTCCGGATCCGAAATTTTCGTCACAAACAAAAGACAAACTGGTTTCTTCCGAGGTTCGTCCGGTTGTTGAGGGTATTGTCGGAGATAAATTGGAACAATGGTTTGAGGAGCATCCTGCCGAAGCGCGCAAGATTATCGGAAAAGTTGTTGAGGCCGCCGCTGCTCGAGAAGCAGCCCGCAAGGCACGTGAATTGACAAGACGAAAGGGTGCTTTGGATATGGCGTCTTTACCGGGGAAATTGGCGGATTGTCAGAGTAAAGATCCGGCGGATTCCGAGATTTTTATCGTTGAGGGAGATTCGGCCGGCGGTTCTGCCAAGCAGGGACGGGATCGAACTCATCAAGCGATTTTACCTCTTCGAGGAAAGATTTTAAATGTGGAGCGAGCTCGGTTTGATAAAATGCTGTCATCGGCGGAAATCGGAACGATTGTGACGGCTTTAGGCACGGGAATCGGTCGAGATGATTTTAATATCGATAAGATTCGGTATCACAAGATTATCATCATGACGGATGCTGATGTTGACGGAGCTCACATTCGAACACTCTTGTTAACGTTTTTCTTCCGCCAAATGCCTGAGGTTATTGAGAAGGGGTATGTTTATATCGCACAACCGCCTCTTTATCGAGCGAAGCGGGGGAACTCCGAGATTTATTTAAAAGATGACAAGGCCATGGAAGAATATTTGATTCAAGTCGGGACGGCAGATACGGTTTTGGTTATGGCGGACGGGACACAAATTGCCGGAAGTGATTTGGTTCATCGTGTCGAACAGGCCAGAACGGCTCGAAATTTGATTTTGTCCATGTCAAAACGGGTTCCGTATCGGATCATCAGTCAGATGGCGATCATGGGGATGTTTAGCTCGGGAAAAGTGTATGATGACACATTTGTTGAGCGGTTGGATTCCATGGAGCCGGAGTATGAGCGTGGTTGGAAAAGCGAATATACGGATCAAAAAGAGTTTGTATTTACACGGACTTTGAGAGGGGTAACGGAACGATTTGTCGTTGATCAGACACTTCTCAATTGTGCAGAAGCTCGGTTGTTGGATGAAATGTCGTCAGATTTGAAAGAATTTTATCAAAAACCGGCTATTTTAAGAACAAAAGACGGGGATATGCCGATTTACGGACCGGTTGCATTGGCCGAAGCAATTTATAAGGTCGGTCGTAAAGGAATAGCGATTAACCGATATAAAGGATTGGGAGAAATGAATCCGGAGCAGTTATGGGAAACAACTTTAGACCCCAATGCCCGTCGATTGTTGCAAGTAAAGATCACGCATCAGGACGAAGCGGAACAAGTCTTTTCGTGTTTAATGGGTGACGTGGTTGATCCGAGAAGAGAATTTATCCAACAAAACGCTTTGGATGTCGTGAATTTGGATATTTAGAAAAAGGGCAGATTTAAAAAAGCGGGGTGCATTATATGCGCCTCGCTTTTTTTGTCCGAGACGCGCATTTGTTTGTGTCGAGCCGAGACGTTTGTGATATTGATTCGGACGGACATAAAATTATTTTTATTTGAGACGCCGTGATAACATATTCATTTTGAATGTGAATTAGTTTTGTTGTTTTTGTATACATTTTGTAAAAATAGATTGAAAAATATTTTTTTTAAGATATAATGAAAGATATGACAAAGGAAAGGAGTCTATTATGTCTTGGTTAAGAGAAATTTTACTGACGGCCGGTTTGGCAACGGCGGGTACCGGTGTTTTGGTGACGCAGGATGATGCGCAAAAGAGGACATCGGAAGGGGATGGCAAAATGATGGAGACAACCCCACCCGCGGTTCAAATTGTGTCACAGGAACCAAAGAGTGCGGAACAAGGCGCTATGAAGAGAGACGGCATAATAACGGAGACGGTTGATGCACCCAAATCGGCCGTGTCTG
Source organism: uncultured Alphaproteobacteria bacterium (assembly GCA_944390205.1). GTDB lineage: Bacteria > Pseudomonadota > Alphaproteobacteria > CAAHEQ01 > UBA3637 > CALXPF01. Next base: position 10,880 of record CALXPF010000038.1, read on the forward strand.
TTGATCCGGTAGTATTAAAGGATCAATCGGTAGCATCTTCTACAACGGGGATTGAGCCGGAGGCTTCTCAAAAGCCGACCGTCCAATTTATTGAAATTTCGGAGGCCGGTGTTCAGACAGCGGAGAACAGCCAAAAAGATCCTCAACCGGATCGTGTACCGACACAAGAAAGTGTTTCTTTGCCGTATTCGGCTCCGGAAAGACAGGGATTGAAAGTTTTACCGGCTTCCATGTTTTTGGCTGAGGAGGGCGCTGAGAAAGTTCGAACGGGGCGTGTTATTGTGTTTGAACAGGGAGCCAGAGGCGCTTATTATATTAATTCGTTAGTGTTTAGCTCCCGATATCAGACTTTCGGTCGGGGAGTAATGACAAGTT
>CALXPF010000039.1 GCA_944390205.1 uncultured Alphaproteobacteria bacterium
GCTGGGCTGGCTGGATTCGAACCAACGAATGACGGTATCAAAAACCGTTGCCTTACCACTTGGCGACAGCCCAATCGGCTCTTTCGTTCTATCTCCCTTTCTATGGCGCGCTTGGCGAGATTCGAACTCACGACCCTTGCCTTCGGAGGGCAATACTCTATCCAGCTGAGCTACAAGCGCAATAGAACCCCAATTGGATTTTGTCTCTTATACTCCTTTTTTTTCTAAATTGCAAGCTTTTTTTATTGCATTCTTGCTTTTTATTTTTTATCCCCGTTGATCCATTGCCTCTGATCCGATGTTTTTATGGATAAAATCAAAAGAGAAACCCTTGCATTGTTGGAATCCTTTTCATGATTTCCTTCCCAAAATATCTTTAATCACCCCACCTCTTTTTTTGTCAATAAAGAATCCGAAATCCGATGTCGCTCATCCCTTGACTATCTATACCCATAATCGCTCATCATTAATCGAGCTTCCCTCAATATAATCTCTCGAATATCGGCTCCTCAACACAATTTCTTTACGGCACAACCTTTTTTGATATATGGTACGGTGATTTGTTGTTATCTCTTTATGTTGTGGGGCTTGATCGGTATTCTTTTTAGGAGGCTGGTTCCATTCTCTGATTGTTGTATTTCTTTTTTTCTTTCACTAAGGGGCTGTTCTCTCTTTCTCTTTATTCCGTTTTTTGTGTGATTGACTCTTTTGTCTCTTTGAAGGGAATTTTATTGTTTTCCTTTTCCCCCTTTTTTCTTTTTCCTCCTTTTTGGGGGATTCTTTTTTCTCTTTTATGTGTGGGTGTTTTTGAGGGCAGGGCGATATAACATGTTTGACAAATATTTTCTCTTGTCGTCAATAGGATGAGCTACTTTGCTGATTAAACAGGAAAAAATATGATAAAGAAGATGATTTGTTTTCTTTTTATCGGTGTTTGTGTTCATTTGGTGATCGGATAACTTCAAAACAAAAATCATTTTCTTGTGATCGAAATAAATACAGGAATAATTTTGTTCTTTTTATTTGCTTTCTGACTTGAATTTTCTTCGGAAATGTCTTATTTAAAAGAGAGGATAATATTCATTTGAAGGGAGATAACTATGGAAACAGAAAAATGGAATGCCGTATCCGAACGGTGGGAAATGCCGTCCGTGAAAAAGAATATTTGGGTTTTACTCATCAGCTTGATCATGATTGCGACCGGCGTCTACGTTCTCTTTAATCCGGCAGAAATGATTTTGGCAATGGCCTTATATCTCGGTGTCTCTTTTGCCGTTATGGGGGTTGCTTATATCATCGCCTTTACAAAAGAAAAAGTTTATATGTCTTTAACACTCGGTATCTTGGATCTGGTTATCGGGCTGATCTTTTTGCTTAATCTCGGGATGACGGCCATGACGATTCCCTTGATTTTTGCTTTATGGTGTTTATTTGTCGGTATTGTACAAATTGTCACTTCTTTGGAACTAAAAGAAAACATGATTCCTTCGTGGAGTTGGTTGCTCTGTGCCGGAATTTTGGGCGTTCTCTTCTCGTTGCTTATTTTCTTTTATCCGATGATCGGAATTTTAACTTTAACTCTTTTGATGGGAACGTATTTGCTTTTGTACGGCGCTTTGGAGCTTGTCCGTTATTTGAAAGGGGTATAGAGTAATATCTCGCTGAAAGAAAAAAGGGATTCTTGGAATCCCTTTTTTAGTTTCTTCTTGAGTGATGGTATTAATGATGAACACGGTAACGGATAACCGATTGTTTCATCTTTTACCAGCTTAATGCAAAAGATGTATCGGTGTGTGATACGGAAATTGTCCACTGATTCCTTTTTGCTTCTTCTTGAAGTAAAACAATCGGAATAAAGCGTGGAGCTTCCGTTTGACAGTCATTAAAAACTTTTTGATGATCTGCCGTCCAACCAATCGATTTTCCCGTTGCCGTCAAGGCGTGTTCGCTTAAGTCAATTTGTCCCCCTCTGATCAAGACGTCTCCGGCTATCATGACAAGCAAAAGTTTAAAACGGGTGTCCGCTTTTCCTTCTAAGTGAATCGGCATAGATAATGTTTTGAGATAATTGGTGGCTAACTCTTCCGGTATCGGAGCGTTTGTACCAAACGCCGCACGAAAAAATTGAAGCCTTTTATTGACGATAAAAATGGTTTCTTTCAGTAAGGGAAGAGCGTCCGACAAAAAACTCGGATCCGCCTCCAAAAGTTCAACCGTGTTGAAAAGGGCTCCTAAACTTCCTGCCAAATCGTGCGAAACACGTGTCATTAAAGGTTGATAATCCATCTTTCTGTCCTCATTTGGTTGTCTTTTTCAGAATTTCTTGAAGTGTGGGGCCTATTAAATCAATGGTCGGAATAACCAAAACCCCGCTCTCTTTGAGAGCCGTTTCTTTTTTTTGAATGAGTTGCAAAGGATCCAGAAAATCCGCTCCTAAAAAACATCTGGCGTGAGAAGGTCTGATGGAGCGCCCCGGAATGTAAGCCAAAATGGGCTTTTGCGGTTTCTTTCGTTTGAGGTAAGAAGCCAGTTCAAATTCAAACAATCCGTTGTATTTTCCTATGATTAAAATGGCCTTTGTTTTGGGATCGGGTAATAATGATTCAACAACCGGAACAAACGATGTCCCCAAAATCGGAGCGGCACCTAATGCCACGCACATGGAAATTCCCATTTCTCGGCTGGATAGTTGTTGAACGGCCTCATAAATCAAAGAGCTGGATCTGGAAACAATCCCAATATGTCCCTTGGGTATTAAGTGGGCAGGCATTGTCCCCGCAACGTAATGATCAACCGCAACAATTCCCTGAGAGGAGGGTCCCAGTAATTGAACCCCATATTTTTCTGCCAACGCTTTCATTTTCAGAACATCATGAAAAGGAACATGCTCCGTTGTACAAACAACAATCGGGATGCGCGCCTTGATGGCTTCTTCCACATCGGCGTAGGCTCGTTGAGACGTTGAAAAAACAACGCTCATTTTGGGCTTGGTTTGACGAACGGCCGCTTTCACTGTTTGAAAAACCGGAATGCCCAAAAAAGATGTTAACCCCTTGTCTCGGCTGACCCCCGCAACAATTTGACTGCCGTATGCCTTGGACATCTCTGTGTGAATCGCCCCTGCCGCACTGGTAATCCCTTGACATAAAATAGAACAATTTTTTGTGGGAAAAAGTAATTTCATGAAAGCTCCCGTACCTTCTTTACAATGACATCAACCGCTTCATCTATGCTTTGTATGACAATAAACGGAAGACGAGATTCAAATAATAGCCGCATACCGACATTTGCATTTGTTCCGGCCATGCGAACAACCAAAGGGAGCCCGATGGATATCTCGTGAGAGGCCGAAATTAATCCTTGAGCAATGGTGTCACACCGAATAACCCCTCCGAAAATATTTACAAAAATCCCCTCAACCGTCGGTTCTGATAAGGCTAATCGAAACGCTTTGGAAACCGACTCTTTGTTCGGTTCTGTCCCGACATCCAATAAACAAGACACGGCTCCGCCTTTTGCCAAAACCAAATCAACGGTTGCATTCCCAAGTCCGGATCCATTTGTTAAACAGGCAATATTCCCTTTGTACGGTGTGTATTTAAAATTAAATTGACGGGCACTTTCTTGATATTCGTATCCCACCAAAACTTCTCGAAGAGCACTGATTTCCGGAAATTTATATAAAGTGTCCGGATCAAAGATAATACGACCGTCCAATGCAATCAGTTGATCGTCAGACGTTAAAACCAACGGATTTATTTCAACCGCGACGGCACTGTATGTCGAAAATACTTCATACATTTGACGCATGATATGAACACATTGAAACCCAATGGACTTTTTGAGATTCATTTTGCGGACGATTTGATGCCAAAATAAAATGTTCGGTTTCTTGGTGCCCAAAGAGTAATGGAAAAATTGACCGTTTATCCCTAATACAAACAAAATACATTGCTGATCTAAATCTATATGTAAAGATAAACTGAATGATTTTTGTATGTCACACGTTTCTTCGATATAAACTTTCCGAATTGGTTGGGGACAAAGCAATGAGGGAGACATGAAGCTCTTGTGAAGCATCTCCGTGGCCTCTGCCGCTGCCGCTTGCGGAGAATTTATAAGACGAATCCCCGTTTCTTGTCGTTTCTCGATAGGATCTGATTTTTGATTGCTTTCAAGAAAATATCCATCTTTTTTGCTGTCATGAGATAATTGAACTTTTAAGGAAAGTTGCGGGCGATTGATCTTTTCCGCAACAAACCGAGCTTCTGAGGGTGTGTAGGCGATCTCTCCGTTTAAAACGGGAATGCCATGCTTCTTGAAAAGCTGTTTCACTTGATATTCGTAAAGTTCCATATTAAATCAGTCCTCTTTAGTCCCTGCCACCTCATCATGGCATAAAAACAAATCCTTGTCCAGTTGAAAAAAGATCAGAAAAAAAAGATTTTTTATCTCTTAAAACAAATTTCAACCGCATTTAAAAAGACCCGCCTTGACTTTTGACAAAAAAAAACTTATACTCCGATAAAGAACATCTCTTCTGATGTGTTTTCCCACAAATAAAGGTTTTTTTATGCAATTAAAAGATTTAAAGAAGAAAACTCCCTCCGAGTTGCTGATGTACGCGGAAGAATTGTCTGTTGAAAATGCACCTTCTTTGCGAATACAAGATTTAATGTATGCCATCTTAAAAAAATTAGCCGAATCCGAAACAACTTTGTTCGGTGAGGGCGTGTTGGAGGTTATGCAGGATGGCTTTGGATTTTTGCGCTCACCGGAAGCGAATTATTTGGCCGGTCCTGATGATATTTATGTCGCTCCGAGCCATATAAAAAAATGGGGGTTGAGAACGGGAGATACCATTGAGGGGGAAATCAGTGCTCCGCAAAACGGAGAAAAATATTTCTCTTTAACAAAAATTAATCGCGTTAATTTCGGTGATCCGGAGCAATTGAGATATCGTGTTAATTTTGATGATTTAACGCCTCTTTATCCTGAAGAAGCCATTATTATGGAGCGGAAACAATCTCCGGAAAGCAACAAAGATTTAACGCCCAGAATTATTGATTTGGTCTGCCCTCAGGGAAAGGGACAACGATGCTTGATCGTTGCTCCTCCCAGAACCGGAAAGACGGTTATGTTAAAAAACATTGCTCACTCTATTTCCGAAAATTATCCGGACGCTCATTTGATTATGCTCTTGATTGATGAACGACCCGAGGAAGTGACGGATATGATCCGATCCATTAAAGGAGAGGTGATCAGTTCAACATTTGACGAACCGGCCGCTCGTCACGTTCAAGTCGCCGAAATGGTGATTGAAAAAGCAAAACGATTGGTGGAACATAAAAAAGATGTGGTGATCTTGCTTGATTCCATTACGCGTCTTTCTCGAGCCTACAACACGGTTATTCCGAGTTCCGGTAAGGTTTTGACGGGTGGGGTTGATGCAAATGCGTTGCAAAAACCAAAGCGCTTCTTCGGCGCCGCCAGAAATGTGGAAGAGGGAGGCTCTTTGACCATCTTCGGGACGGCTTTGATTGAAACGGGATCTCGTATGGATGAGGTGATCTTTGAAGAATTTAAAGGAACCGGCAATTCTGAAATTATTATGGATCGAAAAGTATCCGATAAACGGATTTTCCCGGCAATTGATATTATTAAGTCCGGAACACGCAATGAAGAATTATTGGTGGATAAAAATAAATTGCCGAAAATGTGGATCTTAAGACGTATTCTAATGCCGATGGGTGTCACTGATTCCATGGAGTTTTTGATGGAAAAATTACGTCAAACCAAAACAAATGATGAATTTTTTGAAAGTATGAATCAGTAAAATTTTTTGATGAATACCGAAAAATTTACACATAAAGCTTCTTTTTATGCTCATTCCAGACCGAATTATCCTTTTGCTTTAAAGGACTATTTGAGCTCTCATGGGATTTCTCGATTGTGCCATGTCGCTGAAATCGGTGCCGGAACAGGTATTTTCTCTCGATTCTTGTTGGAGATGGGAGCTTGTGTTTGGGCGGTCGAACCGAATGAAAAAATGCGATTGCAAGCACAAAAAGATATATCTTCCGTCTGGCCATATCGCCTTTTTGAGGGATCTGCCGAAAGAACAAATTTGCCGGATCGGAGCGTTCATGCCGTGGTGGCTGCTCAATCTTTTCATTGGTTCGATCCTTTTTTGTTTAAAAAGGAATGTCAGAGAATTCAAAAGATAAAAAATATGCCTGTTTTTTTGATTTGGAATGATCCGATCGTTCTTGATAATCCGCTTAATCAAGCCAGAGAAAAACTGTTCTCCGCATTTTGTCGTTCATACCAATCTACGGAAAATTATCTGGAAAAAAGAAAAAAACTCATTGACTCTTTTTTTGATCCAATCGAAAAAAAAGTATTTAAAAATGTTGAGCAAATTACAACAGATACATATAAAAATCGCCTTTTGTCCATGACGATTGCACCAAACATAACGGATCCGTGCTATCCTGAATTTGAAAAAGAATTAAATATCCTTATTCAAACATTTTCTGTTAAAAATCAAATTGAGGATAAATATGAAACAATTGTTTATCGAGGAATCCTCCCCTGAATTTGTTATAAGAAATATCGGCATTTTATAAAATAAAACAGCCGTGAGGTTAAGTGAAAACAAAAAGAAAGTACTTGTTTTTGAGTCCCCTCTTCTTTCTATCAAAAAACGCTTGACTCCTCATTTTTTTCTTGCGTTTCAAGACCATTTTTGGCATACTTTCCTTTATTATTAAGAGGACTAAAACATGAAACAAAAATTTTACCCAGAATTAGATGCAAAAATCAGCTTTCCCGAAATGGAAAAAAATATTATTCGCTCATGGCAGGAAGAAAAAACATTCTTGAAATCCGTCGAAAATCGCCGAACGGCCGAAGAGTTTGTTTTTTATGACGGCCCTCCGTTTGCCAACGGGTTGCCTCATTACGGACATATTATGGTGTCTTACGTTAAAGATACCATCGCTCGCTTCCAAACAATGATCGGAAAACGAGTGGAGCGTCGATTGGGATGGGATTGCCATGGCTTGCCGGCGGAAATGGCTGCCGAAAAGGAATTAAATGTTTCGGGACATAAGGCTATTGAGGCTTATGGTATTGACCGTTTTAACGATTTTTGTCGGAATAACGTCTTGAAATATTCAACGGTTTGGACGGATATGTTCCGCCGAATTGGTCGGTGGGTCGATTTTGACAATGACTACAAAACCATGGATTTGCCGTTTATGGAATCCGTGATCGCCAATTTTAAAGCGCTCTATGAAAAAGGGCTTGTTTATGAGGATTTTCGTGTTCAGCCCTATTCGTGGAGTGCACAAACACCCGTTTCCAATTTTGAAGTGAATTTAGGATACAGAGATAAAACAGATACGGCCATTACGGTGTTGTTCCGTTTGGAAAATCAGTTAAACCTTTTGGTTTGGACGACAACCCCTTGGACGCTGCCCTCTAACTTGATGATCGCGGTCGGACCCGATATCGAATATACCATTATGCAAGAGGGAGAGGAAAAATACGTTTTGGCAACCGCATTGCTCGGCCGTTATAAACAACAACTTCAACAAGCAAAGGCGGTCGGGACAATTAAAGGATCCGAATTGGTCGGTCTGTCGTATGAACCTATGTTCCCCTATTTTTCCGCTTTGAAGCAAAAAGGAGCCTTTAAGGTGTTGGCCGGATCTTTTGTGTCAACGGAAGACGGAACCGGTATCGTCCATATTGCTCCCGGCTTCGGACAGGATGACTTTGATGTTTGTCGTGCTTATGACCCTGCTTTTCCGGTGGCTTGTCCGGTGGATGAGGCCGGATGCTTTACGCATGAGGTTCCGGACTATGAAGGACGACAGGTTTTTGATACCAATGAGGATATTATGCGTTGGTTGAAAGAACATCGGAAACTTGTTAAAAAAGAACAAATTACGCATAGCTATCCGTATTGTTGGCGAACCGATCAACCGCTTATTTACAAAGCCATGTCCGGATGGTTTGTTAAGGTCAGTGATTTTGTCGATGAAATGGTGGCATTGAATGAACAAATTCACTGGACGCCGGAACATATCAAACACGGTCGTTTCGGAAAGTGGTTGGAGGGGGCAAGAGACTGGTCCATTTCCAGAAACCGTTTTTGGGGAACTCCTATTCCGGTTTGGAAGTCGGATAATCCCAAATTCCCCCGAATTGATGTCTTTGGTTCTGTTGCCGAAATTAAAGATAAAACGGGAATTTCCATTACGGATCTTCACCGCCCCATGATCGACGAGGTGGTTTATCCTAATCCGGATGATCCGTCGGGACAAACAATGATGCGACGGGTTTCGGATGTGTTTGACTGTTGGTTTGAATCCGGATCCATGCCGGAAGGTCAAATTCACTATCCTTTCCAAAATAAGTCATGGTTTGAATCGCATTTCCCCGCCGATTTTATCGTGGAAGCAATTGATCAAACAAGAGGATGGTTCTATACGCTTCATGTGTTGGGAACGGCCTTGCATCATAAACCCGCATTTAAAAATTGCCTGTGTACCGGATTGATTATGGCAGAAGGCGGTGTTAAACTTTCCAAAAAATTGAAAAATTATCCGGATCCCTATGTCGTTTTGGACACAATCGGTTCGGATGCTTTGCGGTGGTTTTTAATTTCTTCTCCCGTCTTAAAAGGCGGAAACGTTATGGTGGATAAGGAAGGGAAAGAAGTTGCCAAAGCCGCTCGAAAAGCCTTGATGCCTTTTTGGAATGCGTATTATTTCTTTTGCTTGTATGCAAACGCCGAGGGGGTTAAAGCCGAAAAAACAACCGGCTCCTCTGATGCCTTGGATCGGTATATTTTGGCAAAATTAAAAATTTTGTCGAATGACGTTCGAAAATCCATGGAAGCTTATGATGTGAATCAGGCGTGTGCCGATTGCGCTGAGTTCTTGGAAATTTTGAACAACTGGTATATTCGCCGTTCTCGTCCGCGTTTTTGGGACGGAGAGGATTTGAGCGCATTTAATACGCTTTATACGGTCTTGGTGACATTGGCTCAGGTCATGGCCCCGTTGATGCCAATGACGACGGAATATGTCTTCCGAGGATTAACAGGCTTTGAATCGGTTCATCTGACGGATTATCCGAATGTTGCCGGATTGCCGAATGAAGAGGAACTGATCCGACAGATGGATTTGGTTCGAGCCGTGTCTTCAACCGTTAAATCTATCAGAGAAGAGCATAAATTGCGAAATAGATTACCGCTTCTTTCCATGACCGTTGCCGGTGAACGAGCAGATGAACTCAATGCTTTTACGGATCTCCTAAAAGATGAGGTAAACGTGAAAGAGGTTGTCTTGAATACGGATGTTTCTTCCGTTGCCGATTCTTTCTTGTATTTAAAAACACCGCTTATCGGAAAACGTCTGGGGCGGTTCATGAAGGATATTATGGCAGCTTCAAAAACAGATCAGTGGAAACAAAACGAAGATGGGTCCTTGTCTATTGCCGGTCAGATTTTATATCCGGAAGAATATGAATTGCGATTGGTTTTAAAAGAAGGCTTAAAGGGTCAGCCTCTTCCGGATAACACGGCAGTTATTCAGTTGGATACCAGAGTTTTGCCGGAGCTGGAGAAAGAGGGAATTGCCCGTGATTTTGTTCGGATGATTCAATCATTGCGGAAAGAAAAAGATTTGGATGTCTCGGATCGCATTCGAGTTGTCTATCAAACGAATTCCCAATTGATCTCTGAAGCATTGGCCGAACACAGAACCTATATTATGGAACAAGTGTTGGCTAAAGATTTTGTTCTTGATCCGGATTTTTCCGGCGATAAATCGGAAGAGTTGGGAGACGGACACATCTCTTTTGATTTGAATGCGGTTTAGCTTTTCAAAATGCGTGTTCCTTCGATCCGAAGAAGCACGCATTTGTTCTTCCTCTATGTATGAAATTTGTGATTCGAAGTACTTGTTCGGACAATCGAATGTGTGAATCGCTCCTAAAAAAAATCTTGCAATATTTTAAAAATTAACTTATTGTTAAGAGATAAGTAATAAGAAGAGGGAGCTATGCGCGTATTATTGATCGAAGACGATAAAGCAAACAGCCAAAATATAGCCCTGATGCTCAAAAAAGAGGGAATGGTTGTCGATCCTTGTTATTTGGGCGAGGATGGGTTGGAAATCGCTAAATTATATGATTATGATATCATTATTTTGGATTTGATGCTGCCGGATATGGATGGTTATGAAGTCTTAAAACACCTAAGAAACGCTCATAACACAACGCCCGTTTTAATTTTGTCCGGTTTGTCGACACCGGATAAAAAGGTCAAGGGACTCGGATACGGAGCAGATGATTATTTAACAAAACCGTTTGACAGAAGTGAATTGATTGCTCGGGTTCAAGCTATTGTCAGAAGATCAAAGGGGCATGCCGATCCGATTGTAAAAACGGGAGGATTGGAAATTAACTTAAATACAAAGGTTGTGTCATTGAATGGAAAAATCGTTCATTTGACAGGCAAGGAATATGCCCTCTTGGAGTTGTTGGCTCTTAGAAAGGGAACAACCATTAACAAGGAACAATTTTTAAATCATTTGTACGGTGGTATGGATGAGCCTGAAATGAAAATTATTGATGTTTTCTTGTGTAAAATTAGGCGTAAGTTGGAGAAATTATCCGGTGGAGAACAGTATATTCAAACCGTATGGGGGCGGGGCTATATCTTAAAGGATATGCCGGAGACCGCTCCTTCGGAAAATATGTCTTTTTGAGTATTCTTAATCAAAACTTGTTTGATCGGAAAGGCAAATGCTCGTTTCTGTTAAGTGGCGGGGATTTGAAAATTTTTAATGAAATATTGATACAAATGATCCGGATCCAATGCGCTCGGGTAAAAATATCATGAGGAAGTAAATTGTGCTTATCTTAAATCCCATATCCTTCTGCCTTGTGTGATAAGAGGTCGGGCCTTATCAATCAACAAAATCAATACCCGAGTGTCAAGGCGGATGTTCGTTGGTATTTTGACGGTATCAAAAAAACACCTCCCCGAAAGTGATCTGTCCCCCGAAAGTTGGACAGTAAAAAAAAGTCCCGAAGATTGCGATAGCAATTTTCGGGATAATTTTT
>CALXPF010000040.1 GCA_944390205.1 uncultured Alphaproteobacteria bacterium
AAGATGAAATTCAAAAAATGACGGATACCGCCATTAAAAATTTAGACGAGTGTCTTAAAGTTAAAGAAGTTGAAATTAAACAAGTCTAGGCGGTTGAGGAAAAGATAAGTTTAATCAGACGTGAACGGGCGTTTCATCTGACGGATGAGATGCCTTTTTAGTTTGAAAAGTCGGAAGAGATGGGAGATCTTGGATTCTTATTAAAACAAGGGTTGATTTTTTTTGTAATTTCTATAAAGTAAACAATAAAAAGATATGTTTAAAATGAAGAAACCTTAAAAGGATGGAAACAGATGAAGATTCCTTCACACATTGCGATTATTATGGATGGAAACGGACGATGGGCACAAGCGCGCGGGTTGCCGAGAACCATGGGTCATAAAAAAGGATCGGAGACCGTTCGTCTTATTTTATCTCATGCTCAAAAAAGGGGAGTCCGTATCGTCACCTTATTTGCTTTTTCATCCGAAAACTGGGGGCGTCCCAAAGAAGAGGTTGATACCTTGATTTCTTTGTTTCGGCAATATTTAAAGGAAGATGTGGAGGAGTTGAAAAAAAGACGTGTTCGCATACGGTTTATCGGAGATCGATATCGGTTTCCGAAAGATCTGGTTGAGCGAATGAATGAGCTGGAGGCTCAAACGGCGGAGAATGAGGATTTTCAAGTTGTTTTGGCGCTCAGCTATGGATCTCGAGACGATATCGTGAGGGCCGTTCAACATATCGTGCAAGACGTTCAAGAAAATAAATTAACGGCGGATCAACTGTCTTGCTCCGTTTTTTCGGATTATTTATCCACAAAAGATATTCCGGATCCGGATTTGGTTATTCGAACCAGCGGGGAAAATCGCATCAGTAATTTTTTATTATGGGAAATAGCCTATGCCGAATTTTATTTTACAAAAGTTTATTGGCCGGATTTTAACGAGGAAGAATTTGATAAAGCCTTGCAATCCTACGGACAAAGAGAACGCCGGTTTGGAAAACTTTTGTAATTTAATATAAGATTTGACTTGTTAAATTTTTCTTTCCGGATTGGTTTTGAGGAATTGATTGACAAAAACCCAAAAAAAATGTATGATACATTTCAAAAGAGAAAGGCCTCGCGTTAAAAGGCGGATATTTTGTCGCGAAGATGTTTTGAGAATATCTTGAATTCGGTTTGATTCCTTGCGACAATGACTTTTAGAAGGCGTTGCTTGAGGGGGAAAATGAAAAAGAGAAAATATTTACCGATAAAGAAAAAAATATTTCCTCAAGGGGAGGATAAACGCCCCTCTTATTTAAAAGTTCGAGGGAGTGTTTTTGAGGTACGGAATGCCACAATTGAACAGCGAGAAAAACTGTATAGGCGATTAAAGCAGATCGGTGACACGTCTATCGGATCAAAGTTGATAGATCAAGCGGATACGCTTTCTTTTATTTTCGGTGAGAAAAATGATGAGAGGCGTGAAAAGGCGTCTTATGACAGTTATCGCATTTATTTGCCGAACGAGGTGACGTTTCCGGTTTTAATTCATGAATTATTTCATCATTTTCAGTATAAAAACGGTCGGCTGTTTATAAACGAGCAATCAACCGCTTATCTCGAATTGCTCAATGAGGCCATTCAAAAAGATCCGAATAATTGGCAAGATCAACTGTTATCCGTTCGGGAGTTTTATCTTTTGAGACTGATTGCCGAGGCGGAGGCAACAGCCTATTCGTATGAAATAACACGACAGATTTATGAAAAAAGAGGCGTTTCTTTTGGTCGGATTCCTTTGCCGATGCTTCACCGTAATCCCAAGTATTGTTTTCGGTTGTTGGGGGTTTCTTCAATAGATCCCGAGTTTTTGTCTTATGTGTATAAGTATAATAAAATAGTTCAACGACTGGACATGAAGGCCGACAAGACGGTTCGGCGGGATAAAGCGTTTTACGCACGGGAGGTGTGTGGCTTTTTTGTTATGAGATGTCTGATGAAACGCTCAAAATCCGAGATTTATCCGTTTTTAAAAGATCCTAAAGAATATGTCAGTTGGTTTTCAAAATATCATGACGGTTGTTTGAGAGCAACGGTTTCTTTTTATTCCTTAAAAGAGGGGTTCAGGCCGTTTCGTTTATGTCATCAAGAGAGGCAAGAGTATTTGTTTTCATTGGTGTTAAATCGGTTTTCGGAATATTTATCCGCTAAATCCGTTTTAGCCTTGAAATCCTTGAAATTATCTGCCGATCAATTGCGGGATGTACATCGTTTGGAAGAAACATATCTCAATAGAAGAGAAAAAGCGAGTGGTTTATTAATGACAAATTCTTTGGGCTCACGGCGGATCTGCTCTGATCGGAAGTCACAATGTATTTTGGACGAGCTTTCTCAAAACACACGCATGCGGGATTAATAAATTTTACCGGATGAATTTCATTTTGATCAACTGCTTTAAGTTCTTGACAGAATGTTGAAAATTTGCGATATTCTACAACATTAAAGAAGAAAGGATCAGAAGATGCATTCAAATTTGGTTTTGCGTATTTTGTCGGCGGCGGTTTTGGCTCCGATTGTTTTTTGTACGATTTGGTTTGGTAAAAGCATTTATGAGGATTATTCCATTCCCCTTTATCCGATTTTGTTGGCGGTTTTCGGAACCGGCTTGGCGTGGGAATGGGAGAATATGTTCAATAAAAAATTAACGGCAGGCGGTTTGTTAATTGCTTTAACGGCGTGTTTAACGGCCTTTTTGACGGAGGGAAATCCGAGCTTTGCGCTTTGGATTATTTTGCTCGGAACAACGGTTGTTTTTTGGAAAACGTCATGGCTTTCGTTTTCTTTGGGAACGCTGTATATTTGTTTGCCGATTTTGTCGTTAGGATATATTTATTACATTAACGAGAATGTCAGTCGGGAAATCGTTCTTTGGCTGTTTTTTGTCGTGTGGGCAACGGATATCGGCGGGTATATTGTCGGTAAAACCGTTGGAGGGCCCAAACTTGCACCGAAGATCAGCGCCAAAAAAACATGGTCCGGATTGGTGGGCGGTATTGTGTTTGCCATGACGGTTGCGTATGTGTTTGCGTTGTATTTGAAAGCGTATGAATATATTCCCGAAAATGACGAGACTATTTTTGGGCGATTGGTTCTTGTTCTGGTTATTTCTGCCGGTATTTTGGCGGTGATTTCACAAATCGGTGATTTCTTTGAATCGTTTATCAAAAGACATTTCGGCTTAAAAGATTCCAGCAATATGATTCCGGGACACGGGGGGCTGTTTGATCGGGTTGACGGATTGTTGTTCGCGTCTGTCGTGACAGCGTTTATTTTGTTTTTGTTTAATCAGGGATTAGGGGGATACTGATTATGTTGACGACACTTATTTATTTGTTGGCATTTGTATTTGTCCTGTCGCTTGTGGTGGTTGTCCATGAGGGGGGACATTTTATGATCGCACGGGCGTGCGGTGTTAAGGTGACCGATTTTTCGATCGGATTTGGGAAAGAATTGTGGAGCCGTGTTGATAAGCGTGGAACACGCTGGAAAGTGTGTGCCGTTCCGCTCGGCGGATATGTTAAGATGTTGGGTGACGAAGATGCCGCCAGCGCCAAATCTTCGGATGAGGGCATTCCGGAAGAGGAGAAAAAATATACGTTTTTATGCCAACCGTTGTGGAAAAGAGCCTCGATTATTTTTGCCGGACCGGCCATGAATTATATTTTTGCGATTTTCGTTCTGACGGGAATTATTTGGACCATGGGAGAAATTGTGCGTCCGCCGGTTGTCGGAGAATTGGTGCCGAATATGCCGGCCGAAAAGGCAGGGATTTTAAAGGGCGATCGTTTTTTATCGATTAACGGAAAAGACGTTAAGGAATATGCGGATATTCAAAGAGCCATTCGATTGACGGAGTTCGGAAAAGTTTTAAATATTGTTTTGGATCGAAACGGGGAACAAAAAGAAATTCGTGTTCTGCCGGAGGAGCTGTCAGATTCCGGAATTCCGCAACTCGGTATTAAATCATCGATAGAATTAACGGTTTTAAATGAAAATTTGAGTTTGTGGGCTTCGTTTAAAAAAGCCTCTTTGAGTGCTTATCAAATGACGGTTGATACGCTGATTTATTTGAAGCAGATTTTGGTGGATCATCGCTCGCCCAAGGATATGCGCGGACCTTTGGGAATTGCCGAGGCTTCCGGAGACGCTTTAAAGGGGGGGCTTTTATCTTTACTTGTTTTTATTGTTCAAATTTCGATTGCCATCGGTTTTATGAATTTATTACCGATCCCCGTTTTGGACGGAGGACATTTGGCTTTTTATGCGGTTGAAGCCGTTCGAGGAAAGCCGTTGTCGGATCGAACACAAAACATGTTGTTATTTTCAGGTTTAAGCATTCTGTTGGTTTTGTTTGCTTATACGATGTTTTTAGATGTCCCCCGTATTATGCAAAGGATCTTAGGATGAAAAAATCGATTGTTTTTTTACTGACGGGACTGTTTTTTTCTTTAAGCGTTTCGGCAGAGGAGTTGACAGACATTTCAATCAGCGGAACGGCTCGCATAGAAAATGCTACCATTCTCAATTATTTGCGTTTAAAAGAGGGCGATGACGTATCGGCGTCAGATTTGGATGCGGCGACCAAAACGTTGTTTTCTACCGGTTTGTTTTCGGATGTTCGGGTCAAAATGAACAAGGGGCGGATGACAATTACGGTTGTTGAAAATCCGATTGTTCATACGGTTTATTTCGAGGGAAATAAAAAGCTGGATGATGATGTTTTAAAAACGGAAGTTCGATTAAAACCGCGATCCGTGTACACACAGAGTTTGGCCCAAGGGGATGCCGATCGATTGTTGGAGCTTTATAAGCGAAGCGGTCGGTTTGGCGCTACGGTCACGCCGAAAATTATTGAAAAGGATCAAAATCGGGTAGATGTTGTTTTTGAAATTGACGAAGGAGAGAAGACGGTTGTAAAAAAAATCAATTTTATCGGCAACAAACGATTTTCGGCCTCTGATTTAAAAGATGCGTTAATGACCAAAGAGAGTGTTTGGTATCGTTTTTTTGCAACGACGGATACATATGATCCGGATCGGTTAAATTATGACAAGGAATTGTTAAGACGGTTTTATTTAAAACGGGGTTATGTTGATTTTGAAGTCAAAAGTGCCGTTGCCGAGTTGATGCCGGATAAAGAGGGTTTTATTATCACGATTGAAGTTTTTGAGGGAGAAAAATATCGCTTTGATCGGCCGGAGATTAAGGTCAGTTTACCGGAGTATCACGATAAGGCTCAAACAAAATTGCAACAGTTGATAACGGTTAAGAAAAATAATTTGTTTAATGTGGATCAGATCGATGAAAGCATTGAACTTTTATCAAACGAGTTTGCGGACGAGGGGTATGCCTTTGTGGAAATTATTCCCGAGTTTATAAAAAACGATCAAGAGAGAACGGTTCAGATTATTTTCAGAGTTCAAGAGGGTGAAAAGGTTTTTATCAATCAAATTAACATTTTCGGAAATAATCGAACAAAAGACAAGGTTATTCGGCGTGAGTTTCGCATTAAAGAGGGCGATCCGTTTAATGCGGCGAAATTAAGACGCTCCAAACAAAGAGTAGAGGATTTGGATTACTTTGAACGAGTTGATTTTAAAACGCTTCCTGTTTTGGGGGATCCCAGCCGAACAAACATAGAGGTGTCCGTTGCCGAAAAATCGACCGGTGCGTTTAATATCGGAGTCGGTTGGTCATCTTATGACGGCTTGTTGTTTGAGACGGGAATTGTGGAAAGGAATATTTTGGGAACGGGAAATACCGTTAATTTAAATGCGCTTATTTCACAAAAAGAAACACAGTATTTGATCGGGTTGACGGATCCGTATTTTATGGACAAGGATTTATTGGCGGGAGTTGATATTTTCAGAAACACGCGAGACAATGAGGATTCCAGTTCTTATAATTATACGACAATCGGTGCCACGGGTCGATTGGGGTGGAATTATACGGAAGCGTTCCGTCAGTCCGTTCGCTACACACTCCGTCAAGATGATGTTCATGATGTTGACGAAGATGCCTCCATTTATATTAAAGATCAAGAAGGGAAAACGGTTGTTTCTTTGATCGGTCAGGAGATATCCTATGATAAGCGGGATAGCCGTATCAACCCGACCGAGGGGTATTATTTGTCTTTGGGGACGGATATTGCGGGTCTTGGCGGAGACACCAAATTTTTCCGCGTCAATGTGATGGGTATTCAATATTTTTCGGTTGCCGAAGAGGTTGTTCTTTCTCTGCGGGGAGACGGCGGACGTATTTGGGGATTGGACGGACAAGATGTTCGTGTTAATAACAGATATTTCTTGGGTGATATGTCTTTACGTGGGTTTGAGTACGGCGGTGTTGGTGCCCGAGACCGATATACGGGAGACGCGTTGGGCGGAAATTGGTATGTGACGGCGTCTGCCGAGCTAACTTTCCCGCTTGGAATTCCGCGTGAATTCGGCATTAAAGGAAAGGTATTTACGGATGCCGGATATATCGGAAAACCGGATGAATTCAATGCGGATATTATTGAATATTCGAGCTCGATTCGAGCGGCGGTCGGAACCGGTATTTTATGGCAATCACCGATGGGTTTAATTAACTTGGATTTTGCATTCCCTGTTTTGAAAGAAAAAGAGGATGAAACACAAGTGTTTCGGTTGAATTTCGGAAAGGCTTTTTAATCTCATGAATACGGAAAAAGTAAAAAAAGCTTGTTTGGAAAGCACCTTGTTTTTTAAAAAAAGTTTTTTACGAATTCAAGACTGGGGAACACGGTTTTTTATGTTCTTAAAAAATCGGATGAGACATCATCCCAAAGAGGCGGGCGTTTTCGGATTTGCTTTTTTGCTTATTGCTTTATTGTATGTCGGTGTTTCCGATCAGCCGGTTGTGGTTGTTGTTGATTCAAACAAGGTGTTTGAACAAGCGGAGGTGTATCGATTGATTCGAGAGGAGCGAGAGAAGTATAATTCCCTATGGGAGGCTCGTTTTCTGGCCGAGAAAGAGGTGTTGGATCAAGAAGATCGAGCATTGGCACAACAGCAAAAAAAAATGAAACGCTCCCAATTTAGAAAGGCGTTGAGTGAATTACAACAAAAAACGGTTGCATTGCAGAAAAAATACCAAGAACAGGCAGTACAAATTAACAAAGCCTCACAATCTGTGTTGGATCAAGCGGGAGAAATGGTTCGTCAGTCACTTCAAAGAGTTGCATCTCGGGAAGGGTATCAAATTGTTTTGGACGGAGAGGGGCTTATGTATTATGATTCGGATTTGGATGTGACGGATTTGTTTATTGAAGAACTGAATAAGCAAACGGTACAAATTGTTTTTCCGGATCCCGATCAATTAACAATAACGACAGAAGGAGAGATAAATGGCAGATAAACGATTTTTTCATAAGGTGAATGGGTTGACCCTGAAAGAGATTGCCAAAATCGGTGAGGTTTCTCTTCCGAAGGGGGTTGATGAGACTCTTGTCTTTGAAGACGTATCTTCTTTGGAACAAGCGGGAGAAAAGGATATTTCGTGGGCATTTATTCCCTCGGTACGAGAGGCGTTGTCTCATACAAAGGCCGGAGCCGTTATTGTACCGGAGAAATTTTTACCGTATGTTCCAAAAGGGTGTATTCCGCTTATTTCCGCCGATTCACATCGATCATACGGTTTGATTGCTCAAGCATTTTATCCGATGACGGTTGAACCGTTTATTTCTCCTCGGGCTTATATAGATCCGACGGCTGTTTTGGGCGAGGGGTGTCGAATTGAAGCCGGAGCTTATATCGGACCGCGTGTCGTGTTGGGACGCTCTTGTTATGTTCATCCGAACGCCGTGATCGAAGAAGGAGTTCAGATGGGAGATTTTTGTACGATCGGAGCAAATGCCACGATTTCACACAGTTTAATCGGTCATAAAGTTTATATTTATCCGGGGGCGCATATCGGTCAAGACGGATTTGGGTTTGCCATGTCCGCCAAGGGGCCCGTCAAGGTACCGCAGCTCGGTCGGGTTGTCATTGAGGATGATGTCGAGGTTGGGTCGTCTACGACCATAGATCGGGGAGCCATGGGAGATACGGTGATCGGGGCCGGCACGCGAATTGACAATTTGGTTCAGGTGGCGCACAATGTTAAACTTGGAAAGTGTAATATTATGGTTTCTCAAGTCGGCATTGCGGGTAGTTGCGAATTCGGAGATTTTGTTGTTGCGGGGGGACAAGTCGGTTTTGCGGGACACTTAAAGGTCGGAACGGGAGCCCAAATTGCGGCTCAATCCGGCTTAATGAATGATGTTCCGGCCGGAGCCGTTTTAATGGGGTCGCCGGCATTACCGCGTGTTGAGTATATGCGTCAATTGGTGGCCTTACAGAGGCTTACGCAAAAGAAAACAGAAAAAAAATAAAACAGAATATCAATAAGAAAAAGAAGAGGAAAAATAACGATGGAAGAACAAACAGAAGTAAAACCGGAAAACATGATCGAAGAAATCAGAATTGGGGATATCTTAAAGATGTTGCCACACAGATATCCGTTTTTATTGGTGGATCGCATGAAAAACGTGATTCCGGGAGAATCGGGAATCGGGTTTAAAAATATGACAATGAACGAGGAATTTTTTCAGGGACATTTCCCCGGAAATCCGATTATGCCGGGTGTCTTGCAGATTGAAGCCATGGCTCAAACGGCCGGAATTATTGTTTTAACCTCCTTTCCGGAAGAAGAACGCTCCGGAAACAGTGTTTATTTTATGACGGTGGATGAGGTTAAATTCAGAAAGCCCGTTTTGCCGGGAGATGTTTTGGAGTTTCATGTCAAAAAAGAACAATCGGTACGGAATGTCTTTAAGTTTCGGGGGGAAGCGAAAGTAGACGGAAAATTGGTTTCACAAGCCATTTTCAGTGCTATGGTTTTTAAAAAATCTTAATTTAGGAGATTTTTAGATGGTTAAAATACATCCGACGGCACTTGTTGATTCTCACGCCGAATTGGCGGAGGATGTGGAAATAGGCCCCTTTTGTACGGTTGGACCGCATGTCAAGATAGATTCGGGGACACGGTTGATCTCTCACGTTGTCGTAGACGGATATACGACCATGGGAAAGCGTAATTTGGTATATCCGTTTGCGACATTGGGATTGCTTGCTCAACATAAAAGAAGTAATGCGCCGGACGCATTATTGATTATCGGGGATGATAACACGTTTCGAGAGCATGTGACGGCTCATGTCGGATCGGAAGTGGATCATAAAATAACGACGATCGGAAATCGGAATTTGTTTTTGGTTGCCAGTCATATTGCGCACGATTGTGTTTTGGGAGATGATATTGTGATGAGCAATAATGCAACTTTGGCGGGACATGTTCGAGTTGATAATCGTGTCACGATAGGCGGATTATCTGCGATTTTGCAATTTACGCATATCGGTGAAGGAGCCATGATCGGAGGAATGTGCGGTATTACGAGAGACGTGATTCCGTTTGGGATTGTAATGGGCGGACCGAGATCCGGATTAGGCGGATTGAATTTAATCGGATTGCAACGTCAAGGGTACGAAAAAGATCAAATTTTGGTTTTGCAAAAGGCCTATAAAGACTTATTTATGACTGAAGATAAGACTTTTTCGGAACGACTGGATCAAATAAAGGCGGATCCGATATATCAAAAGAATGTGTTGGTTCAAAAGGTCATCGCATTTGTTGAGAACCCCTCTAAGAACAATATCTTGCAACCGGATAAGTAGAGGATTTTATATGAAAAAATTAGGAATTGTCGCCGGAAACGGAGCTTTGCCAAATAGCTTGATACAGGAGTGCTTAGCCAAAAAGAGACCTTTTTTTGTGTTGGCACTAAAAGGTCATGCGGATCCGGCTTTGTTGCCCGACGGCATTCCGATGAAATGGATTCGCTTAGGGGATGTCGGATCGGCTTTTGCCGAGATGAAGAAGCAGAAAGTTTCGGAGATCGTTTTGATCGGGGGAGTGAGACGCCCCGGCCTTTTGGAATTATGTCCGGATTGGCGCGGTATGAAATTTTTTACTAAAATCGGTCTCAAAGCCTTGGGAGATGATGGATTGCTGCGAGCGGTTATTCGGGAAATTGAATCGGAGGGGTTTCGGGTTATCGGCGTAGATGAGATTCTCCCTTCTTTATTGGCTCAAAAAGGCGTTTTTGGATCTGTTTCTCCTGCCAAGGAGGATTGGCGTGACATTGAGCACGGTTTTCAGGTTGCGGATGTGTTAGGTCAGGCGGATGTCGGACAGGCGGTTGTTGTTCAACAAGGATTGGTTTTGGCGGTTGAAGCGATTGAGGGGACAAAAGCTTTGATTGAGCGAGCCGGATTTTTAAAGCGAAAGGGATCGGGCGGTGTTTTGGTTAAAACCGCCAAGCCTCAACAAGACCATCGGGTTGATTTACCGACGATCGGACCGGATACCGTTCAATCTGTTTTTAATGCAGGGTTAAGGGGAATTGCCGTCCAGTCGGGAGGCGTGTTGGTTGCGGAAATTGAAAAAACGGTTTTATTGGCCAATCAACTGGGCATTTTTATTGTGGGGGTGGATCATGAGTGATTTAAAAGTATATTTGATTGCGGGAGAACCGTCCGGAGATTTATTGGGATCTCGGTTAATGAGGGCTCTTAAAAAGCAGACAAAGGGACATGTCGTCTTTTACGGGGTCGGCGGAGAAACAATGGAAGAAGAAGGGCTTCACAGCTTGTTTGATATCTCTGATTTATCTGTAATGGGATTGATGGAAGTTGTTCCGAGTATTCCTCGCATTTTAAAGCATATGAATGAAATTATTGAAGATATTCGGGTTAAGAAGCCGGATATTGTGATGACGATTGACAGTTTTAGTTTTTCGGCGCGTATTCATAAGCGGCTTAAGAAGGAGGGTTTTACCATCCCGCATGTTCATTGTGTTGCTCCGCAGGTATGGGCGTGGAAAAAAGGTCGAGCCAAAAAAATCGCAAAATACGTTGATCATTTGTTTTGTTTGTTGCCTCATGAGGAGGATTATTTTAAACCGCACGGAA
>CALXPF010000041.1 GCA_944390205.1 uncultured Alphaproteobacteria bacterium
TTTTCCGGGGGCCGGGTTTAATTAAAAGAGTTTGTGTAATGTTTTCGGGTTTGTTAATTCTCCCAGAACGGTTCAGGGGGCGTTGCTTGACAGTGAGTTGTTGGCGGATGTCTATCTGGAATTATTGGGGGGGCGAGAACCGGGGTTGATTTTAGAAAAAAAATTCGAAAATAATCAAAAGAGTCTCACAAAAGGCGCTGAGCCCGTATCGGGGGAGCGGGTGATGCATGAACCGAGATTTTTTCCGATTTCTCAAGATGAATTAGAACAACATTCTGAATTTGTTAAAAAAATAAAAAATAATATATGGGGGATTTCATGAAAGTAAAAAATATTTTTTTGATTTTTTGTCTTGTTTTGAGTGGTACGGTCCATGCTCAAATGTTGGATACATTGTCATCATTGGCCGTACAAGGCAGTTTGACGGCGGGATCTGTTCAAGGTGTTAAAAAGGGATTGTCTTTAATGCAACAGAATCAGATTGTTCAAGCTTTGAATATGATGTCCATGGAAATTCGAACGCAGTATATGAGCGGATACAATGGGTTATCCAAAAATGATTTTCAAGGATCGCCTTTCGGATCGTTAGATTGGAATGTCGGTCCTTATGGCAGTGGTCAGTTTTTTATCGAGCTAAACGGTGTAGATCAATCTTCTTGTCAACGATTACGTGATTTAATGTCTCAATCAACAAGCAGAATTATCACCAATCAAGGCAATGGATCTTGCGGAGAACAGAATCGTTTGCAGTTTGTCTTTGATTAAATAAATATTTGAAATTATTTGATATTTATTTTATTTTTTAATTGTTTTTTGCAGGGATTCGTTTTTTAATATAAAAAATAAATGTAAAAAATCTTTTTCTTGTTTTTGA
This sequence comes from uncultured Alphaproteobacteria bacterium, assembly GCA_944390205.1. Lineage (GTDB taxonomy): Bacteria > Pseudomonadota > Alphaproteobacteria > CAAHEQ01 > UBA3637 > CALXPF01. Next base: position 875 of record CALXPF010000041.1, read on the forward strand.
AACTGTTATTTGTATTTTGTTTCACGTGGAACATTTTGTATAAAAAAAACACTTGAAAAGATTTTTTTTTATAGATATGTTGAAACCATAAAAAATAGAAAGGATGTCGTTTCACGTGGAACAATTTGATTTTTTAAAACCGGCTCTTCCTGATTTAAAAATGTACCAGTCTTGTGTTTTAGAGTGGCAAAAATCAATAAATTTAATTGCTCCTTCAACCATTCCTGTTTTTTGGGAAAGACATATTCTTGATTCGGCTCAGATTTATCCTTATATTCCCCAAACGGCTCGTGTTTTGGTGGATATCGGATCCGGTGCCGGCTTCCCCGGTTTGGTATTGGCAATTCTCAATAAAAGGTTAAATGGTTTTCTTGATCAGATTGTTTTGATAGAAAGTGACATAAAAAAAAGCATTTTTTTAAGGGAAACAGCTCGAAAATTATCTGTTCCGATTCAAATTGTTAATAAAAGGATAGAACAAGTTTCCGATATTCAGGCCGATGTTTTAACGGCCAGAGCGGTTTCTTCCGTTCAACAATTGTTGATCTGGAGTCGCTCTTTGATAACCCCCTCAACAACTTGCTTGTTTTTAAAAGGGGCAAAAGTGGATGAGGAATTAACGGGTACATCTGTTTCATTTATTTCTCAAAAAATACAATCCCTCACTTCTTCGGAGGGGTGTATTTTAAAATTAACGGAGGTTCGCTATGAATAATAAACCACGTATTTTTTGTGTCTCTAATCAAAAAGGGGGAGTGGGTAAAACCACAACTACAATTAATTTAGCTACGGCACTGGCGGCTTTGGAAAAAAAAGTCCTTGTCATTGATTTGGATCCCCAAGGAAATGCAACGGTAAGTGTCGGTTTAAAGCGACAACAGGGGGCTAAAAATTCTTATACGGTTTTAACGGGGCGCGATCGGTTGGAGGATTCGGTTGTTGAAACAAATATTCCTTTTTTATTCCTTTTACCGGCCAGTAAAGAATTGTTGGGAATGGATATTGAGTTGGCCGGTGTTGAAAAACCACAATTTTTTCTCCAAAAAGCATTGTCTCAAACAGATCAATTTGACTATATTTTTATTGATTGTCCTCCGGCGGTTGGCTTGTTGACCATGAATGCGTTGGTTGCTTCCGATAATGTTATTATTCCGGTTCAGTGTGAGTATTTGGCATTGGAGGGTGTCGCTGATTTAATGAAAACAATTGAACGGGTCAAACGTAATTTTAATCCCAATTTATCCGTTCATGGTATTGTTATGACTATGTTTGATGTTCGCTCTAATTTGTCTAAATCGGTTGTCAGTGACGTAAAAGAATTTTTTGGTCGTATGGTGTATGATACGGTTATTCCTCGAAATGTTCGAATTCCGGAAGCTCCTTCTTACGGAAAACCGGTTATGCTGTATGATTTTAAAAGTGTCGGAGCTCAAAGTTATATTCGATTGGCTGCCGAAGTGTTAAAACGAGAAAAGGAGTTAATTTGTCATGGATAAAAATTTAGGATTGGGAAAGGGATTGAGTGCTCTTATGGGGGAAGATGATAATATTGTCTTATCTCAACCCGTTTCCGTTCATGAACCGGATGATACACATCATATTTTATTGGTGACTATCGATTCTTTGGTTCCGAGCCCTTATCAGCCAAGACGCGTTTTTAATGAAGACGACTTAAATGATTTGGTTTCGTCTATTCGTGAAAAGGGCGTTCTTCAACCTTTGTTGGTTAGAAAAAATCCTAAAAAAGCAGACGGATATGAAATTATTGCCGGTGAAAGACGTTTTAGAGCTTCTAAAAAAGCAGGTCTTGATAAAATTCCGGTTATTGTAAAAGATTTTAATGATAAAGCAGCACTTGAAGTGGCGTTAATTGAAAATCTTCAACGGGAGGATTTAAATCCTTTGGAAGAAGCAGAGGCTTATCGGCGCTTATTAAAAGATTTTCATTATACTCAAGAAGAGCTGTCCAAAGTGATCGGTAAAAGTCGAAGCCATTTGGCTAATCAAATTCGTTTATTGGATCTTCCCGATTCTATCAAAAAACTTGTCGAGGAAAAACAATTAACGGCGGGTCATGCACGGGCTCTTTTGACGGCGGAAAATCCTGAAGATTTGGCACACCAGATTATCTCAAAAGGGTTGAGCGTACGAGAAACCGAAAAAAGAGCTTCTCATTCTTCCGTTTATAAGGCGGTTCGGAAAAAAGCCAAAGAGATGCAAGAACCGTCTCAACAAGATAAAGATATTATTGCTTTGGAATCTGAATTAACGCAAATGCTTAAAACGCCCGTCGTTATTAAGTGGAACGGAAAAGGAGGATCCGTCTTGATTTCATATAACACCTTAGATAAATTAGATATTATTTTACAACGACTTACTTCCGGCGGATTGGTGGAAGAATAAACTGAAATTATTTTCTTTATAAAACCAAGAAATCTTCTTCTGAACAGGGGAAGATTTTTTTATGATTCGAGGAATAGTTTCTGCGTCAGCAGGTCGATGAAGAGATACCCATATTTTTGCGTTATCAAGAAGATATAACAGGTAAAATCTAAAAAACAGAGTCATTGTGTGTATCACCGGCATTATCATATAGTGATCGTGACAAAATACCGTCAGAAGATAGTTAAGGTTGTGGCATATATGGATTTTTTAAAAAACGGCTAGGAGAAAATCATGAAGACGGCTCGGAGATAAGGTTTATTGCATAGAAATTTGGAGAGCAATATCTTGAACAACACTAAAATCCAGACCCAAAATAAGGGCTTCAAACCATGATATAGGCCGTATGCATTTTGGTATCTGTTCCGGCTCAGATGAGCGTAGGTGGTGGGGCGTGTATAATTAAATCGAGTGTGGCACGAGCGGTGAAGAAGACGTATCCGTTTTGTTTAAATGATATTAGTAAAAAATGCTCGGTTGGATGGGTATTTTGTCAGTACGATCGGTATCAACGAGGCGATGATACAACGCTCTATTGAATATCACGGACGTGAAGATATGGAGATAGTTTGGTTGAACCAAAAAGGATACCGCCGGCATTAAAAGCCGGAATTTCATTTGCAAACACGATTTGCATAAGCGCAGATGGATGAAGGGATATCTCCTTAGCCGTGAGTCTGAGAAGCTTTTTTGGGGAAGGGGAAGGGTAAGGGTAAGTGTCGTTCGGAACAGGGTATCAACCCTCTTATGTTTGTTCGTGACGGTTTATGAGAAGAGATCCGTTTCCCTTATGATACCTAAAAAACGTCTTGTCTTGAGACATATCAATGTTGGTGTTTGGGTTATTTGATGAGAAAAGTGTGATTGATATAATCAAAATGTAATTACATTGTAATTACATTTTGAAAAACAGTTGATGTTCTGAGCGATATTTGTCCATAGAAATAACAGCACCCGATTTGTGATCATTTGTGATTGATCGTTTCAGGGGGAGGAGACGTCTCAATAAATAGAGTTCATAAAAATGAGATCAAGCGGATCGATTTTATGGATTTTATACGATTTAATTTGTTGAACAAGGGTCAAATAAAATTCGGTTATTCTTGGGTATCATCGCTCAAACATGTAAAAATGAGAAAAAAGGAATAATGTAATTACATTGTAATTACATTATGGGGGTGAATGATTAAGAGGAAATAGATCTATCCTTTTAAAAAAAATCAAACAGCTTATCGTTAAAAGTATTCAAACGGTCGGAGTAATACGAAAAGCCTTAATAAAAAAGGGGGGTTATTGATAGGGGTGAGATTTTTGTTTTTGAGCGACGTTTGTAATTAACGTGATGGTTCGTTCCAGCATTAAATCTTGTGGAAAACCTGTTGTTTTTGACTGTTTTTCTGTTTGAATCAAGAGGTTGATCACACGGATTAAATTTTCTTTTTTCCAAAAGGAAAGTTGTTGTTTTGTGATTGCTTCCAGATTGAACTGAGCGGGTCTCAAAACCATTTTAACCGCTTTTTCTAAAGGAATTCCTTTTGAAAGAGCATCCACCCCCATCAGAAGTTTATTAAAATAAATGGTCAAAAGACGTAAAATGCCGATTGGGGTTTCTCCGGATGCCAGAAGCAATTGACAAGCTTTGTCCGCCTGTTGATGTTTTCCGGTTGCAACAGCTTGACAGAGGGTATCAATTGAGGTTGAGCTTGTATCCGGTATGACCGAAAGAACATCTTTTTCTGTTATTGGTCCGGGATATCCTACATAAATCATCAATTTTTCAATTTCACTATAGGTATTTAAGCGGTTTTCGTTTAGCCGATCCGTTAATAAAGAGAGGGCGTTTACGGAGATGGTATATTGATTTGATTTTAAAATATTTTGAATTTGCTCTTGTATATCACGCGGTTGATCGGAATAACAGGCTATTGTTAATACATTTGGATGAGCTTCTCCCAACAGACGTAAAGAGGAGGTTTTCTGTAAATGATCGGCTGTCATCAGTAAAAAAGAATCTGTTTGGATATGATCCAAAAACAATTCAACACTATCGGAACAAGAATTATCCGCTTCTCTTAACCAGATTAAACGGCGTCCCCCCATTAAAGAAAGAGAGTTTCCTTCATCTTGCAAAAGAGAGGGGGTTTCTTTTAATTGAGAGGGCGTTACTTTAACCACATTAAACGGATCGTTCAAATGGGGTATGATTTGTTTTGAAATTTGGAGAGCAATATCTTGAACAACACTAAAATCCGGACCAAAAATAAGGGCTCCTTTAAAAGATTTTTGGATTTGTTGAGAAAGGGCAGGGATTTGATATGCTTTAGCCTTCATGAGACGGTTGCTCTTCTTTTTTTAATTCCAAGCCTTTAAAATAAGTAATCATATGCAGGGATATTTTATCGGATAAGATATCTACCAAATTTTTTCGAACATTATCTCGAGCGATGGTGGTGGCATATGGTTGTTTGACCACGTTATAAGAACCGGTGACATTAGCAGAAGATTTCAAAAGAACTTTGTGATTTTCTTTGTCGGTTAAGGTATATCTTGCCGTCATAATAATTTTTTCACGACTGGCAAAAGCGTCTCCTTGAATGCTTTGATCTGTATATGTCGGTGCATTTAAGGTCACGTTTAAAACATATTTCTTATATCCGCCTGTTTTTTCGGGATTTAATTTATCGATCAGTTGAGATTGCAGGATGTACCCCTCATAGTTTTTAATGGGAGAAACTTCTATTTGAGAGGTAAGAGCCGTGATTGTTTCATCATCTTGTGTCTTATAAAGCGGGGAGAAACCACATCCTGATATCAAGCAAAAAGAGAAAATAATTAGCTTTTTAAAAAACATTATGTTATCCTTTATTCATGAATTTAAAAGCATTATAACTTTTTTTCGATAAAATACAAGGAAAAACAACACATAAGGAATGAAATGCGGTTAAAAAAGGTTTTTGTTGTTGCGGGTCCGACGGCCGGTGGAAAATCATCATTGGGGTTATGTTTGGCGCATCATTTAAAGGGATGTATCATCAATGCCGATTCCATGCAAGTTTATCAAAATCTAAGAATACTGACGGCTCGTCCCAATGAAGATGAAATGGAGGGGATACCGCATCATTTGTATGGGTTTTTAGGTATTCATGAGACTTGTTCCGTCTCGTTTTGGGTTGAAAAAGCGGCTTGTATTATCAAAGAAGTTCAAAATCCGATTATTGTGGGAGGAACGGGTCTTTATATCGATTCTTTAATGAATGGTCTTTCTCCGATACCGGATGTTGATCCGCGTATTCGGGAACAAGTACGATCCATGCCGTTGGAAGAAGTTCGTTCCATTGTAAAAGACTGTGAATTTCAAGATCCTCAACGTCAAAGAAGAGCCTTAGAGATTCAATTATCAACCGGAAAACCCATTTCTTATTTTCAAAAATTACCTCGCCATAAAATAATTGATGCGGATTTTACAACATTTTTTTTAAATCCGCCACGTCCCGTTTTGTATCATCGGTGTGATAGTCGTTTTTTAAAGATGTTGGAGCAAGGAGCCGTTGACGAGGTGAAAACACTGATGGAGCTTCATCCGACCGGTGGTATCTTAAAAGCTTTGGGTGTTCGTGAAATAGACGCTTATGTGCAGGGAAAAATTACAAAAGAGGAGATGATTCGTCAGGTATCACAATCGACACGGCGATATGCCAAAAGACAAGTGACTTGGTTTAAACACCAATTTCGGGCAGATTATGTTTTATCCGATTCTGTTTTTGATGTGAGTCAACTGAAGTAATGGAACGGTGCGTGTTTTTAAACGGATATCTCAAGTATTTTTATGACGGAAAATGCCTTTCCCAAGATACCAATTGTCTGAAACGCTCGATTTTATAATATGATCCACGTATTTTCAAAACACTGAAAAACGAGTATTTACCGGAAAATAAATCTGTTTTATATTATCATGAACCGATTTTGAGGTGCTATTTATGCCATTTTGTAATTACATTGTAATTACATTTTTGGTATTTTGTAATTATTTTGTAATTATTTTATTGAATTTCACATTTTTTTCTTATACAGTATAAAAAAACGGAAGGAGACAAAAATGTACCATTTAACTTCGCATACGGATGATATATTATTTTCGGATTTTGAAAAACCGCAAAGGCCGAAATGGTGGCAAAAGAAAGGCTTTATTACGGCATTTATTTTATCGGTTTTATGGCTTATTTTTTTGGCCGACTATTTTGTTTATTCTGATTGGTGGTCTCATCGGTTTGAATTGTCTCCGGCGGAGTTAATCGGAGAGCTCGGTGGATTATTTTTACCGATTGTGGTTGTTTTTTTGGTGAGTGCTTATTTTGATCGATCGGAACAATTAGCTTATGAGGCTCGTGTTCTGCAGTCTTATTTAAATGAGCTTGTTTATCCGACAGAAGAGGGGGCAGTGTATACACAAACCTTGACGGATGCTTTAAAGGTTCAGATTAAAGAGTTTAGAAAAGTATTTCATGAGTTAAATGAACAGACGCAGATGGTTCGTCAAGATTTAAAGAAATGGATTTCGGATTTGAGTTCTATTATTGATCATGTGGACACCAAAACAATTACATCCGTTCAAGAAATTGCGGGGCATATTCACAATTTGGCGGAAGTGACGGAAGCGGCAACGGATCAAGCCGAGAAAGTGTCGGCTTCTTTTTCCGAACAATCGGTTATTTTGCAACGGGTGACAAAGCAAACGGTTGATTCAATGAAAGAAATGACCAATACACTTTCACAAAATGCGACCGATATTAAAGATATAACGCATGCTATTGAAAACTCAAATGATCGGATAACCGGTGCCTTGGATAAAGCAGATGAAGTTGTGAAGGGATTTAAGACGGAAAGTGTTTCCATTGAGAAGGCCATTATGGAATATGAGGCGAGTGCCAAACAACAAAATGCTCGATTATTTGGAAATTTAGAGAAAGTTTTATCCGTATTTCGGGCGCATGGTGATATTTTGAATTCCGAGGTTGAGAAAACCGCCAATCGATTAAAAGTTGTAGAGGGGAGTTTTGCGGATCAAGCCAAAGGGCTGATGGATACTGCCAATGAAGCTGTTAAACAGTTATCGGAAGCCGGAAATATGTTGGAAACGACTTCTCAGAAAGCAGATCAAACATTGGCGGGTATTCAGGAAAATATGGGAGTGATCAGTTCGGAGCTTGGAAAGAATATCACACAAGCTCTTCAATTAATGCCAAATAAACCGAGTAATCCGGATTTACTTAAAGATGCCAGTTTAATTTTAGATCAATTACAGGCATTTTCTGTTGATATGGCTCATATTTTTACACCCAAATCGGAGGAAACGTTGTGGCAAAAATATTATAGCGGTGATAAAGCTGTGTTTATGCGACATATTGCTCGTAAAATTTCCGAAACTCAAGGAAAGAAAGTGCAAGATTTATACTTGAAAGATAAAGACTTTAATTTAGCCGTCAATCGTTATATGGCTGAATTTGAGGGGCTGACGAAGAGTGCTCGTGAAGAGGGAGAAACAAATTTATTGATGAGTATTTTAATCGGATCTGATGCCGGGCGGTTATATATGGTATTGGCGGATGTTTTAAGAAAGGGAGATTAAAATGCGGGTTAAATTGACTAAAATCGGTAATTCTTACGGCGTCAGGCTCCCCAAATCGGTTTTAACTGAGTGTGGGTTCGGTTTAGAGGCAGAGTTAGATGTGCGTCAAGGTCACGTTATTCTAACCCCTGTTTTTTTTCCGAGAGCGGATTGGGAAGAAAAAATTGAGGAAGATCTTCAAATTCATCCCGTTAATGAGGGGAGTGAATGGCGATGGTAAAACAGTTTGATGTCTATATGTGCGATGTGAAGGGGATTGAAAAACCCTGTTTGATTATTTCTCCGAACGAGCTCAATGAGTTGCTGACATATGTCATTATTGCTCCGATTACCAATCTGGAACGAAGATATCCGTGCCGTGTATTTGTTGGGTTAAAAGGGCAAAAGGCTCAAATTGCACTTGATATGATTCAGACGGTTCAAAAGAAAGAATTAACTCAAAAAATAGGGGTTTTACCGGATTCCAGTCATGCGGAAATTCGTCAGATTCTTATTCAGATGTTTTCTTAGTGAATCATTTTCACAACACGGATGGATAAAATTGATTTATAAATGGGTATATTGATCTTGTAAAGACCGATATACCCATTTCAAGTTATTTGCAAACAGCTACATGAATATCAAACAGAGACCATTTACGAAAGACCGGAAATTTATTTAAATCAACGCTAAAGAAAATGCCCGTCAAGTTATTGATTTTATCTTTTATAAAGCCGTTACAAAAGGATCCTTGCGCAGAAGGATCTATATAATCAGGAACATCAGAAACGTCAGAAACATCAGAAACGTCAGAAATAAAATCGGCACATTCACTTTCATCTGATGATCCAATAATGTTTCCTGAGGGACAAAAATCAGATAAAGAAGGCATTTCTTTTCCTAATGCTTTACAGAAATTTTCAGCTCCGAACCAATTAATTATAGCAGAAGACATAACATATTCCACATTATTGCGAATAGCGGTGGCGCGAATAGTTGCTTTTTCGCAAAAGCCGATCAAGTGTGTTTTTGATTCACCTCTCAGATCACAAAAATAATCTCCTGTTTCGGATCCGTGATTACAATCAGCGTTTGTGCGACATGCCATACATTCCCCAACAACCGTATTACAAAAAGGCTTATCTACAGAGCAATCATCATCGCTATGACACCCATTTATGGGAACACATTGAGGATTGAATAGCGGGTTATCACAAAAATATCCCTCGAGACAGCATAAATTACCACATGCAACTCGTGGTGTTGGACAATAGATACAAGATGGAGACAAATAAGAACTACTGGATTGGGCATTCGAGCATTTGTGACACGTATCTGAAACATCTGAATTAAAAGGAGCAGAAATCGGGTTGCTTTCGGTTGGACAGGGAGCACAAGCCCCACTTCTATCTACTACAAACTGTCCAGTCGGGCAACTATCTTCGACACATTCACCCGTGTTAAGATCTCGATACTCATTTTCTCCGAGGCATGGTTCATCCATGGGATCCGTTAAAGGGGGTTCTTCCGAACCGGAGGATCCACCCATAGACCCACACTCATCTCCCTCACAAGGAGTGAGTGTTTTATAAAACTCAAATGCCAGTGAGTTTTCTGCTTGATTACAGGCATCATCCACGGAGACTGTTCCATCGATGATATCTTCCGTCTCATTCACGAACGAAT
>CALXPF010000042.1 GCA_944390205.1 uncultured Alphaproteobacteria bacterium
CATATCCCATAGCCTTGAATATATTTTTGTGAGAGGTTCCGTTGGTTGCTCGAAGATCGGCTAATCCTTTAAACAATCCGCCGTTTGTCGGGGCTATTGACATTTCATTATCGTTGACAATGATGATAAAATTAGAGTTTAAAACGGCTGCGTTATTTAATCCTTCAAATGCTTCTCCGCCGGAAAGCGAACCATCTCCGATAATGGCAATCACGTTATATTTTTCTTTCTTTAAATCTCGCGCTTTAGCCATACCGCAAGCCAAACTGATCGATGTAGAAGTATGCCCGATCGTGAAAAAATCATGTTCACTTTCATGTTGATTGGTGTATCCCGTGATTTCCATATGGTGGAGAGGATCCAAAAAGGCACCTTTTCGACCGGTTAGCATTTTGTGGGGATAGCATTGATGTGATACATCAAAAATCAATTTGTCCTTGGGCGAATCGAAAACGTAATGGAGCGCAATTGTGGCCTCAACAATCCCAAGATCCGGACCAAAATGTCCTCCGATTGTATCAGAGTGATTGATAACGCCAAACCGAATATCGGATGCTAAGCCTTCTAATTCTTGAATAGACATCTTTTTGATATCTGACGGTTTTTCTACTCGATCTAAAAATACTGTTTTCATTTTGACCTCCTATAATGATCTGTTGTTCTTTAATAATTCAAAAATAGTTTCATACACAAAATCATATACACGCTTAATCGGAAAATGGATACCGACCGCATTCATGGCCTCTTTTTGTTTTTGTGTCACATTGACATAGGGATACAGTCCAAACATAAACGGGAAAAAAATGTATATAAATCGATCAATCTGATTTTCATTCATGTTCGGGAAAAATTTTCTTAAAAGATCAGATACCGTATCCAGAGCTCTTTTGTACTCTTTTTTAAATTTTGTTAGCTCCTCTAATGAACAATTTCTCTCTAAGTCATAAATATTCATGGAAAGAAGCTTGAGAAGAACGGGACGATTCTCAAGAGCCCTTGAAAATTGATCCGAAAAATCTTCTAAAGACAAAAGGCGATTCTGATCTAAAATGCGCTTCATTTCATCGCACCAATAAATATACTCTTCACGAAAAATTTCTAGAAAAATGCTTTCCTTTGTCGGAAAATAGTTATAAATCGACGGCCTTGAAAAAGTAGTGTAAGTGCTGATGGCTTTGATGGTTATTTCTTGAAAGCCGATTTTTTGATATAATTCTCGGCAAGCCTTTATAATTTCTGATTTTCGTTGATCTTGATTTTGGGATAAGGACATCTTTTTCTCCATTTTTGACACGGTGTCAGATTTTAAATAGCATTTTTCTGACACAGTGTCAATAACAAATTTATATAGGTGAAATGATTTTTAAATAGAAGAAAAATTTTTTATAAAAATGAAATAAATTTAAAAATTAACAGATAATAGGCTTGTTTATTTGACAAAAATAATATTTTTATTTTAATATTAAAAACAAAAGAAAGGAGAATACATGTGGTATTTTATAAATGGGTTGGTATTGGTATTCATGTTTGTATGTGGAGCAGAGGCAAAAAACATTCAATACGGATATAATGCAAAAGGGGAGTATGTTCCGATAGCGATCGGGGATGATCGCGTAGAATATGGATATAATGCAAGGGGAGAATATGTTCCGACCGCGATCGGGGAGGATCGTGTAGAATATGGATATAATGCAAGGGGAGAGTATGGTCCGACCGCAATCGGGGATGATCGATTGGAATACGGATATAATGCAAGGGGAGAATACGCTCCGACTGCGATCGGGGATGATCGATTGGAATACGGATATAATGCAAGGGGCGAGTACGGTCCGACCGCGATCGGAGATGATCGTGTGGAATATGGGTATAATCCCAAAGGAGAATATAAACCGATCGGCTTTTTTGGCAGATAGATCGGCTTTTTTGAGTTAAAAACTAAATAATGAACCATATTTTTTTAAGACATGGACTTGAGTTTACTTTTTTTTTAAAAAGAGTTGACACGTTTTTCTTTTTGTTTCATATTGTTATGGAAGAGTGGGGGTAATCGGGGAACCATGAAAAGATATTTAGTTGATTCAATAGAAAATATGCGAGATCTGGGTGGATATAAGGCTTGGAATAAAACAACTCGATATGGTCGCTTGATTCGAAGTAATTTTCCACGACAATTAACGGCTGACGGGATTTCTTTTTTAAAAAATATCGGAATTAACACAATTATTGATTTTCGGAGTCGTAAAGAAGCTTTGATGCATCCGTCTCCCGCTGTGTTAAAATCTGATTTTAGATTCTATCATTTGGAAATTGTCGGTGGAGAACGCATTCCGCCGTCACCCATGGCAGTGGCTGTTTCTTATATGCAAATGTTGGATGCGACGGGTGCCATGCAGTCATTTTTTTCTCTGATGTGTGATCCGAAAACAACCGGTATTCTTTTTTACAGTGACTTGGGAAAGGATCGAGTCGGGGTTGTTTCTGCTCTTATTTTGATGATGCTTGGTGTTTCTGAGAAAAATATTATCGATGATTATATGCTGAGTGCCGTTTATTTAGATGATATTTTAAGGTACTATGAACAAATTTCTTTATCTGATGAAAGAGAGGTTCTTGTTCCGAAAGAAGTTTATATGGAGCGTTTTTTTGATTTGTTTAAGCGACAGTATCAGTCGATTGATTTTTACTTAAACAAAATCGGCATTTCTCCCTTGAAAATACAAGAAATGAAAAGGCGCTATTTGGAATAAATCTTCTTCTGAAACGGGTCATGTATTTTTCTTCCCTATTACTAAGATCTGGATCTGTCATATTTAAAAATGTCTATAAAATCAAACTTTTTTGTACTAAAAACTCCCTTGTCGGTTATTTTAAGTTCCGGAATGACCGAAAGAGACAGAAAAGACAGAGTCATAAAGGGATCCTTAAGAGAACATCCAAGCTCTTGTGCGGTTTTTTTTAAGTCTGCACAGTTTTGTTGTACTGTTTCTAATGGTTGATCGGAAAGTAATCCGGCAATCGGCAACTTTAAAAGTGCTTCGATTTTTCCGTTGTTTACCACAATTTTCCCTCCACCTTGTCGAACAAGCTCCTGAGCGGCCAAACACATATCGGAATCATTTGTTCCGATGACAATCAAATTGTGCGAATCATGTGCGACCGTTGAAGCGATGGCTCCGCTTTTTAGTTGAAATCCTTTAACAAACCCTTTCCCGATTCGTCCGGTTCGATGGTGTCTTTCAAATACGCAAATTTTGAGTGTGTCTGTTGTTAAATTGCTTTCTGCATACCCATCTTTTATATGGATTGAAGAGATTATTTCTTTTGTAATAAGCTGATTTTCGATAACCTGAATGGTTTTTACTCGATCATTTTTAGCAGGAATTTTAAAACTTTCCGGAGTGATATCTCGAATCATCATGGTGTTTTTGGAAGGAATTCGATCTTCTTTTTTTTCTCTCGCCTTGAACAAGCCGTGTTCAACAATAACTTTCCCGTCTTTTATAACGTATTCCGGTTTGAAGTTAACTAAATCAGGGAAAATCAAAAGATCAGCCTTGTACCCCGGAGCAATGGCCCCCCTATCGGACAGATTAAAATATTCGGCCGTATTTAAACTGGCGCACTGAATGGCTTTTATCGGAGAAATTCCTGCTTGAACACAGCGTTTAACCATACCGTTAATATGCTCTTGAAGTTCGCCGGGATGACGATCATCCGTCACAAAAAAACATTGTCTTGCCCCGTTTTTTTTCAATAAAGGAAGAAGAGCCTCTAAATCTTTTGCAGCAGAACCTTCGCGTATCATGATGTGAATCCCCAGTCGCATTTTTTCAAGGGCTTCATCAAAATGAGTGCATTCATGGTCTGAACGAATGCCACAGACGGCATAAGCGCAGAGATCTTTTCCGCTTAACAGGGGCGCATGTCCATCTATTTGTTTTCTTTTCCGATGAGCCACTTTGATTTTGGATAACACCTCTTTATCTTTTTTGATAACGCCGACATAATTCATCATCTCTGCCAATCCCAAAGTATGCGGATCTTTGAATAAACCTGAAATATCTTGTGATGATAGAATATACCCCGATGTTTCAAAAGGAGTTGCCGGAACACAAGAAGGAAGCATAAAGTAAATATCCAAGGGTGTTTTTTCACTTTCCTTTTCCATCAGGCGAATTCCCTCAATTCCCAAAACATTTGTGATTTCATGCGGATCGGCAATAACTGTGGTCGTTCCACAGCTCAGAATTGCTTTCCCAAATTCGGCGGGTGTTATCATGGCGCTTTCCAGATGGACATGTCCGTCTATGAAGGCGGGAGTGACATAGGCTCCGTGAACATCTAATTCTTGTTTACCTTTGTAATCGGTCCCCAAGCCGACAATTTGATCTTGAGTGATGGCAATATCCGTCTGATAAATTTCTTCTGATAATACATTAACCAGTTTGGCATTCTTGATGACAATATCTGCCTTTCTTTCTCCCGTGGCTGTTTCTATGAGCTGTTTTAAAGACGAAACAGTGACTTGTGCTGACATATTTTTTCTCTCCTGCTATCAGAAATTTATAAATTGCTTTTTGTTGTTTTAATCTGATTAAGACATTTTGAGTGTTCCCCAAATTGTTTAGTCACTATCTTTCGAAAAAGAAAAATCTTGTATGGAAAGATTCGATTCGTTCTTTATTCGTTTGTATGATTGAACGGATGATCTGTTTTTTAAGACCAAGTCATCTTCTGTTAATGTGATAATTCTATATATGGATGTGACGGGGAAGGTCCCTCCGTTTCCAATACTGGATCCGTTTAAAATTAACAAATCTCCTTGCTGTTCCCAAGAGGTATATAAAAGTGTCTTCATCCCTAGCGAATAGGCTCTTCCATCAGCCTCTAATTGTAATCCCTGATATTTATTTTGACCCGATATCGGTTGTATCCACGATCCGATTATTGACGAGGAGGGGGCATGCACGCATGCGGTTATTAATAGTAAAGAGGCTAAAATAATCCATTTTTTCATGTCATCTCCTTTTGACCATATCATGATATGCGTTTGATAAAAACGGGGTCGTTGGCATCTCCTTTTATTTTTGACATAAAAATATTGAAAATACAAGTTTTTTTGTCGGGTATGCAGTGTTGAGATAAATCCGACCTATGCTGTTAAAGATTCGGAATAAATAGATTATTGTTGAATGGGCGATCAAAGGGGATCTTTCTTGTCGATTTATCTTATATTTGATCTTCCGGAATCAAAGAGGCAGCCTCCGAATCGCAGACAAAGAAGGCGTTTTTGTGTTTTTGTAATAAACTGGCGGGGCAGGAAACATCATAAGGTCCCAAAAGAGCCTCATAAATTGCTTGAGATTTAGATTTTCCGGTTGCCAAAATAATAATCTGACGAGCCTCAAAAATTGTTTTTAAGCCAATGGTCAGAGCCTCTTTCGGAACCTCTTTTACCTGATCAAAAAAACGAGAGTTGGCTTGAATTGTTTCTTCTGAAAGGCGCTGTAAATGAGACCGTGTCTCAAAAGCGGTTTGAGGTTCGTTGAATGCTAAATGACCATTACCGCCGATTCCGCCGAGTTGCAAATCAATTCCGCCCAATTGCTTGATCAGAGTCTCATATCTATCGCATTCCATATCGGGATTTTGAGTCATTCCGTTTAAGAAATGGGTATTTTGAGGTAAAATATCGATATGGTCAAAAAAATTTTTCTTCATGAAAAAATGATAGCTTTGCGGATGATTTCCATCAAGCCCTTTGTACTCATCCATATTGATGGTTATAACATTTTTAAAAGAAATTTTTCCCAATCGATAAAGCTCTATTAACCGAGCGTAGGTTAATAAAGGCGTTGATCCGGTCGGGAGACCCAAAACAATATAGGGCTTCTGATTTTCTAAAGATCGTATTAAAGAAACAATGCGATCCGCCGTATAATCGGCGACCTCTTTTGCCGTTTTAAAAATGAACAGATGGCTCACTTTGATTCTTTCTTGTCCTTAGTATGGTTTTTTATTTTTTGAGTCAAACCATTTTTTCATGACTTCATTGGATTCACTTAAAACAATCCGATTGAGTTGAACGGGATCGGATTCATAAAAAGTATTGTCTCTAAATCCAATATGATCTGCATCATGACGATCGGAAGAATACCAAATTTCACGAATATTCGCCCATTTAATGGCGTTTAAACACATGGGACATGGCTCACAAGACGTATAGAGAACACAACCGCTTAAATCAAATGTTTGAAGCTTTTGGCAAGCCGAACGAATACACATCACCTCTGCGTGAGCCGTTGGGTCGTTATTCGGAACAACGCGATTATGATCCGTTGCAATAACCTCTCCGTCTTTGACGATAACAGCTCCAAAAGGAGAGCTTCCGCTTTCAACCGATTTTAAACTTTCTTCAACCGCTAATTTCAAATAGTAGGCATGATCCTTGTTATTCATAAAAACTCCCTTGTTATTAAAAAGATTTTCGGTAATCAGAAAACAAATATATTCACACACGGGAAAATCAGTTTTCTACTCTCTTTTTAAACTTTAAAATGAGAAGAGAAATTTGTCAACGGAAAGAAATCACCTCGAGCCCAAAATGTTTTTTCTCTTTACTTTTTTATAGAAAAGGATATAAATAGAAAAACTGAATATGAGGTGATGTCCATGGGGAAAAAATATCTGTTGTGTTTGATGCTTTCTTTATTTTTTTGCGGAGGGTGCCATCAGGTGATTAAAGAGCAATCCATTGAGCCCGTTATGAAGGAAATTGAGCCTCAGCCGATGCCGTCTTGTTCTCAAGAGCCTAAAATTCGATCTGTTTTACCCATTATCGGCGAAGTTGAACCCGTTTATTTTTTGCCGATGAAGGGGGCTTTGGATGCCCGTATAGATACGGGAGCGGAGACTTCTTCTGTCGGTGTTCAAAATCAAAAATTATTTGAGCGAGATGGTGAAAAATGGGTTTCATTTGATATCAAAAACAATCAAACGGCGGAAGTGCATCATTTTGAAAAAAAAGTTAAGCGTCAAAGTACCATTCGTCGCATTCATGCCAATGAAGAACGGGTGGTGGTCATGATGGATATTCGATTCGGAAAGGAAATTATTTCCGCAGAGTTTACATTGGCCGATCGCTCTAAATTTGATTATTCGGTGTTAATCGGTCGAAATGTTTTAAAGGGTCGATTTATTGTGGATGTTTCCGTCTCGGATACACTCTATTAAAAAGGGAATGATATGTTTCGAAAGCTTCAATCTGTTCGTTTGTTTTTGTTGATCGGGCTCATTTTGTCCGTTATTTATGCAGGGTATGGAATTTATTATAAAATTCGATATTGGGGATTTTCTTTTCGTCCGAATCAGATGACGGATGTGTGGACGGTTGAGGCAAATATTTCTTTTGAACCGACCGGTGATCCTATTCGCGTTTCAATTTCACGACCCGTTAATACGGGGTCTTTTAAAATTTTGGATGAAAATATAATCGCTCCTCGTTATCAGGTTCAGAAAGATTCGAAACGGATTATCTTATCGTCATCTCCAAGACAGAAAAATCAGAATATTTATTATCGTGTTTTACTTTACGATAATGTAGCCGAAAAAAAGGGTATTAAGGATGATAAACCGCATAAAGTTGATATCCCTCTTTGGGATGAACAAAGAAAGGCGGTTGCTCGTGCCATACTGGATCGTGCTAAAGATCAAGAGGGAGATCGTGTTCAACAAATTATCCGATTATTTTCACAAACGCCTCCGGACGAGACGGTTTTGGCTTTTATGCCGGAACGTAAAAGTTTAAAAGAGACTGCTGATGTGATTTGCGATCTATTGGCTTTTGAAAGAATTCCGGTTCATATTGTGAGAGGAGTTCGATTAGAGAAGGATAAAAAAGCTTTTAAGTCTGATGTTATGATTGAGGCTTATTTGAATTCTCAATGGATTACTTATAACATTGAAACGGGAGAAAGCGGTCTTCCAAAAGATTTTGTCATTTTTCAACGGGGAGGAAATTCTTTGGTCGATGTTGAGGGTGGAGAGAATTCATTGACTCGTTTTTCTGTCATGAAATCGCTAACGTCTTCTTTCAATATGGCTGAGCATAGAGCAAAAACGGCCCATCAAGAAAAACTGTTTTCTTATTCTATGTATAGTTTGCCGTTGAGTGAACAAAATTCATTGAAATGGTTAATGATTTTTCCATTGGCTATTTTGGTCGTTGTTGTGATGCGAAATATGATCGGTTTAAAGACAATGGGAACGTTTACGCCGATGCTTATCGCCATGGCGCTTGTTGAAACAGGATTTATCGCAGGACTGATATGCTTTTCGATTATTGTTATTGTCGGACTTTTGATACGGGCGGGACTTTCTCGATTAAATTTATTGCTGGTTCCGAGAATTTCGGCAGTTGTGATTTTTGTTATTTTGATGATCCAAGTATTTACGATTTTGGGATATCATTTCCACTGGCAGATTGCCTCTTCCGCTTTGTTTTTTCCCATTATTATTATGGCTTGGATCATTGAACGGGCCTCTATTATTTGGGAGGAAGAAGGTTTGAAAAATGCGGGAAAAGAGGTTTTTTTCAGCGTTGTTGTTGCTGTTTTCACTTATTTTATTATTGTAAACGATTATATTCGTCACATTATGTTTGCTTTTAGTGAACTCAATTTGGTTCTGTTGTTTATTGTTATGTTATTGGGAACTTATACCGGATATCGTTTGACAGAGCTGATTCGTTTTGCTCCGTTATCCCGTTCTCGAAAGGAATGATAATATGTTCGAAAAATGGCGCTTTTGGGCAACTCCTTCCGAATTAAAAGAAGCCGGTGTTCTTGGCATGAATCGACGTAATTTTGAGATTATTGCACAGCATAATAAACGGCGTCTTTATCCGCTCGTTGATAATAAGGTGCTGACAAAGCAACTGGCTCGGCAGGTGGGTATCCAAACACCTCGCTTAATCGGTGTGATTGAGTCGCAACATCAAGTACGTCAATTTTTATCATTGGTAAAAGATCATAAGGATTTTGTCATTAAACCGGCACAGGGAAGCGGGGGTAAGGGAGTTCTGGTTATTAAATCTTATACTCAAAATCATTTTAGAACAGCCTCTCAACGCGTTTTACGATTTTCGGAAGTTTACCAACATATTTCGAACATTTTGAGCGGCCTTTACAGTTTGGGCGGAAAGTATGATGTCGCCGTCTTTGAAGAGCTGGTCCATTTTAGTACCCTTTTTCAGGACTATAGCTTTCAGGGTATTCCGGATGTTCGTATTATTGTATATCAAGGGTATCCGGTCTTAGCCATGATGCGTTTGGCTACACGGGAGTCGGGCGGACGAGCAAATTTACATCAAGGAGCCGTCGGAGTGGGTATTGATATTCAAACCGGAAAGGCGATTGCCGCTGTTCAACACAATCGTCCCGTACGGTATCATCCGGATACGGGTAAGGACCTTTTTTCTCTTCAGGTTCCCTTCTGGAGAGAACATCTTGAAATTGCCGCAAAAGGATATGATATGACCCATCTTGGGTATCTCGGAGCAGACATTGTTTTAGATCGAGAATTGGGTCCCATGATGCTTGAGTTGAACGCCCGACCCGGTCTGGCCATTCAAATTGCCAATCAGTCGGGCCTTCGGAAGGCTTTGTATCGGATTGATTCTCTTCCTGAAAAGTCAGCAAATTATATAGATCGGGTTAATACTGTTTTAAATCTTGCGGTTGATAAAAAGTTTAGAGAGTTGCCTTGAAATAATTATTGTCGAGAAGATTATTGTAAGATCATACCGATAGTTCCGAGAGTTATTAAAAAGAGCCCCCATAACGCCTTTTTACTTATTTCTTCTTTCAGGAAAATAAAAGAAAATAAAACAGAAACAACAATACTGAGTTTATCGATCGGAACGACAATGCTGACGACTCCGTCCTTAAGTGCTTTAAAATAACAAAGCCAAGACAAGCCGGTCGTTATTCCGGAAGCAATTAAAAAAAAGAGACTTTTGAAATCTAAATTTCTGATCTCATTTTGTTTTTTTTGAATAAAAATTAAAAGAAAAGCCATCAGAAGAACAATGATTGTTCGAATGGCCGTTCCCAGATTCGATTCAACTCCATCGATACCTATTTTTCCTAAAAGAGCCGTTAAAGAGGCAAAAACAGCCGATAAAATGGCGTATCGGAACCATGATTTGCTATGGGCAGAGATATTGGAGGTGGGGGCTTTTCTTTCCAGCATAAGATAAGTTCCGATTCCCATACCGATTAAACAAAGGAGAGTTATAAGCGTAATATTTTCTCCAAAGAAACAGGCAGACAATAACACGGTTAAAATAAGACTTGATCTGTCAATGGGAACAACTTTATTGACGTCTCCCGTTTGCAGAGCCTTAAAATAACACAGCCATGAAGCACCGGTTGAGAATCCGGACAGACCTAAAAATAAAAAAGTTTCAATGGATATATTCGGGAGTGCTTTATATGATTCGGTTGCATATACAATACCTTAAAGAAAATATAAAATGA
>CALXPF010000043.1 GCA_944390205.1 uncultured Alphaproteobacteria bacterium
CGTCTATGAACCTATTTATCCCTTGACGCTCGGGCTTTCGAATAAAAGTCTTCAAAAAGCCATCGCCCAGATTTTAAATGAAGCGCCCGATTTGCCGGAGTGGCTGGATGAAGCCTTTATAAAAAGGGAGGGCTTTTCGGGATGGTTGGCCTCTTTGAGACAAGTACATTATCCGCATGCTGCTAAAGAATTAAGTCCCTTTTCTTTAGCCAGAAAAAGATTGGCTTACGATGAATTGTTAGCTAACCAGTTGGCTCTCTATTTGGTCAGAGAACGCACAAAAGAACAACACGGCATGGCTCTTTTACCGACTCAAAATCGGAGAAGCGAACTATTGAAGGAATTGCCGTTTGAGCTGACAAAAGCCCAAAAAAGAGTGGTGGCCGAAATAGAAAATGATTTGGCGAGTTCTTATAAAATGGTGCGGTTGCTTCAAGGTGATGTCGGTAGCGGAAAAACCATTGTAGCGATATTGTCCCTTCTTTGGGCGATTGATTCGGGTACACAAGGTGTTTTAATGGCCCCGACCGATATTTTGGCAAGACAGCATTTGGCGACGATTCAAAAATGGACGGCCCCCTTGGGAATTCGATGCGCATTGCTCTCCGGCCGTGAAAAAGGGAAAAAGCGAGAACAGATTTTAGAGGATCTAAAGAATGGAGAGATCGATCTTTTAATCGGAACACATGCCGTTTTTGTAGAAAATGTTTGTTTTAAAAAGTTGGGTTTGGCGGTTATTGATGAACAACATAAATTCGGGGTTCATCAGCGGTTGGCTTTGACGCAAAAACAACAAGGGGTTAATTTGTTGGTTATGACGGCAACGCCCATTCCCAGAACTCTGGCTTTAACGACATACGGAGACATGGATATTTCCAGATTGGATGAAAAACCGGCCAACCGAAAGCCGATTGAAACCAGAGTGATGCCTGTTTCGAAAGTGCCGGAGTTGACGGAACGATTGAAAAAGATCTCAAAGACAACGGGAAACAAAACACAAGCCTATTGGATTTGTCCGTTGGTGGAAGAATCGGAAAAGAGCGATTTGATGGCAGTCGAAAAAAGATACAGAGAGTTAAAAGAGTTCTTGGGAGATCGAGTCGGCCTTGTCCACGGTAAGATGAAGGGGGCAGAAAAAGATGCCGTTATGAGCCGATTTGTTGCCGGAGAGATAGATGTTTTGGTGGCAACGACGGTTATTGAGGTGGGTGTTGATGTTAAAACGGCGACCATTATGGTGATTGAACACGCAGAGCGGTTTGGTTTGGCGGGGCTCCATCAGTTGAGGGGGCGGATCGGGCGTGGCGGAGATCAGTCGACATGTATTTTGCTCTATGGGGAAAAATTGACACCGACGGCCCGAGAGAGACTCCGTGTAATGCGTGAAACGGAGGATGGTTTTTTGATTGCCGAAGAAGATTTAAAATTGAGGGGCGCCGGAGAGTTGTTGGGTGCCAGACAAAGCGGAATGCAGGAATTTCAAATGGCGGATTTAAGCGTTCATAAGGATCTTTTGTATACGGCCTCTCAAGATGCCAAAAGTACTTTAATTTTGGATCCGCTTTTGCAAACGCCGAGAGGACGAGCGTTGCGGATTTTACTTTATTTATTTCAAAAAGATTCGGTTGTTAACACATTAAAGGCGGGATAAATTTATGACAATACATTTTACACTTCAACCCTCTTCTGTCAGTCAGGCGTTGCGTAAAGAATTTGAACATAAAAACATGAATCAAAAATTTGTTAAGTGGTTGTACAGGAAGGGATTTTTAGATCAATACGCCGACATTATCAACCTAGAGCGAGCTAAACGGGGTCGAATTCCGCACGGATTTGATGTTCATCACCTTGTTCCGTTATCGGGCGGGGGAACCAATCATGTGAGCAATTTTTGTTTAATCGAAAAATCTCTTCATCGGTTTATCAATAAAAAGTGTTTTGATCCGGCGGTTAGAAGTTTAAAAGTGGGACAGTCGGTGGATATTGATTTGCCGGATTTTCCAAAAGTAGCGCTTAGGCGAGATTATAACGGATTTATTGACCGCAAGTTGGCGCATGATAAAGATCGCCGTTCTTTTTATCGGTATTTGAGTCGGATTCAAAAAAATAATCACAAAAAATAAGTCCAAATGGGAAAATCAATTTTTTTAGTCGGATTCGAACTCGGATTCGAACTTGGATTTTCTTGTTTTTAAGGGTTTGTTGCACCGTAAATATTCAATAGATCACCGATAGGAGTATTGGATTCTCGATTCTGATTGAGAAGGGGGGGGATTCTTCAAGACAAGCAAAAGAGACGGATGTTAGGGAGAAAAAGCTTTGTTGAGAAGGCAAAGCGGGCCGTTTTGAGAGAAGATGATCCTCAAAAAAAGCTCCCGAAAGGGAGCTTTAAAATTTTTGGTACCTCTGGCCGGACTTGAACCAGCATGATCTTGCGATCAACAGATTTTGAGTCTGTCGCGTCTACCAATTTCGCCACAGAGGCATTTTTCACTAGACAAACCGATTATACTTGATTAAAATAAAAAGTCAAGAACTTTTTTAATGGGGAGATATTTTTTTTAATATGGGGAGATATTTTTTTATGAAACAGCCGAAAAAAACATCAAAAACAAGGGATCCGAAGTCTATTTTTATTACGGGGGCGTCAAGCGGAATCGGTCGAGCATTGGCGTTGGCGTATGCCGAGCAAGGTAAAACACTGTTTTTATGCGGAAGAAATGAGGGACGTTTGGCTCGAGTCGCCGATTCGTGTCGCAAGAAGGGGGCTAAAGTTCAGACCTATATTTTTGATGTGAATGACACCGGCGTGACGGCCGGGGCGTTAGATGACGCCAATCGCCAAAGACCTTTAGATTTGGTGATCGCCAATGCCGGTGTGTCGGGCGGATCGTTGGGGGCCAAAGAAAACGCCCTGTCGACACAGGCAATTTTACAAACGAATATTTGGGGGGTTGTCAATACGGTTTTACCAACGATTGAATTGATGAGAAGAAATAAAAAAGGGCAAATTGCGTTGATGAGCTCCATGGCGGGTTATCGAGGGTTGCCGAGTTGTCCGGCTTACTCCGCTTCAAAGTGTTGTGTTAAGGCTTGGGGTGAGGCTCTGAGGGGCTTTTTAAAACAAGAAGATATTGATGTCAATGTTATTTGCCCCGGGTTTATTGCGACTCCGCTGACGGATGCCAATACGTTTAAAATGCCCTTTCTGATGGATTCCGAAAGAGCAGCGTATATTATTAAAAAAGGGTTGTCTCAAAATAAGCCTATTATAGCGTTTCCGAGCATTATGGCTTTCGGTTCGTGGTTAGTGAGTGCCTTACCCTCTTTTTTGAGCCATCCCATTTTGAATAGGTTGCCTCGTAAGGAACAGTAAAAAAAGGTTGCATATCGGGACTTTTTTTGCTATATATTCGATATAAAATATAAAGAGAATACAATCACAAAAGGATATACAAATGAAAAAACAAACACCGGATGAAATTGAAAAAATTCAACAGCAGATTTTAGCTCGAGAAGTTGAGGAAGAACTCCAAAAAGAGCGATTGAAAAAATTCTGGGAAAAATATCGTCTGTTGATCATGGGCGTTTTGATCGGAATTGTTCTGATCGTTGCCGGAAACGAAATTTATCGTACATGGTATTTGAAAGTGCGATTAAGCGAATCGGATCAGTTTGAGACGGCTTTGATTGACGCTCATGCCGGAAAGACGAGTGAGGCGTTGAAGATTTTTACGGATTTATCTCAAAACGCGCGGACAGGATATCAATATTTAGCTCAAATGCAAATTGCGGGTATTCAGCTGGAAGAGGGAAATTTGGATCAAGCCTTGCAAACATTAAGCGATTTGATGAATGCTTCAGAGGCTCCCCAACAATTGAGAGCCGTTGCAACATTGGCTTATGTCGGACATCAGGTCGATACGGGAGATCCCAAACAACTTCAGTCTTTGTTAGATCCGTATATGGATCCTCAAAATTCTTTTGCACCGGCCGCCATTGAGCTTGGTGTTGTTTTGCAACTGCGTCAGGGAGAAACACAAAAGGCCATCGGAATTATAAAGACGGCTTTGTCAATGCAAGGGGTGGATCCGGAAGTGAAAAAACAATTAGAAGAATTGTTGTCCGTAATTGAGAAATAAAATGAAAAAACTAGTGTTTTTTGTGGCCTTATGCCTTGTTGTGGCCGGGTGTGCCGATAATAAAAAAATGGCTCCGAAGGAGGGACGCATAGCTATTCGGTCAAGAGCAGTCGATGAGGCGGAGTTGAAAAATACCTCTTCTCAAATTCATCTTGATCAGGGGGTGCGGATTTCCGAATGGGCACAGGCGGGTTATAATGCTCAAAACAAAATACCGCATTCCGATTTTAAGATGATTGGACAAGAAGTTTGGTCTGCTTCGATCGGGGAAGGTGTTTCGGAAGACTGCTTTATACTGACGGAACCGGTCGTTGTCAACACTGTGATTTATGCGGTTGATTCGGAACTGGTTGTGACGGCTCGATCACTCAAGAACGGAAAAGAGCTTTGGGAAAGTGAGTTGCCTTTTGCAGACAAGGAAAACATTCAAAGTGTCGGATTGACGTACGGGGATGATCGTTTGTTCGTCGTATCGGGAACAGGGACTCTTTATGCATTGGATTTAAAGGGAAAATTGCTTTATCAAATTCAAACGGACGCTGTTTTACGGTCGGCTCCGGTTGTGTATGAGGGGCAAATTTACTTATTGTCAGCCAAAAATGAGTTGATTGTTTTGGATGCAAAAGACGGGCATGAAAAATGGCGCTATAAAACAATGGAAACGTCTACCAATTTGTTGGGAATGGGGCGAGTTGCCGTTCAAGATGACGTGGTTGTTGTCCCGTTTTCAAACGGAGAAATTGTGGGATTGGACACAAAAACCGGCGTTATGCGATGGTCCAATACGTTGCTGTCTTATCGCATGTTTAATCAAATTATGGATTTAACTCATGTTTTGGCATCACCGGTGATTGAGAATAATCTTGTTTACTTAATCGGAAATGCCAATCGGATGGGGGCTTTCAATTTAAAGACGGGAGAACCTGTTTTTGTAAAAGAATTGGGTGGTCAGAATACACCCGTTGTTGTTGGAAACGCCGTGTTAATGGTCTCCAATAAGAACACATTGGTTGCCATGGATAAAAAAACGGGATCCTTTATTTGGGAGACGCCTCTTGTTTCCAAAGAGGATGAAAAAGCCGTTTGGAGGGGACCTGTTTTAGCCGATCAAACCGCTATCTTGGTTTCTTCTTTGGGAGATGTGCTGGGTGTCGATTTAAAGAGCGGGGAGAAGAAAATTCATTTTATGACGGATGAGTTGTCTTTGACTCCGATTTTTGCCCAAGAGCTTATGTTGATTTTAACAAATGATGCGGATTTAATCGCATATCAATAAGGAAATGACAGATGAAAACAATTGCCGTTGTTGGCCGAACAAATGTCGGTAAGTCTACATTGTTTAATCGATTGGCCCGAAAAAAGCTGGCGATTGTTCATGATAAGCCGGGGGTGACACGAGATCGAAAAGAGGCAACCGGCTATTTATATGATTTGACGTTTCGCTTGATTGATACGGCGGGGTTGGAGGAAACAACCGATTTGGCGGCTGCCATGTGGCGTCAGACGGAAATGGCGATTGATGAGGCGGATATTGTTTTGATGGTTGTTGATGCCAGAGCAGAAATGACTCGGCTTGATGAACGGTTGGCTCGGGATCTCAGAAAAGTTCATAAGCCTGTTTTTTTGATTGCCAATAAGTGTGAGGGAAACCAACAGCGACAGAATTTGGGTGAATTCTATCGTTTGGGGTTGGGAGAACCGCTTCCGGTTTCGGCAGAACACGGATTGGGAATGGCAGAAATTTATCAAGAATTGATCCCCTTATTTAAAAAGGAGGAGGATTCCGGTGAATCGGAAACAGAAGACGGCATAAAGGAAGAGACTTCCGAAGAAAAAGATCGTCCGCTTAAATTGGCGATTGTGGGACGACCCAATGTGGGAAAATCAACTCTTATCAATAAGCTGTTGGGAAAAGAACGTTTGTTAACGGGACCTCAAGCCGGTGTGACACGAGACGCTATCACTATTCCGTGGGAGTGGCGGGGACACTCGATTTTGTTGACGGATACGGCGGGTCTTCGAAAAAGAGGGAAGGTTGATGATACGCTCGAAAAAATATCGGCAGCCGACACAAATAACGCCATTGATTTTGCCGAGGTTGTTATTTTGGTTTTAGATGCGAATGTTCCGATGGAAAAGCAAGATTTATTGATTGCTTCCAAGGTTCTTGATGAGGGGCGTTGTTTGTTGATCGCCCTGAACAAATGGGACAGTATTGCTAACCAAAAAGCCGTTTTAAACGAGATTAAGGAAAAGATGGTGACCTCATTACAACAGGTAAAAGGGATTCCCGTTCATACGATTTCGGCTCGAAACGGGTATGGGTTGGATCGGTTGATGAGTGATGTTTTTAAAATGTATGGCCTTTGGAATAAGCGGGTTCCGACACATAAACTTAACACGTTTTTACAGGAGATGGTAGAGGCCCATCCGACACCGGTAGCTTCTAACGGCCGGCGTATTCCGATGAAGTATATGACACAAGTGAGTATCAGACCGCCTACTTTTGTGATTTTTTCGAGTAATCCGGATCAATTGCCCGAATCTTATTTGCGGTATTTATCAAACGGACTGCGAGATCGGTATGGATTGGTTGGAGTTCCTATTCGGATTCATATGCGAAAGAGAGAAAATCCATACGCTGATAAAGTGAAGCGGAAAAAATAGAGTTCTTATTTTTTGAACGAGTAAAACAAATACGTTTTTTTTTGAAACCGTGTGATGTTGTGTGGTGTGGATGGACCTTATGTGCTGAAAGGTCTTTGGGGGTTGTTTTTTATCAACGGATTTTGTTGGCGTAAAGCACTTCTTGGAGGTGTTTTGAAAAGCATGGTGTTTATATGATGACGTGTTTCCCATCGTTGACGGTGAGGACGTTCGGTTTGTTTTTTATCAACGGATTTTAGGGGTGTGGGACAGTTTTTTTGGAAAGGTGTTCTTGAACAGGCACGGTGTTGGTGTGATGAAGTGTTTCCCATCGCTGACGGTAAGGGGCGTTCGGTTTATTCTTTATCAACGGATTTTGAGAAATGAGGCTAATTCTTGGAAGTATTTTTGAGGATACCCGATGGTTGTATAGAAAGATAGGCACTTGTGAAAGAGCTTGTAGTGTGCAGTTTTTGGGGGCTTTTTATAAACAGATTTTAGGGAAAATTTAGATCTTTTCTAGAAGTATTTTTGAAAAACATGGTGTTTATATGATGAAGTGTTTCCCATACATTGACGGTAAGGGGCAGTCGTTTTTATGAATAGGTTTTTGGTCTCCTCTTTTTATGGAAACACAGATGTTTTATGAGAAGCTTGAAGTTAAGATTTTTTGAGATGAGCTCTCGGATGAGCGTGTTCGTAGACGGATTGAATTTGGTGTAAATCCACCTCGGTGTATCGTTGCGTGGCCGATAAAGAGGCATGTCCCAGAAGCTCTTGAACGGTTCTGAGATCTCCGCCACCTTGCAAAAGGTGGGTGGCAAAACTGTGCCGAAGAGCGTGAGGGGTGACGGTGTCCGGTAAATTTAAGTAGCGTCTCAAAAATCGGACGTTTCGTTGGACTACCCCCGGATTGATTCGTTCGCCTCGGCTACCGACAAATAAAGGCTCCCCAGCATTTGGATTGGGGTGAACCTCCAAATAAGCCTTGAGCGCTTTTTTGACAACGGGTAATAACGGAACCAGACGTTGCTTGTTCCCTTTTCCGGTAATGGTAAAAGCGTCTTGAGAGGGCGAGATATCGTTGACGTTTAATGAGAGCGCTTCTGCAATACGCAGTCCGCATCCGTACATTAAGAGGTAGAGCGCCGTATCTCGTTTGGCTTGCCAGCTTTCTTTGACTACTTTGGGAACGGCGTCTAAAAATCGTTTGGCATCTTCTACCGAAAGCGGTTTCGGTAGAATTTTGGCCGTGTGAGCTGATCTGACGGCCATAATCGCCGTATTTTCTAAAATATCGTTTCGGGTCAGATATTTAAAAAAATTTCGGAGAGCCGAGAGCCCTCGTGCCAGACTGGATCGAGCAATTTTTTGATTGGATCGCCAAACCAAAAAAGAGCGAAAGTCGGAGACGGATATTTTTTTGAGATCAGGAAGATCGATCGGATGGCCGAAGTGTTCGGATAAAAAGTTCATAAACTCTTTCATATCAATCAGATATGAAGATCCGGTTAAAAGAGAAAGGCGCCTTTCCAAAAGCAGATTTTTTTGCCATTCTTCAATCAAATCATTGAGGCGTTTCGAGACGCATTCAGATAGGGGCTTGTATTCTTCTGTCATTTTATGTATCCTATTTTGCAAGTAGGATAAGGGTTTTTCATTTAAAATGCAACGAGTATCTGTTCTTTTTCCGACACCATTAGGGACGTTTGACTATTTATCGGCGGAATCTGTTTTGTGCGGGCAGTGGGTGACGGCCCCTTTCGGTCGCAAAAAAGTTCGAGGGGTTGTTTGGGATGCTCCGCCGGATTCGCGCTTTCCCGATTCAAAATTAAAACCGATTGAGGGTGTTTTAGAGGATATTCCGATTTTCCCGAAAGAGAGTGTGCACTTTATTAACTGGGTCAGTCGATATACTTTATCGCCTTTGGGAGCTGTTTTAAAAATGGCTTTAATCCCCGATATGGAAAAACAAAGTGCTCATCCGATTCAATTTGAAAAACCCAATCCGAGTTTTTGTTCGTTGACCTTTTCAAAAGCACAACAAAAAGCGATTGATGCCTTGACGGAAGAAACGCAAAAAGGGTTTGGGGTCTCTTTATTAGACGGAGTGACCGGATCCGGAAAGACAGAAGTTTATTTTGAAATAATGGCTCAGGTTCTTCAAAAAACGGGACAAATTCTGGTTTTATTGCCTGAAATTATTTTAACTTCGGCGTGGCTTGATCGGTTTGAAAAGCGATTTGGTGTTCGACCGGCAGTATGGCACTCATCCATGACGGTTAAACAGCGGAGAGATACCTGGCAAGCCGTGATGTCCGGTGAAGCTCGTGTTCTGGTAGGGGCTCGATCTGCCTTGTTTCTCCCTTTTTTAAATTTAAAGTTGATTGTTGTGGATGAGGAGCATGATTCTTCTTTTAAACAGGAGGAGGGGGTTTTATATCACGCAAGAGATATGGCGATTGTACGGGCACGCATAGCGGATTGTCCGATTGTTTTAGCCTCTGCGACTCCGTCTGTTGAAACGTATTGCAACGCCTTGAGCGGGCGATATAAACATGTGACTCTGCCGGAGCGATATGCACATGCCTCTCTTCCGAATATTCAAATTGTGGATATGCGACAAAAGGAAAAAGGTCCCGTGCGTTTTGTTTCGCCGGTGTTATCGGAACGCCTCAAAGAGACATTGGATAAAAAGGAACAAGCCTTACTCTTTTTAAATCGGCGCGGATATGCTCCGTTGATTTTGTGTCGGGCGTGCGGTGAGCGAATCAAATGCCCGTATTGTTCGGCATGGTTGGTGGAACATCGCAAAAAGGGATATATGCAATGTCATCATTGCGGGTATACCAAACCGATTCCGACTTGTTGCCCCACTTGCCAAGAAACGGATTCTCTGATTTCTTGCGGGCCTGGGGTGGAGCGTGTGTATGAGGAGGTTCAAGAGCTTTTTCCAACAGCTCGACTGGAGATGATCACATCGGAAACGGTCAGTAATCCCAAGGAGTTTCAAGGGGTTTTGGAGCGGGTTTCTCAAGGGGAAACGGATATTTTGATCGGGACACAGATTCTGGCAAAGGGTCACCATTTTGCCAATTTAACGTTGGTCGGGGTGATTGATGCCGACATGGGATTGGCAGGGGGTGATTTAAGAGCCGGTGAGCGAACGTTTCAACTGTTGCATCAGGTGATGGGGCGAGCGGGTCGAGAGCAAAAACAGGGATTGGCGATTTTACAATCATATCATCCCGAAAATATGATTATTCAAGCGTTAAAAGAAAATGATCGAGATCGGTTTTTAAAAGAAGAAATAGCCTCCAGACAATTATTAACAATGCCCCCCTTTGGGAAATTAGCCTCATTGATTGTGAGCGGAAAAGATCAGGAAAAAACATATCAAACCGCCAAAGAAATTGCACGACAATCACCGTTTATGACGGGGTTGGATGTTTTGGGACCGGTTCCGGCACCGCTGTCTTTATTGCGGGGAAAATATCGGTATCGATTGTTGGTAAAGGCGGATAAGAGCTTGAAACTGCAACCGATTTTGGTGGCGTGGCTCAAAAAGGTGGTGATTCCCTCTTCGGTGGAGTTAAGATTGGATATTGATCCGTATAGCTTTTTTTAGAAGTAGGATTTTTT
>CALXPF010000044.1 GCA_944390205.1 uncultured Alphaproteobacteria bacterium
TAGCTTTTCCGTTAGCTCTTTTTTTAACGCTTCATACTTCTTCTTAAGTGATTCGGGGATCGCTTTCTTGGCTGTGATCAGCGCCATGCGTTCTTTTTGAGTTTTAATAAATTTTTGATAAAGAAGTTCTGTTTCTTTCAATGTCAGAAGAATTTGAGGCCTTAGGGTTTCTTCCATTTGCCCGATGGAAAGAGAGGCTTCTTCGTCTTCCTCATCTTCATCGTCTTCGTCAATAGAGCCCTCTTCTTCATTCTCATCATCGGAAAAATCATCAACCTCCAAATCGGAATCAGACTCGAAATCGTCATCATCTTGAGTTTCGTCGATTTCATCATTTAAATTGTCTTCTGTTTCGTAAAGATCTTCATCGGAATTGTCCATTTCATCTTCCGAGGAGGGCAGCTTTTCCGTTTCAATTTTCTTTATTTTGTTCTTTTTTTGCGATTCTTCCTGCTCTAATTTTTCAAGAGCTTCTGCTGCAGATTTTCTGATTTTCTCTGCTTTCTCCATTTCCTCTTTATTGGGGTTTGCCTCAAAAGAGGTTTCCAGATCAACAATTTCTCGTAAAAACATGGTCCCTTTTTGGAGCTTTTCCGTCCAATCAGAAATGGATTTCATCGTTAAAGCGCTTTCCGATAAGCTATTCATCATAACATCAAAGCCTGCCGTAATACGCTTGGCGATAGCCACTTCACCTTCTCTGGAAAGAAGTTCCACCGCGCCCATTTCACGTAAATACAATCGAACGGGATCATTCATACGACCGCTGACATCGGATTCTGTCGTGTTTTCTTCCTCTGATTGGGTGACGATGGGCAAAGCATTTTCATGGGAAAGACTTTCCGTCAAATCAGAAATATCATCATTACCGTCAACAACATTGATGCCCATATCGGTAAAAGAAGAGATGATGAGCTCTAATGTCTCCTCATTCTGAGAATCTGTCGGCAAATTCTTTTTAAGCTCGCTCATTGAGATAAAACCACGTTCTTTTCCTCGCTCAATCAGTTTTTTGATCATGGTTTTTGAATCGGAGACAGACGGGTCATTTAGGGGAGCAGACAGATCTTCTTTATTGGCGGCGATTGCATTCATATCAAATATCACTCACTTTATAAGAAATTGAAGAAACAAAATTTTTCGCATTATAGTGTTTTTTGAATGAGTTGTCAATCATTTTTAAATGATTTCGGATAGTTTTTCAATTTCTTCTTCGATATATTTGATTTGATGATAGGTTTCCGGATTATGATCCGCCAGATAGGATTGTGTCTTTAACTGCTTTTCTCGATGCAATGCTTTTAATCTGAGTGCTTGTAAAAATTGTTGGAGTTCCGCCCGAACATCGGAATCCGTTCGATTTGATTTTTTGAGCATTTCTATTTCTGGCAACAGCTGATTTTTTAATTCTTCCGGAATTGTTTCTTGTAATTCGAGTGAGGTCGTTTCGGGCTTTTCCAACAAAGTTTCCAAAATTTGATTTAAAAGGTTATCGAGATCTTTCTCTTGAGGTCTCATGGAAGAAATCTCTTCCAAAAAAAATTGAGCCAGATGTGGATAACAAATTAAATAAGACAAAAGCATTTTTCCTGAACCCAAATCGGGAAGTGGCCTTGAAATACTTTGAAATCCGGTCAGAGATAAATTCCGGTTGCTTCTTTTTTGGTTGAGCCTCCAGATTCTGTTTTTAATTTCTTTTAAATATCTTTTTCGAACGGCTTCATTTTGTATGGTTTGAACGCTTTCTGTCGCGTCTTGTTCCAACTTTGCCATTCTTTCCGGCGTGTCCAGTGAACGCCCCTCCAAAAGCGTCATCCAGAGTGTGTCGATAAAAGATTTTGCTCCTTGAACGGCGCTTTTGAAGGCTTCCGGTGATTTTTTTCGGATCATGTCATCCGGATCAAAGGTGTCTGGTAAAAAAACAAATCGGAGAGATTTCCCCGGTTTGAGAAGCGGAAGAGCTTTATTGAGAGCCCTGATACTTGCTTTCCGACCGGCATTATCTCCGTCAAAGCATATAATCGGTTCATCCGTAATTTGCCAAAGCAAACCAAGCTGGTTTTCGGTAAAGGCCGTTCCGAGAGGGGCAACGGCATTTGTAAATCCGGCTTCATGTAAAGAAATAACATCCATATAACCCTCAACCAAAATGGCTTGATTGGTTTTTCGAATAGTGTCAATGGCATTGGGAAGGGCATAAAGTTGCTCACCTTTATGAAATAAATCGGTTTCTGGTGAATTTAAATATTTGGGTTCTCCTTTTGCCATAAGTCGTCCGCCGAATGCAATAACACGCCGTCTTCGATCCAAAATAGGAAACATAATACGATCATAAAAATAGTCGTGTCGGGCGTGATTTTCGTGTCCCTCAACAATAAGCCCGAGATTGATACATTCCGAGAGAGGATATTTTTTTTCTGTTAAATGGGCAAACAGGGCTGATCCTTTGGGGGCATACCCCAAACGAAACCTCTTTGCAAGGGCAGGGGTTATTCCTCTGCTTCCCAAGTATTGACGCGCCTTTGCTCCGTTTGGGCCAAAGAGCTGACTTTGAAAAAAAAGACAAGCCGCCTCCATGATATCGGTTAACCCGTGTCGGCGATACTCTCTCTTCATCTGCTCGGGAGAGGCTTTCGGGAGTGGAAGTCCTGCCATTTGAGCTAAATATTCCACGGCCTCCACAAAAGTCATTTTCTCCGTTTCCATCATAAAGCGAACAATATCCCCGTGAGCTCCGCACCCGAAACAATGATAAAATCCTTTTTCATCATTAATCGTAAATGAGGGAGTCTTTTCGTTGTGAAAAGGACATAATCCCGTAAACTCATGTCCACGCCGAGACAGTTTAACTTTTCGTGCAATCAGGTCAGACAAAAGAATACGATTTCTTAAATCGTCTAAAAAACGGGGCGGAAAAGACATGCCTTATCCCAACAGTGTTTTGATCACTTGAGAGGCTTGTGAAAAGTCCATCTTTCCTGCGTATTTTTGTTTGAGAGCCCCCATAACTTTGCCCATATCCTTGACAGAGGAGGCGGCAACTTCGGTAATGGTTTCTTGAATGGCTTTTTTCATATCGTCTTCTGACATTTGTTTGGGAAGAAAGGTTTGAATAATATCAATTTCCGCTTGTTCTTTTTGAACCAGATCTTCTCTGTTCCCTTTCTTGTACATTTCAATGCTTTCTTTTCGTTGCTTAATCATCGATTGTAAAAGAGATAAAATGGCCGTCTCATCAATACCGTCCATATTTCCTTTGGGACGCGCTTCTATATCCTTATCTTTGATGGCCGCATTGATAAGACGAATGGTTGCCGTTTTTGTTTCGTTTTTTTCTTTTAAAGCTTCAATCAGCTCTTTTTTTAATGTTTCTCGTATCATGTTTTATCCTTTTAATTTTTCAATAAGCACTTCATGATACTTTTTTTTAGATGAAAAATAAAGAAAAATATTGCGTCTTTCCTTTTTTTTTCATATAACTTTTGAAAAACGGTTTAATTGAAAGAGAAATATTATGGTCATATCCACTTTAGTCGGTTTTATTATTGGTTTTTTTATGCCGATTATGGCAAGTCGCTTTGGGAAAATACTGCCGGCTGATCCGGGTCTTGTTTGTGCAAAATTATGGCATCGTCCGAGATTCCCGAAAGGGGTGACGCCGGAGAGACGAAAGAAATTTTTTATAAAATGGATGAAAATGTTTGGGGCGTCATTTTTGTGGGGTCTTGTTATGGCCGGATTATTTTGGAATGCGTATTTGTGGATCGGCCCTGAACATATTGGGTGGACGGGATGTTTTTTGGTTATTATTTGTCTTTTGATTATTGTTGATCATCAGTTTTTTTTGTTGCCGGACTTTTTTACGTTGCCTCTTTTGTTGTTGGGGTTGACCAATGCCTATGTGAATCCTATTCCCGTTAATAATTTGAACTTTTTTAATCCGACCGGAACAATTTTTGATCATTCTGATCCAATGGGGGCCAGTTTGGTTGGTGTTTGGTTTGGGTATTTTTTATCCCTTGTTTCTGTTTTTTGTATGGCTCATTTTCGAAAGGTGGAGTTTGGAGCGGGAGACGTTAAAATGATTGTGGCCCTCGGAGCATGGCTCGGTTGGAGTGCTTTAAATTATACCCTTTTGTTGTCGTTTGCTTTTTTTGTCGGACGATGCTTTGTGACGCACAAAAAAAGTGGAGCTTTCGGTCCTTCATTGGGCTTCGCCGCAATTATCGTTTTCTTTATACTGTATGCAAAATAGCTTTTGACAAAATTCAAAAAAAACAGTATGAAATAAAGAGTTTTATTTTTTAAGAGGTTGTTGAATGCCACGCAAAAAACGAGAAACATTGGTTCATTTTGATTTGGATGCGCTCTCAAAAGAGACGACCAAAAAGAGTACGGATTTTGACTCACAAGAATCGATCGGGGTATGTTTAAAAAAAGCAAGAGAAGATAAAAAATTAACTTTAACGGATGTTTCCAAACATTTAAAAATTAAGGAAATTTATTTAGAGGCCCTCGAAGAGGGACATTATTATACATTTCCGGGATTGGCTTACGGGGTTGGTTTTTTGAAAACGTATGCCACCTATTTAGGACTGGATACACAACGGTTGTTGGAGGCCTTTTATCAAGAGACGGCCTCTATAAAGAAGGAACCTTTGGATATGCCTATTCCTGAAAATCATAATGTTTTGCCTTCTAAAAAGACTCTGTTTGTTATTTCCGTTTTTTTGTTGATTGCTTATTTTGTTTGGTTTATGTTTTTTTCTTTAAATGATGATCATCAAACAGAGTTTCGTATTCCGCAAGAGGTGACGAAAGAAAAACAATTGCTTGATTCGACTTCTGCCCAAAAGTTGAATAAAGAATCCGCTCAAGAGTTGAATAGAGAAACAGACGGGGCCGGTAATATTCGAATTGTTGAGGGATTTTATTCTCCGGATGAAGAGGACAAAGCGTGGCAGGGGGGAGATCATTTGATCGGAGATGCCGGTGATCAGATGAAAAAGGATTTTGTTCCGGTGACGAAAACCCCCGCTAAAATTTATGGGGAGAAGGAGAGGTTTCGTGTTTCATTAAAAGCCAGTGAAGAGGTTTGGCTGGAGGTTAAACGAAATGATCGGTTGCTTCTCAGTAAGGTTTTATACAAAGGCGACACCTATAATGCCCCCAAATTTTCTGATGATTTGGTGATTAAAACAGGTAATGCGGGAGCTTTGGAGGTTTTTATTGATGGAAAATCTTATGGTAAACTCGGGAAAAAGGGGGCTGTTCGATCTAATATATCGCTGAATCCGACTATATTGAAGGAGCACTTGTTTTAGAGTTTATTTGTTTGATTAATGATGTTTTTGAAGGGAATGAGATGAATTTTGAACAAAAATTGGAAACGATATTGGCTCGTCATGATGAATTAACGGCATTGTTAACACAAGAACAAAGCGGTGATAATTTTGTTAAATTATCCAAGGAATTGAGTGGGTTGGAAGAGATTTCAAAAGCAGGGATAAAATATAAGAAATTAATAAATGATTTAAAAGAAGCAGAGACCATGATGCATGATTCCGAAATGGATCCGGATATGAAAACAATGGCCGAGGAAGAGTATTATCGGTTAAAAGAAGAAATACCGGCTTTGGAAAAAGAAATTCAAATTTTATTATTGCCGAAAGATGAGGCGGATGATCGAAATGTTATTTTAGAAATTCGAGCCGGAACGGGGGGAGAAGAAGCAGCGTTGTTTGCAGCAGATCTGTATAGAATGTATGAACGATATGCCGGTATCAAGGGATGGCGATTTGAACCGTTGAGTTTGAACGAAACGGGGTTGGGTGGCTTTAAAGAAGCGGTAGCTCAAATTTCCGGACATGCCGTTTTTGCCAAATTAAAGTATGAATCAGGTGTTCATCGTGTTCAACGGGTTCCGGAGACGGAAGCCGGCGGCAGGGTTCATACATCAGCTGCCACGGTTGCTGTTTTGCCTGAAGCACAAGAGGTTGATGTTCAGATCAATGAGGCAGATCTGGATATCATGACCTGTCGAGCTTCCGGAGCCGGAGGACAACACGTTAATAAGACGGATAGTGCTATTCGAATTGTGCATAAACCGACCGGAATAGCTGTTGAATGTCAAGAAGAGCGATCTCAGTTTAAGAATAAGGAAAAGGCAATGATGCGTTTGAGGACCGCTTTATATGATATGCAACGTCAGGCCTTAGATAAGGAGCGATCCCAAAATCGGAAAAATCAGGTTGGTTCCGGAGATCGATCTGAACGTATAAGAACATATAATTTCCCGCAAGGACGTGTGACGGATCACCGTATCAACAAAACCTCGTATCAATTAAATGAAGTTTTAAACGGAACGGGATTGGATGAGTTTATTGAAGCATTGATTACGGAAGATCAAATGGCGCGGTTGTCGGAAATTGAGTAATGAATGATAAGATCGATACAATAGCAAAACAACTTTACGGTTTTTCCGAAACACCTCGTTTGGATGCTTTGATTTTCTGTCAGTATTGCCCAGATCCGTCTTTAGAGCAAATTTTTGATTTTATTGAGCGAAGGAAAAAAGGAGAGCCTGTTTCCAAGATTGTCGGGAAACGGGGGTTTTGGAAGAAAGAGTTTTATGTGACAAAGGACGTTTTGGATCCTCGGCCGGATTCGGAAACACTCATAGAGGCGGTCTTGTCCGATTATTCGGATCATAATCAAAAATTGGGTATATTGGATATCGGCACGGGAAGCGGGTGTTTGATTCTTACGTTATTATCGGAGTATCCGAACGCACATGGAATTGGCGTGGATCGATCGTCACAGGCATTGGATGTTGCGAGGAAAAATCAGGAAAATTTGAATGTTGAATGGGCTCAGCTTGATTTTTTCGAAAAGGAATGGAATAGTTCTTTGGGAAAGTTTGATATTATTGTTTCTAATCCCCCTTATATAAAAAGTTCGGATATTCCTTTGTTAGACACGGCTGTTCGAATTTATGATCCGTTAATGGCTTTAGATGGGGGGGCTGATGGATTAGAGGCTTATCGGGCCCTTTCGAGAAGCATGGGATCTTTGTTAAACAAGGGTGGAATGCTTTATCTCGAAATAGGATTAGGTCAGGAAAAAGACGTTGTGTCCATTATGCAGAGAGAGACTCTGAAATATTTGAGATATGTTAAAGATCTAAATGGAATTATAAGAGTTTTGGTTTTTCAAAAAGTGGAGTGAAATTGTTTACGGGGGATACATAATGAGGTATGAGGGAGAAGAGAATCTGGAAATTTTAAAACTGGCTGAAAATTATAATTCATTTTTAGTTAATCAGGTTTGGGAAAAATGTCAAAAATTTGCGGGCACTTCTCAAATTGTTGATTTTGGTTCCGGAGCAAGATATTTAACTGCTTTGCTAGAAGAAAAGTTTGGACAAGAAATACTTTGTGTTGAACCGGCTGAGAATTTAAAAAAATTTTATGTTAATAGGTGGGCTTGTGAAAGTTTATCTGATTTGCCGGATCGTCAGGTCTTTTATATTTATTTTTTGAATGTTTTGGTCTATATTAAATTTTATGATTCATTTGTTTTTCCATTAAGCCGTTTGTTGGATCGATTAACAGGGGGAAAATTATTGGGTAAGAATTTGCTTTTAATACTAGAAAAGAAAGATTAAATACTCTCTTGATGTGTTTTTTAAGTAAATATTGACAAATTTTATTTTTTTATATATACTATAAAAATGGTTATCCTTAAGGAGGTAAAAATGGGAAGATCAATTGCTGAATATTTAAAAGAAAACGGATATGTCATCGGAAAGGATGTTGTTCCGGTTAAGGAAACAACGCTTTATAAACATCCTACTTTGGGTATTTGTCCCATGAAACCCATGAGAAAAGAGGCATTTTGTTGTCATGAAGGGTTGGGATTAATTTATCATCCTGAGACAAAAGAGTATTATGCAACCAACAATTCCGATTTGATCAATGCGGTGGCGGATGAGTTTGGAATTCGGGTGACTCAGAATCCTATATGCCCTGTTTCGATCGTGTTTGTTGATTCTAAATTAAATAAAGCCATTAAAGAACATATGGAGTATATTTCACCGGAACGGGTTGAGGAGAGAAGAAGAAGTGCTTTACGAGCCAAGTCTCGTTTAAGTGAAAAACCGATTGCCGGAACATTAAAGGATGTTATCAGAGAAGCGGGTTTTAGACCTAATGATTATGTAGAATTAAAAGATCAAATGGAAATTAATAATTTTGTGATGGATCGAGATCCGTCTGCCAAAATTCAATTTCCGAAGGAGGAAGAGGTTTCCTTTAAGTACCACATTTGTCAACGGGGAACATCCTTTATTATTGGGAATACGGAAACACACGAGGCCATTTATACGAAGAATTTAGAGTTGGTTGAAGCTTTTAGAGAAAAGGGCTATCAATCACCTGCTACCGAAGAGGTCACCTATGGAATTTCTCAGTATCGCTTTGATTTTAAAGATCCTAAGATGGATCGAAAAGCCATGTTGCATCGAGCTGAGGTTCAAAAACAAGAAAAGCAGATTAAAGCAGAAATTGAGCATGTTCTGAAGACGGAGGATGTTGATCGTTTGCTGAGTTTGGGTAAGGCTCATTTATTTGATGCGGAACGGTGGTCAAAAGTAGAGCTGATGAAAAGAGGGGCTCGTATAATTGTTTTAAATGAAAGAGATAAAAAAAGACGTTCCAGTCGAAATTTGACGGTCACGCTTGAGCAAGCTCGTGCTAAGGATGAAACGTTGAGACGGGGTTTATCCAAATACTATTGGAAAAAGAAGTTGCAAGAAGAAAAAATGAAAGAAACTAAATCGTTATCTCCTGCGACACAGCCGAAGGATGAGCAAAAAAAAACGTCTGTTTTGGTTCGGGCCTTGTCGCTCTTTAAGAGAAATGGTCGCTAGATTGTAATCTTTGTTTTTATCCGAGTGAAACGCTTTTTGATGCGGTGTCAAAGAGCGTTTCTTTTATTTTAAATACTTGCAATCTGGAGATGAAAGAGACTGATATTTTATGCTTATTCCGGTATTGTGGATAACACGACTCCCAGAATAACAATAGAAAAACAGATAAGTTTCTGAAGCATACTTTTTTTATCAATTTTTTCTTTTAGGTTAATTTTTAAAACTTTAATGATAAATAAACTGATCAGTAAAATAAAAATAGGTTGGGTGGAGGATAGGCCTGATTTTATAACGAGGGGAAGTTGTGATAAGGCATAAATTCCGCAACAGTATCCGATAAAGCTCAAGATTTCCGCTCCTATAAAGTATTTCCAACTTTTTTTAAAATTCAATATATTATTTACAATATCCGTTCGGATATTTTTATTGAATAAGAAAAATGAAGTTATAGTGGTTGAAAAAATATTGGCATAGATAACGAGGTTGATCCAATTTGAATCTGTATTTAAAATATATTTTTCGATGACTGCTCCACCGGTATTAAAAAGAGAACAAAGGAGCATTAAAAAGAACGCTAAGTTAATTTTGGCTTTTGCTGATGGATCGAAATTTAAAAGTAAATTGGCAAAAATGATGAGAAAAAATCCCAAGTATCGGTTCCAAGATAACCGCTCTCCCAAAAAAAGAAATGCCGCTAACGGTAAAATGATTTTTCCGAAAGTCCACAAACAGTTGACAACGGAGGTATCGTTTTCTTTATAGGCTTGAAAGGCGGGGATATGTATTAAAACCATGATAAGCCCCAGTCCTATGTAAGCGGGTAAAACACGAAGAGGCGGTAAGGTGGGTAATCCCCAAAAGAAAATAAAAGGAATAAACAAAAAATTGATAATAGAGGTAAAAAAAGTAAGCGTTATCGGATTTTTAAATTTGTTGTTGCACAAATACCCGTAAACGATTGCTGCCGATGCATACGAGAACGCTCCCAATAATATAATCAGAATAGCCATTTAAAATACCTCTTTATTTGTTTGATTTTATATAAAATGTAAAGATAAGGCAAGTATCATTTGAAGATATGTGTAGATGATGTTCTTCATTTTTATATTTTTCTTTATCTTATGATGCTGATGAAATTCTATCAGATCTATTTGGGGAGGTATAAAAAAAGACGCTTTTAAACGTCTTTTTTGAGTGGCTGGAGAGGTCTGGTAATACACGGACTTGTTTTACCAGAAATAACACAGCAGACCATTAAAATAATAATCGCTC
>CALXPF010000045.1 GCA_944390205.1 uncultured Alphaproteobacteria bacterium
TTTGCTTAATCACTCCTCTTGATTTACACCCCTCGGGACTTTTTTTATTTGTCCAATTTATGGGGTACAGATCAAAGAGAGGTGCTTTTTTTGATTCGGAATTTGATTAGAACGCTGTTCTCAATCTTAACCCGATAATGTTTCCGTGAATATCCGTCCGCTCTTTTGCATTTCCATCCAAAACATACGAACCATAAACACTTCCGACCCATTTGGGTGTGAAATAATATCCAACTTCCGCGTTGACGGTATACAAATTAACTTTGTATTCTTTGTCATAGTCGTATCGCAAATTACCATCCAAAGATAATTTGTTGCAAATCAGTTTATATGCACCGGCTTCGGCTCCGTATTTGAGTTGATTGTTTCCATCGGAACTTTGGAATACCGGAGCTTCGATATTAGCGGCGGCATAAGGCATTAACATACCCAAATCATATCCACCCTTGACTTGACCTTGGACATATTTATAGGTCCCATCATTTCCAAATGGAGTTCCGGCACCATTTGCTTTGTAAGAACGATCTGGACCAAAAGAAGATAAGTCGGATTGACCATATGCTGCACTTACTTGTAATTTGGCTTTGGAGTCAGATAACACATTGTAAGTTGTTCCGATTTTCCAATCAACATTCATATCATCTCTATCTGTTTGACTTCGGAATGTTTCTTTTGTCCAGGTGTTTGAAATAGAGCCATCCAATGACCAGTTATCTGTAAGTCCGAAACTCAAGTCTTCTTTTAAAGTTTG
Organism: uncultured Alphaproteobacteria bacterium; assembly: GCA_944390205.1. GTDB lineage: Bacteria > Pseudomonadota > Alphaproteobacteria > CAAHEQ01 > UBA3637 > CALXPF01. The sequence goes on from CALXPF010000045.1 coordinate 752, forward strand.
GAAATATCCTTTGGCAATACCTGTATCTCGGATGTTGAGGCTTTCCTTCCCATAATTGTAAGAAGTCGTTGAGGCAACTTGACCTTTTGCCGGAACATAAAAGGGATTTGTTAACTCCATAGCCATTGCGGATGAAGCAAAACTCATAACGCCCAATAACAAAAGTGTTTTTTTAAACATATTATTTCTCCTATTTTGTTTGTGGTAAGAAGACTTTCTTCTCGCCTTCCTCTACTTTAGACCAACATAAAAAAATATGCAAGCAAAATAATTTTTTAAAAAAATATTTTAAATCAATATGTTATAAATGTTTTACATTCAAAAAATATTTCAAGTTTGTTTCAAAATAGGAAAAAAATAAAAAAAACGATGTTTTTTGTTGAGAAATAGAAAAGGAAAACAGGAAAACAAATATCGAGTTATTCAACCGTCAAATAATTGGAATTTCGGTTGCTTGTTTTTAGTGGCGGACTTGTTTTATTTAAGGAGCTCTCATGGGGAAGAGCAGTATATCCGAAGGGAGCGTGGAGGGGCGGTGTTGTCCGATTTGTCGGCTTTGTCGTTTGGGATTTCGGTCATTGTGGACAATCTTATTAAAATGATTGACAGATAATGATTTTTTTGATATAATACCATCCACTTTTTAAATAAAAAACATAAGGATATGATATGGGTTCAAAAATTATTGTTTTCGCCAATGAAAAGGGCGGAACGGGAAAATCTACACTGGCAATGCACGTCATTGTTGCCCTTTTGCGTCAGGGGAAAAAGGTCGCATCGTTTGATTTAGATCCGCACCAAGGAACATTGTCTCATTATTTGAGTAATCGAGAGAGTTTTTCGAAGCATATGGGGCTACCGCTCCCGTCTCCGAAGCATACGTGTTGGTCGGATGATATTGCCTCGATTTATACAATTAAAGGGCAGGTTGAAAAGGCATCTGCGGATTCAGATTACATTGTTATTGATACGCCGGGAGCCAAAAGTGATTTGGCTCAACAGGCTATGATTATGGCAGATACGTTGGTGACGCCTTTAAATGACAGTCTGGTTGATTTGGATGTATTGGCAACCGTGGATACGAACTTGATTAAAATAAAAGGCCCGTCACATTTTGCTCAAACGGTTTGGTCGACCAGACAGCAAAGAATGTTGGAACGAAAACCCCCCATGAATTGGGTCGTTGTGAGAAACCGCCTTCTTTATACAAAAAGCAAAAATTCTCAAATGATGTCGGTTTTGTTGAACGCCCTTTCCAGAAGAATTCATTTTAATTTGGTGGGTGGGATTTCGGATCGTGTTATCTATCGAGAACTGTTTCCAAAAGGTCTTACGATGATGGATTTAAAAGAAAACGGATTAAATTTACCATCTTCCGTTTCGGCCGGTACCGCAAAACAAGAAGTGTTGACATTGTTGGAAAGCTTATAGTATAGAGCGTTTTTGATATATGTATTTTGAAACGGGCTCCTATATAATTTGTCACGGGTGATTATGGGGGTGTTGAGGGGTATTATCCCTCCATGTGGCGATTACTTAATGTGGACTTAATTAAGGATGATGGCTCCCTTCAGAATAAGTGATCCGATTAAAATAAGATGTCGTTTTTTAAAACTTGCCAATAGAAAGAACAAGTGATATATAGTAGAAGACAGTTTATCATTGATGTTATTTTAAAATGGCATAGGGGGTTTTATGGATATTAAAGCAGTTAAAACAACACCTTTTCAAGATCAGATATTGGGAACATCCGGTTTGCGTAAGAAAGTTTCCGTTGTTCGTCAGACGCACTATATTGAGAATTTTGTTCAATCTATTTTTGATTCCTTGGATGGATTTGAGGGGAAGACATTGGTTATCGGGGGGGATGGTCGATTCTATAATTCTCAAGCCATTCAGATGATTATTAAAATTGCGGTTGCGAATCAATTCGGTCGGCTTGTTATTGGACAAAACGGAATTTTATCAACCCCTGCCGCATCTCATTTAATCGTTAAAAAGCAAGCCTTTGGGGGAATTATTTTGTCAGCCAGCCATAATCCCGGAGGTTCTGACGGAGATTTTGGAATTAAATATGATATTGAAACGGGAGCCCCCGCTCCTCAAACATTGGCAGATGCCATTTCCGCTCGCACGAAAAACATTGATCGCTATTGGACGATTGATCTTCCGGAAATTGATTTGTCGCGGATCGGAGAGCAGACGGTTGGATCGACGGTTATTGAGGTGATAGATTCCGTTTCGGATTATGCCTTGTATATGCAAGAAATTTTTGATTTTAATTTGATTCGATCCTTGTTCCGTCAGGGATTTACAATGACATTTGATTCGATGAACGCGGTGACGGGCCCTTATGCCAAATATATTTTTGAAACCTTATTGGGGGCTGCCGAGGGATCTGTCATCCGTGCAACGCCATTGCCTGATTTTGGAGGTGTTCATCCGGAACCCAATTTAACATATAATAAGTCTCTGGTCGATTTTATGAAAAGCGATCAAGCAACGGACTTTGCTGCCGCATCTGACGGAGACGGTGATCGTTATATGATTTTAGGCCCTTCATTTTTTGTAAACCCATCCGATAGTTTGGCTATTTTGGCCGGTTATATGGATCAAATTCCTTTTTATGCCTCTTCTATGAGCGGTGTGGCTCGTTCGATGCCGACCTCTGCCGCTGTTGATATGGTTGCACGGCAAAAGGGATTCCCCGTATTTGAAACGCCAACGGGATGGAAGTTTTTCGGATCTTTATTAGGAGCCCGAAAAATAGCCTTATGCGGAGAAGAAAGTTTTGGGGCCGGATCCTCTCATTTGTATGAAAAAGACGGTATTTGGGCGGTTTTGTTCTGGTTGACGATTTTGGCAAAAACCGGTCTTTCCGTTCAACGGGTTAATGAAGAATTATGGCATGCTTACGGGCGTATTTATACATCAACGCATAGCTATGAGGATCTTGATTCCGCAAAGGCAAAACTTTTAATGGAACAATTGCGATCTTCTTTGCCGACTTTACCTCAAAAAGAGTATAACGGGTTTAAAATAAAAGAGGCGTTTGATTTTTCCTATACGGATCCCATAACGGGGGATGTTGCCGATAAGCAGGGTATCTGTCTTGTGTTCGAAGATCATTCTCGTATCGTTATGCGCTTGTCCGGAACGGGAAGCAGCGGAGCTACTTTGCGTGTCTATTACAATCGATTTATGGGGGATCCTAAAGACTTCTCAAGAGATGTTCAAGAGGTTATAGAGCCCCTTGTCACCATATCAAAAGACGTTTCCGATTTGAAGGCGCTAACGGGAAGGGAATATCCGACCGTTATTACTTAAATTGGGAAACGAAGGGATGGTCGGTATCTTTGTATCTTTGAAAAGAATGCCGTCCCAAATAGATTTTAAAATCAAGAGAAAATTTATATTGGGTTGCCGGATTTTTTTTCTTCGGTGGGTGTGTTTTTGTCCGTCAAAAATAGACACAAAAAGAAAAGGAGGGATTTCCCTTTTCTGTTGCATTTTGATTTATTTCATTTTAAAATGATCTCCAAAATGAAAGGATGCGTTTCTTGACACAAAAATTAGAATGGCGATTTGTTAATAAGTTGGGTCGTGTTGTTTTAAATTTTTTCAAAGCAACCGGTGAGTTGGGTCTGTTTACGATGGAAACCGTATACCACTGTATGACCCCTCCTTTTTATGGAAAGGCTTTTTTAAGACAATTGGTCGAAATCGGGTTTTATTCCTTGCCCGTTGTTGCGTTGACAACCCTCTTCTCGGGAATGGTAATTGCTCTTCAAACCTATTCCGGTTTTTCCAGTATCTCGGCGGAGGGAGCGGTCGCTATGGTTGTTTTAATTTCCGTAACACGAGAATTGGCACCGGTTATGGCAGGACTTATGGTGGCCGGACGAATCGGCGCGGCGATGGCGGCCGAAATCGGAACAATGCGTGTGACGGAACAAATTGATGCCTTGTCAACGCTATCCACCAATCCGTATAAATATTTAATCGCTCCGCGAATTGTGGCCGGAATAGTTATGTTGCCCGTTTTGGTTTTGATCGGGGATATTATCGGCATTTGCGGTGGCTACATGATCGGTGTATCAAAGTTAGATTTTAATGCAACCACTTATTTAACGAACACTTGGGAATATTTAAAACCGATGGATATTATTTCCGGTCTGGTCAAAGCATCTGTTTTTGGTTTCATCATTACGTTAATGGGATGTTATAACGGATTTCATTCTCAAGGAGGGGCTCAAGGCGTTGGGCAGGCGACAACCAATGCAGTCGTTTCCGCCAGCATTTTAATTCTGATTTTCAATTATATTTTAACAGAAATTTTCTTTACCATATAAGGGTGAAACATGGCTCTTTTCCGCTTTAAACAAAAAGAACAAACTCCAAAAATAAAATTGGTCAATCTTCATAAGACGTTTGGCCGAAAGAAGGTTTTAAACGGATTAAATCTGGAAGTTTATCCGGGAGAATCCGTTGTTATTATCGGGGGCTCCGGAACGGGAAAATCTGTGACTTTGAAGTGTATTTTAGGATTGTTATCGCCCGATTCGGGATATATTGAAATGGATGGTCATCGATTGGATCAGCTGTCTTTGCGTGATCGGGCGGAAACAATCGGTCAAATCGGAATGCTTTTTCAAAGCGGTGCTTTGTTCGATAGTTTAAGTGTTTGGGAAAATGTCGCTTTTTCGTTGATTCAAAATAAAAAAATAAAAAAAGATGAAGCCCGAAAAATCGCTGTTTCAAAATTGGCTCAGGTCGGATTGGGTCGCGATGTCGCTTCGGTATATCCGGCAGATTTATCAGGGGGTATGAAAAAACGAGTCGGATTGGCCAGAGCTATTGCAACAGATCCGAGTGTGATCTTTTTTGATGAACCGACAACGGGGTTGGATCCCATTATGTCCGATGTTATTAATGAATTGATTGTTTCAACGGTTAAAAATTTGGGAGCAACCGCATTAACAATTACTCATGATATGAATTCGGCACGAAAAATCGCCGATCGAATCGCTATGTTATATGAGGGAAAAATTATTTGGGTCGGTACCGTTAAGGAATTGGATAAAACAAAAAATCCATATGTGCGACAGTTTGTCGCGGGATCGGCACAAGGACCCATTAAAACAGAAATAAAGGCAAATCAATAATGACCAAAAAAACATCTCGATTTGTTTGCCAAAATTGTGGGGCCGTTCATTTGAGATGGGCCGGAAAATGTGATTCTTGCGGATCTTGGAATACAATTGTTGAGGAGACACCTCCCGAGCGGGATATTAAAACGGCAACCGGTGGAGAGGGCGGTCGGAAGATTGATTTCTCTGATTTAAGAGGGGCTCCCGAAATTATTTTCAGATTGAAATCCAATATTTCCGAATTAGATCGTGTTTGCGGTGGCGGACTGGTTCCCGGATCGGTTATTTTGGTGGGGGGAGATCCCGGAATCGGTAAGTCGACGCTTTTGCTACAGGCAGTTTCTAAATTATCTCAGGGCGTTAATAAAAAAGGGTCTCCGACAAAATGTGTTTATATTTCCGGTGAAGAGTCGGTTGATCAGGTTCGTTTGAGAGCCATGCGGTTGGGACTGAGTGAATCTCCCGTTGAGTTGGCAAGCGTGATTAACGTTCGAGATATTGTTGCTTCACTGGATGTTGATGAGAGCCCCGACGTGGTGGTCATTGATTCAATCCAAACAATGTTTTCCGATACACTTGATTCGGCTCCCGGAACGGTTGGTCAGGTTCGAGCCGCCGGTCATGAATTAATTCGATTGGCCAAACGGCGACATTTTGTTTTGTTTTTGGTCGGTCACGTCACAAAAGAGGGAACTTTGGCCGGTCCTCGTGTTTTGGAGCATATGGTGGATACGGTTTTGTATTTTGAGGGAGATCGCGGGCATCATTTTCGTATTTTGCGATCGGTAAAAAACAGATTTGGGGCAACGGATGAAATCGGTGTTTTTGAAATGGGAGAAAGCGGTCTTGCCGAAGTTCCCAACCCGTCGGCTCTTTTTTTAGCGGAACGACGAGGCAATGTATCGGGCAGTTGTGTTTATGCGGGAATTGAAGGATCCCGTCCGATTTTGGTCGAGATTCAGGCGTTGGTTGCTCCTCAAAGCGGACCCAATTGTCGGCGTGCCGTTGTTGGATGGGATATCAATCGGTTGAATATGTTGTTGGCGGTTTTGGAAGCCAGATGCGGAGTCGTTTTGTCGAATAAAGATGTTTATTTAAATGTGGCGGGCGGTCTTCGAATTACGGAGCCGGCCTGTGATATGGCGGTCGCCATGGCGCTGTTGTCGGGATTATTACAAAAGCCTGTTCCGGCAGATATGGTCGTCTTCGGTGAAGTCGGGTTATCCGGTGAAATCAGAGCCGTTCCTCAACCGGATCTCCGTTTGAAAGAAGCTGAAAAGCTTGGATTTGAACGAGCCCTTATTCCCCCGAGACATCAAAAGAAAAATAATGCGGTTGGTATGCGTGTGACAGAAGTCGGTCATTTGAAGACATTGGTTGACTCGTTTCATTAAAAGGAGAAGGTATGGTTATCGGTTTAATTGATATATTGGTTCTGATTACGGTCGTTTTGTCTGTTTTGTTTGCCTTATATCGAGGCCTTGTGCGAGAATTATTGGGAATCTCTTCTTGGATTTTGGCCGGTTTTGCCGCCTTGTACAGCTATGCCCCCGTGCAACCGTTGATAGGCTATTTTATCGATAACGAGAAAATAGCCGGCATTGTCGGCTCTTGTATTGTTGCTTTGATCGTTTTGGTCATTATGACAATCTTAAATGCACACATAACCGGTAAATTGCGAAACAGCTCCTTGAGCGGATTAGATCGTATTTTAGGCTTTTTATTCGGCGTCTTAAGGGCCGGATTATTGATCGCACTTATTTATATCGGTGCCTCTATGATTTTGTCCGATCATCAATTAAAAAAATTAGAAGCGGAAAATGTTTCGATCCCCTATATTCAACAAATGGCGCATGCCGTTGAAAAAGTTATTCCGGAAGGTGTGAAAAAAGATTTAAAGCCCTATGAACAAGGGAATTTAAAGGATCACCATGTGAAAAAAATCGGAAAGAAAATACAAAAAGATTTAAAAGAAGAAATTAAACAAAACCCAATCAATTATAAAGAAGATGATCGAAAATCGTTGGATGATATGGTCAAACAGATTGTTGTTGAGGAGGGAGAAATAAATGACTGATCAACAAAAAGCTCGTCAATTGATTAAAGTTGCTCAAGATTTTTTAAAAGAAAGATATGAATTACAGGGGCACCACATTATTGTTGCCGCCGCTCTTTTAACGACATCCGGCCATATCTATAAGGGATTACATATCGGAACAACACAACCATCCGTTGCCACATGTGCTGAAATTGCAACAATCGGAATTGCTTTGGCCAGTGAAAAAAATATGCAAATCGACATGATTGTCGCTGTTCGGGATCCGGAAGCTTATATTATTTCTCCTTGCGGAAAATGTCGAGAATATATCGCCGATTACGGACCGGATGCCCAAGTTGTTGTTCCCCTTGAAACCGATTCCGGATGGGGGATTGTCCCGATATCATCACTTTTGCCTTTAAAATACAAAAAAAGAACCCGATCTGATCAGATAGGATGTTGTGAATGCAAATCGTCATTGCCGCCATCGGAAAACTAAAGAAAAATTCACCGGAATATGAATTGATCCAATCTTATCTCCAAAAAACAAAATGGTCGATCATTTTACGGGAAGCGGAAGAAAAAAAACAATTGTCGATTCCTCAATTGAAGGAAGCCGAATCGGATCTGTTGCGTCATTTACTTCCCGACGATACTAAAAAGGTTGTACTGGATGAGACGGGCGAGACGCTTTCTTCCAGAGAATTCGCTTCCCGTTTGAAAAAATGGGAGGATCAAGGTGTTCCGGCGGTTTCCTTTTTGATCGGCGGTGCGTTCGGGCATGCGGATTCTCTTAAAAAAGAAGCGGATTTAAAACTTTCTTTCGGCCGAATGACTCTTCCTCATATGCTGATGCGCGTTGTTTTGGCCGAACAAATTTATCGTGCACGAACGATCATTGATAATCATCCCTATCATAAAGACTGATTTTAAAAGGAAATTTTAAAATAATCATTGACAGAACATGGGATAGTTGTTAAAACTGAAATATCTTTAAAAAAAAGGAGTGTAAAATGCATACCGTTTTATCCGTATTAACGATGCCTCTTAGTCGAAGATTTTTGAGCGTTCTTATGTTGTTCGCACTCATTTTGGTGCTGAATATCCCGTATTTGAAAATGTTTTTTGATATTTTGATGCAAAGTTTTTCGAGTGGAGGGATATCGGATGAATGGGGTCTGATGACGAACCTGTATTACTCACAAAATAAGCTTTGGGTCGTTGTTGCTTATGTTTTACAGTGGTTGGCGGGTTTTATGACAAGTGTTTACAGCATTATGTCTCTTCGTCGTTTTTTAAACAAAAGAAGAGAGGGTGCTTCTTCTTTAAAAGCAAGAGAGATTTTCCCCGGACTGTTTTCAAAATCTGATTGGAAAGATTTTGTTCAAACATATTGCTCATTTGTTTTATTTTCTGTGTTGATGTTCTGGGGAATCGTTGTTCTTTTGATTATTTCCTTTTTCCCCGTGGTGTGGATTTATGAGGGGTTGGGTGTTTTGACTCGTTTCAGCTTTGAAATTTGTGTCATCTGTCAGGTTGTTTTTGTTTTATCTCTTGTTGTTTTTTCCATTCTGTATTTGTTGTCCAGTAGCTATATTTATATTACAAAAAATGATATGCTTGCTTTTTTCCGGATGCGTCAAAACATGCAAGTGATTCGTAAGAGTGCCGTCAGATTGTTATCCGGCTTTTTCTTTATTGTTTTGGGTGTCTTGCTGATCGGTGTTTTATTGGGATTATTATTTTTCGGGGTTTCATTGATGGTCACCCCCGATCGGTTATTATGGATTTACGGTGGCGCCTTTGTTGTTTTTTGTTTGTTTGTTCTTCCTTATATGTATTTGTTTACGATTACCGCATTCGGAGAACTTTATGCATGGGTTGATCCGTTGATGAGTTGTCAAAAATGTCGTTATCCTCAAGAAACAGAACAAAATTTTGAGAGTAAGGATGTTCAAAAAAATATGGAGGATGAGTATAAAATAACAGAGCAGAGGCAGACCATATCTGAAAAACCTCTTAAGGAAAAGCCTCTTCTCCGAAAATCATCCA
>CALXPF010000046.1 GCA_944390205.1 uncultured Alphaproteobacteria bacterium
CCGGAACCGGCAGGTCCCAAAATCAAAACGGCGTGAGAGGGCCAATTCGGAAAACGATCAATCCATGCCACCGCCTCTTGATTACAGCTTGTCACCAAAAAATCAGATCGATTAAAAGCGATTCGGTACGGCAATTTTAAAGGAAGTTGTTGAAAATTATTCATCAAGATCCTTTATAGAACGGGGTTGATTGATACCACTTAAAGACCCGTCTGATTAAAACACCGATAACGGCAGCCACCGGAACGGCAATTAAAATACCCAAAAAGCCAAATAACGCGCCCCCCGCCAGTAAAGCAAAAATCACCCACGCCGGAGATAATCCGACTCGCTCGCCCACCAATCTCGGTGTCAAAATATAACTTTCCAAGACCTGACCCAATCCGAAAACAACCGCCAAGCCAATCCAAACACCCCAACCGACATGTTGGGTAAACGCAATCAAAATACTCAGTAAAACGCCGATTAAAAAACCAAAATACGGAATAAAAGATAAAATTCCGGATAAAAATCCAACTAAAATGCCAAGATCCAATCCCAAAAGAGATAGCGATAATCCGTAGTACAAACCCAAGCACAAACAAACCGATGCCTGCCCTCGAATGAATCCCGCCAAACTTTGATTGATTTCATCCATCAATCCCATAACCATTTTTTCTTGTTTTTTCGGAACAACCCGATGTAATTTTTCACTCACGTCTTCCCAATCCCTCAACACATAAAATAAAACAACCGGTGTGATTAAAATCAAAGAAACCACATTAAAAACGGCAACTCCGCCCGAAATTAACTTAAGCAACGTATTTCCGAACGAGTTAAACACGCCGAACGCCGTTTCCGAAACGGCATTGGAAATTTGAGTTAACTGGTCCGGCGAGATATTTTGTTTTGTGTAAATAATAACTTCTCGAACAGACTCTAAAATAGTTTTGGCAAAGGCCGGTATTTTGACGACGAATGCAAAAATTTGTGTTTGCAAAATCGGTATTAAAATCAACAAAATAAGAATAACAAACAGACAAAAAACGCCGACAACCACAGAGGTGGCCATATTCGGCGATATTTTTTTTCGTTGCAATTTTACAACGGAAGGATGTAAAAAATAAGCCAAAACAAATGCCAACACAAACGGCAACAAAATATCACGAATCATAAATAAAAAAAGCAAGATACCCAAACACAACAATCCGATTAACAAGAGTGCCTTATTTCTTTTCGTCATATCCATCCTCTCAGTTATGAAATGTCAAAATCGGTTGATTAAAGGAGTCAAACGACAGTTGAAATCCTCTTTTTTCAAGTTCGGTCGCCAGCTGATATAAAGAACCCTTATACCCCAAATCAACCAAAATAAAACGTTCGAAAACCCCGTTTAAGCGAACACTTGTCAAAAAGCTCAATCGATTTAATTTTTTTTGAAGAGCCAACCACTCTTGAACGGATTGAACGGGAACAAGAACATGATACATCCCGATTTCATGCATCGTGTTCATTTTGGTGTATCGCCACTGATTTTCCAAGGTGACCCCGACTTGTTGAACAATTCGATCCATCGCCATTTTCGGGGGGAGTGATTCAAAAACACGAAATCTTGTTTGAGTGATTGTTTGCTCAGACGGATATGAAGCCGTCACAACCTCATAAAAATTTCCTTTTTTTTGAACGGTCAAAATCAAAATTTGAGAAACGGCATATTTTTTAAGAAACAATTTTAATCCGCTCATATCATGTGCCGACAAACCGGAAATAGCCGTCAACTCATCCGCCGAACCTGTCGGAATTGAAAAACGATATAACGTTGTTCGAGGCAATGTTTCTTGCAAGGATCGAAAAAGGGGTGACGTTTCTTCCAATGTTAAGACATGCGTTTCATCTTGATAAATCGGCAGGATGATCATGGGATCCGGCAAGGATTCGAGAAAAGGAATCTGTTGTGTTTTAAGGAATTCTTGAATGGGTTTTTCTTTAAATCGCACGGACAACGTTCCCATATATTTTGTCTGCGTTGTTTTTTCATGAGAAACGGAAACATCTTGAACGGCATTTAAAATAAAGGCCTCTTCAGGTTCTTGTAATTTTTCTTGATCCGTCTCCGAAACAATTTGATCCAGCAACCGATCAAAAGCTTTTTTTTGTCCCTCGATAAGGGCTTGATCCCTTGCCAAAACGGCATTATCCGCTTCGGCCGAAACCGGAATGTCGGAAATTGTATAAACGGCCGCATGGCACACAGGAGAAAAACTGATCAGAATCAAAAGCCGGATCCAAAAAACTTTCATCCCCATATCCTTTTCTGTTGAATAACACGAAAGATGTTGTTATCTTATCAAAAGAATGAGGCGAACGCAACAAAAAAGAAGTCAAAATATACGTTTTGCCTTGTTCTGACGGATTTATTTAACGAGAAAGGGTATCACATGGAATACAATGCGGACAACGTGTTTGCCAAAATCATTCGAGGGGAGCTCCCCATTCAAAAAATTTACGAAGATGAATATGCTTTGGCCTTTTATGACATTCATCCCAAAGCAAAGATTCATGCTCTCGTTATTTCAAAAGCACTTTCAACCGATTTTTCGGATTTTATCGATCACTCATCGGATGATGAAATTTCAGGCTATATGAGAGCCATTACAAAAACCGTCACCTTGTTGGGACTGGACGAATCGGGATACAGACTCGTTTTCAACACCGGTTCGGACAGCGGTCAAGAAGTTCCCCATCTGCACGCCCACATCTTGGGAGGAGAAAAATTACAAACGGAGAATCTGTAATTGACCTCACGACATATTCCCGTCTTTCGAAAAATTTTGTGTTAATCAGACAAAATTTTTTAAACGGGGGTATCAAAATTAAAAGGCCCTTGATTAAAAGGCCCTTGATTAAGAGCCCCTTGATTAAGAGTCCCTGATAATTTTTCAAACGCCGACTTCAGATCAGACGCCTTTGGAGATATCCTTTCCGAAAATTTTCCGATTGTTCCGAAAACCGTTTTCAAGTTAAGTCACCGTCTCTTATGGGAGAGCATTGAATAAAAGACTTGTTTTTTTTTAATTTTTTCTTTATACTCTCGACATCTTGAACGGAGGTAAAAGAAAACCTCCCCTATTAATAAGGATTTGATCACATGGCGGGTTTGTCATATTCCCTTTCATATCTAAAGCAATTAGAGGCGGAAAGCATGCAAATTTTTTTGGATGCATATAGCCAGTTTGAAAGACCCGTTTTACTGTATTCGATCGGAAAAGATTCGTCTGTTTTAATTCGGTTGGCTCAAAAAGCATTTTATCCGGGGCCCGTTCCGTTTCCGATTTTGCATATCGACACAACGTGGAAATTCAAAGAAATGATTTCTTTTCGAGATTCGTTTTGCAAACAAAATCATTTAAAGCTGATTGTATACACCAATCCGGACGGGTTAAAAGCCAACGTCACGCCGTTTACCTTCGGCAGTCGAAAATACACGGACATCATGAAAACGGAAGCATTAAAACAGGCTTTGGAAATGGGACGATATGACGTTGCTTTTGGCGGAGCACGGCGAGATGAAGAAAAATCAAGAGCCAAAGAGCGGGTTTTTTCATTTCGTGATCGGTTTCATCAATGGGATCCCAAAAATCAAAGACCGGAACTTTGGCATTTACATAACGGTCGCATTAATCCGCATGAAAGCGTCAGATGTTTTCCGCTGTCCAACTGGACGGAATTGGATGTTTGGCAATATATTCGGGAAGAAAATATTCCGGTGGTTCCGCTTTACTTCGCCAAGATGAGACCGGTTGTTGAAAGAGACGGGGCCCTCATTATGGTTGATGACGACAGAATGCCCCTCAAAAAAGGAGAAACACCGAAGATGAAAATGGTTCGTTTCAGAACACTCGGCTGTTATCCGTTAACGGGAGCCATTGAATCATCCGCCACAACAATTGATGAGATTATCACGGAGATGAAACAAACACACCTGAGTGAACGAAGCACCCGCATTATTGATCATGACGGTGATTCTTCCATGGAACAAAAAAAATGGGAGGGCTATTTTTAATGACACCCTCACTGCCCGCTCCCTTGACGGAAGGGAAGAAAGACCAATTGCGTTTCTTGACTTGTGGCTCTGTTGATGACGGAAAATCGACACTGATCGGCTGTCTTTTATATGAGAGTCATCTGTTGTTTGACGATCAGATTCAATCGCTTAAAACCGAAAGTTCTAAAAATGGATCTGCCGGTCAGGAAAATTTAGACTATGCTCTTTTGATGGACGGATTAAAAGCAGAGCGGGAGCAGGGAATTACCATTGATGTTGCCTACAGGTATTTTGAAACTCCCAAAAGAAAATTTGTCATTGCCGATTGCCCCGGGCACGAGCAATACACACGAAACATGGTGACCGGCGCCTCCAATTCAGATGCCGCAATCATTTTGATAGATGTTCGAAACGGTCTCACCACCCAAACCAGACGCCACGCCTATATTATTTCTTTATTGGGCATCCGGCACGTTATTGTCGCCGTGAATAAAATGGATTTAGTCAACTATGATGAGGCCTTATTCAATCAGATCAGACAAGATTTTTTGGCATTTTCAAAAGAATTTAATTTTACCGGCCTACATTTTATTCCGTTATCGGCCCTCAAAGGAGATAATGTCACACAAGTCTCTGACAAAATGCCTTTTTATAAAGGACCGGCTCTTTTACCGCTTTTGGAAACATTAAACATCGGGAACACCCGCAATCTCAAAGATTTTCGTTTTGCGGTTTACACCCCTATTCGACCGAATGCCTCTTTCAGAGGATACGCCGGAACCATTTTATCCGGAATTATTCACAAAGGGGACAGAGTCTGTGTTCTGCCTTCCGGAAAAACAAATAAAATTAAAGAGATTGTTTCGTATCAAGACTCCTTAGATGCCGCATTTGCGCCTCAAACCGTCACATTAACGCTGACGGAAGAAACAGATGTCAGCACGGGGAATCTCATTGTTCACGAAAACAACGCCCCCCAAGCCTCAACTCTTTTTAGAGCCAATTTGATTTGGATGGATAATGAAGAAATTAACACGCTTCGTTCCGTTCCCTTTTTGCTCAGATACGGATCTTGTTGTGTGAAAGCGTTTATTCGTCATATTCAATATAAAACGGATATGACAACGCTCAAGCAAGTTCCGGCAGAATCCCTTCATTTAAATGAAATAGCCTCGGTCATCATTGAAACGACACAGCCCGTTTACTTAGATTTATACGATCAAAACAGAGCCATGGGATGCTTTATTCTGATCAATCCGATTACAAACGCAACTGCGGGAGCCGGTCTTTATTGTGGCAATCTTTCTCAAGCTCAATCTGCCTTACCCTCTTCCGTTGATTGGATAACGGGGGATATTACAAAAGAAAAGAGAGAAGAAAGATATCGTCACCTCGGCGGAACCATTTTATTGATCGGGGAGAAATCTTTTCTTTTTGCAAAAAAACTGGAACAACGTCTTTTTGAAAACAATATTCAAACGTATTTATTGAGCGTTTCGGATCGAGCCCCGCATCGTCTTGAAAAATTGGCTGATTTAGTTCAAATCGGTCGTCAATTCGTCAATGCGGGAGCCCTCTTTTTAACCACGCTCGATCAAGAAAACGCTTTTGAAAAAGAAACCCTTAAGATGTTGTCGCCCTTGATTATTGCTTGGGATCACACATCCAAAGCAGACCTATCTCTTTCTTCGCTTCAAACACAAGAAGAGCAAATCGAAACCGTATTTTGCTTTTTAAGAAAGAAAAAAATTCTTCCCTCTCTTTAACAACGTTCTTTTCATCAAAAACCGAAACAACCGCTTTTCAACAAAACAAAGCGGTATTTCGTTCCGTCTCTTTTCAAAGAGAATCGGGCAACCGTCATACAAGCCCCTTGTTCCAAAACCCTTAATAGAAATTTTTGCGGTTTGATCACACAATTATTTTCATAAAAAAGCTATTTCTCAGCGCCGTAAAAGAAAAACGGCTTGGCATGATAAAAATAAGAATTTCCGCCCCGATACAAAATGGCCTCAAATAATTTTTCATCTGTTTTCGTATCATATCTGGTTAATCGTCCATAAGAAAATCCTCGTTGATTTTGATCCGGTATCTGACTGACAAAAATAAAGGCTTCTTCTTTTTGGGGATCATAATAAATAGCCGATCCGACCTCGGAATAGACATCTAAGTTTTTACGCCACACCTGTTGAACCGTTCGATTGACGGGATCTACCTTAAATACGGAAGCAACCGAATGGTCGCTGGTGACGATATCCGGATCATACAATCGTCCCGAATTATCAAAAATACTAAACAATCCGTTTCCGACAACACGAGCCTGATGTGTTTTGGTCGGCCATTTAAAGTCATCTCGTTTTTCGAGTCCTTCTTGGAACTGATCGGAGTACGGAACATTATTCGAATCAACAGCGGTCAAAACAAACGAGTCCAAAGAGGGTCCCGTTCCGTCACGTCCCGATTTTTCAAATCCTTTGTGCGGGCCGAAAAGCCATTTTAATCGGTTTGTTTTTCCATCTACTTTAATCATTCCCATATGACGGCAGGAAATAACGATACTCTCATCTTGGGGATCATAATCCAATCCGTTCATATGACACCAATTATTAATTCCATAGCTGGCTTGCTGAGAGCGAATAATAACAGATCGATCCGGATTTAAAATATCCGAAAAATCCCATTGTCGAACCAGATTCCCGTCTTGATCCAATTCAATGACAAAATCTCGTTGTGTTTCTTGCTCTTGTCCCTCGAAAAGAGCCTTTTTCCCTTGATAACTTCCGATCACCAAAAAATGACCGTTCGGCTTTTGTGTTAATCCATGCGTAAAAGAAATAAAGCCTTTCGGATACGGAATATGTTTCAATCGTTCTCCCAGCCATGAATAGAGTGTCAAACCATGATGTCTGGATTCGGAGACAAGTCCGTCTTTCACGGCATAAACCATTTGACCGTTATTAAAATCAAATCGAATAAAACCTGCCTCATCGACAACCAATCCTTCCGTAATAAAATAATAGCGATTATCTTGTTCATGGATCGGATGACTCGTCACATAATAAAATGCGCGCTTATTGATGAGCGGTGTTTTGAGTGAATGGGTTTGAACCCGTGTGCTTCCATCCGAATAGCGAGCCGTTATTTCAATCTGATTGTCATAGTTGGGATAAAGGCCGAGAACCGGTATCTCATGATCGGTATAAAATCCCGAAAAGGTGTGAACAATATCCGCAGAAGGAACTTGCCCTTTGACACGGAGAGTGATTTCCGCCGGCTGATCAGTCGGAAACCGCACAAGAGCCACCAACGGATTATTTTGATACGGATTAATTTTAATAAAAGGGTTTTCAAACGAATATTCAAACTGCTTATATTCGGACTCCAACATATCTTTTGTGACAAGCGGATCTTGTTGATCCAACCGAACCTCGAAACTATCCGTGGACATACCCCATCCATATTCCGAAAACAAAAAGCATCCGCTTAAAATAACCAAAAATCCTTTAAAAATCATTTTCATTTTTTATTCCTCATTGACAGATCGTTCTGATGTAGGATCATAAACACAAACGGCTTGTGCATTATTGGCGGCTGATCGGTGCGTATGATAAATGTTCCCGTCATTTAAATCAACATAATACGCTCGGCAGGGATCTTCCGTTTGCTCCAACCACAAAAAACCGCGAATTCCCATTCTCAGTTGAAAAGACTTTAAAAAAGGATCCGCAACACAGCCGGCTCGATGATCCGGACAATTCAAATCAGACCGCAAAACTGGTCTCCATCCTGCTCCCAGTGCATGACAAAAAGAAGGAACACTCCACCAGCTCATCAACGCACGGGAGACAATAAAAAAGTGATCATTCGCCCAAACGGGAGAATAGTGTTCGGCCTTAAAACAACGTCCCGCATTTTGATTATCAACGCAAGCGGATGCCTTTAAATCTCGATTGCAATAAAATGTCTCAGGGCAATTTTCATCTTCTTGACAGTTTCGATCCGGCGTCTCATCACAGTACGTTCCACCCCATCCTTCGTCCGGATAACAAAAGCAAGCGCCCGACCAACTTCCGCTTTCTCCCCTCAAACAGCCATCCCAATCAAACGGGGTATCATCAACCGTTCCGGAAAACGGCGGAAGGGGTTTTTGAAAAGCCATAGAATAAAAAGAGGGATTTTGATAGAGAAAAACACCGCCCACAAAAAGAAAAACGAGACATAAAAAAAGGCCCCCCGAAAAAAGACTGATTTTTATTTTTTTCATTTAAATCCCTACATAAATACACCCAACAAACCACCGACAACACCGGATAAAAACAACAGCATCGTAATGGAAAAACGAGTTTTATAAGACAAAAAAACAGCCAATGCACATACGATTGTTTCGATGACATTGATTCGGAAATCGTCCGGAAGAGAAAACGATCCGTTTAAAACAGATTTAGCAATCTCTTGAAACGGAATCGGCATTGAAAAGACAGACATGCCCAAGAAAATAAAAACAGCGGAAAAGACCATTGCCAAAGCCGCCAATCGGGTTCCCTTCAAGATTCCCTGAATCCAGAGCGTATCTTTATACTTTTTTAAAAAATAAATCGCCAGCGTTGCCAAAATCAGAGTCGGTGTCACAAGACCGATCGTAGCGGCCAAAGATCCACCCACACCGTTTTGCAAATATCCGATATACGTTGCGGAATTAACACTGACGGCTCCCGGCGTCATCTGCGCTAAAGAAGAAAGATTTCCAAACTCGGCCGGTGTAAAAAATCCCGTCTCTTCGACAAATGCATGATACAGCATGGGAATAATAACATATCCCCCTCCGAAACATAAAGCGCCAAAATGAGCAAATTGCAAAAAGAGAGCTAAGTTTATCATCATTTAGGCCTCCTTTTTTTCAGAATCGGGAGTTAATGTGGCTTGTTTTTTTCGAAGAATAAAGACATATAAACAGCCGATCGGCATGGCACACAAAATAATGAGAGCCGGACTGACATTACACAGAATGCCTGTTAAAAATAAAAAGGACAAAACAAAATCGATCGGATTATGAATGACCCGAGAGAACAAACGGCACGCCGTCACAATAAACACGCCCGAAATACAAGCTCGAATTCCACCAAAAACAGCTTGTACCACCGGATTTTGAGAATCCAAATAAGGGAAAAACGCCGCAATAATCATAATAATAACAACGGACGGAATCAAAACCCCGATTAAGGCAACAAGTGCTCCCAAAAAACCGGCTACTTTATTTCCGACAAACACGGCCGAATTGACAGCGATTAAACCGGGAACCGTTTGCGTAATAACGATCATATCCAACATATCTTCGGATGAGAGTAATTTATATTTGCGAACGAACACATCTTCAATAACGGGCAACATGGCCAATCCTCCGCCGACAACGAACAAAGCGATTTTAAAGAAAGTCGAAAAAAGCAAAAACAACGACCGTCCGGCAGGCAATTCTTTCATCTTAACTCCCCCAAAAAGAAACTGATTACAGAAATTTAAAAGAGGTTTCCTTATAAAAAACGGCTTTATTCTATGACAAAAATACCCCGTTGTCAATTTTTAAAAAATCGGAAAACCCCCATATTTAAAAACCATGAAAAATCAGAAATCAAATACACCCTATTGAGGCTTTTTGAAAAAGCCTCATAAAAAACAGAGATATTTAGAAAGCTGATTCCTCTCTTTTAATGCCTTTTCCCGCAAAAAGAGATCTATTCCCCTGGCGACAAAGTGTTGGATTTGAAGCACCATAATAGATCATTCCTTCACTTTTAGCGTTAGTGTCGGGGAGATAATAAAAAACCGTGCATGTTCCACCCCGATCACCCGTGATAAGATCAGAAAATCCTGCTCCTTTTAAAATATCTTTATTTTCAATAAATTCAGA
>CALXPF010000047.1 GCA_944390205.1 uncultured Alphaproteobacteria bacterium
GATTGCACAGCATTCATATTTTGAAATGGGCTTTCGAGAAATAGGCAGAAGACGAAATTACTACCGAATGAAAGACGGTTTTTGCGATGCCTTGTGCCTTGAAAAAAAAGTTTATACCGAATAGAAATAGAAAACACAAAAAAAATCGCCTTAAAGGCGATTTTTTTCTAACGAACATCCGGTATTTTTATTTGCGCAAAATATCCGGGAGGAATTCGTGTTTTGGCATATTTTGGATTAACCATCGAAATAGAGTATTTTGCGACTTCCGTTAATCTAACGGCCTCATCAAAAAAGTCTTCTACAATCTTATCATAGCGGGTATGATTCACAATATACAAGATACAGGCTTGCCCCTTGTCAACACGCCCGCATCTCGGAATATTGGTCGTAATATCCGGATTTGCAACAACGCCCTGAAGGCCAACCGTTCTTGTTTGCTCCGAACCGCCACCGAAAAAAACAGATCCTAAAAATAAACCGATAACACAAGTGACTAAAAGCATAATACCGATGCTTTTAGATGTTAGGACAGACGGCGGTAAGTTAAAGTCGGCTGCAAAATTATTATCATACTTTCCGGTAAAGCTGGCCGGAGCCATTTTGACCGTTCCGGCTTGAGCGGATTCTTGAGAACTCGCTTCTTTTCCCTGAACAGGAGCAGATGTGACGGAGGGATCCGTTGGGGAGGATGAAGTCTGTTCAATATGCTTTTCCTCCCGTTGAGGCGTACTCGATAATTCTTCTCGAGGGCCCGTAAATTGAGGAGGAAGGGGAGGGGCTTTAAATGGAGGTTGTGTCATTTTTTAGTTTCCTTTTACAAGACGAATGTATCTTAATTTTAACGTGATGAGTAATTCTCCGTCCGGATATCCTTGATAATTTCTGGGAATTCCGATAATGGCTAATTCATCATCAATGGCCGCCACAACATTAAATGCCGTTAATTCTCCGGATTTCGTGTCTAATGTGACGTTCGTGTCTACTTTATCGGTTGATTTAATTTGGGTGCTTAACAATAATGATAATGTCTCTAACCCCGGAATATGAGCACATTTCCCAATATCAAAGCGCATTTTCCAGTTGTTCGGCACAATGGCAATTCCCTCACTGACCGGTGAAACAATATAATTTTTGCTGATGGATGCCAATAAATCTTGTGATTTTTTGTGATGACCGATTGAAATTAATTTTCCAACTAATCCTGAATTTGTCGTATAAACACGACCTACTCCGAATTCCTCAATGACTTTCTGCCAACTTGCTTGAGGAATGGCTGGAGAAATGTGATAAACCTGTGTATCTGCTAACAAAAGTTTTGATTCTTTTAAAATTTGATCCAGAAGGGATTGAACCTTTTGTTTCTCGGCATAGTTCAGAGTTAAGATAAGAGTTGAATTCTCCCAATTGGGTGCAATCTGTTGAATGCCGGCGCCTCTTAATGCATCTAATAAAGCAAACATTACCAATCGATTGTCGGGCAATTTAAGCTCAAACCGTCCGAAACGAGACAAATAAAGCGCTTTTTGTTTTGAATCATATCGATAGAAAACATCGCCGGCTTTTGCTAATTCCGACACAACCGTTGTTAACTCCCCAAACACATCTTGAGCATTTAATTCGGGATACGTGCCGTCTTCCGTATAAACCGTAATCTTTGCCTCTTCTAACAGTCGTTGGAAGGCCTCATCTACCGGAAGATTGCGAAATGAAAATCCGTTTACCTCATAGCGTGGTAAAGAATCGGAATAATCAAAATATGATAATTTAAAATCTTGATCCGTTAATGCAATTGTTGTTAAAATCTTTTGATCTTTTAATTCATCAACGGTGCATCGAAACGGTGTTTCAATATTTAAAAGATCAGCGGACTGTGTCGTTTGAATCGGCTTTGAAACCGGAAAAATTTGAGCATTTCCTTCCATTGGAATAAAAAAAGATGAAAAGCTTAAGAAAAGTGCATAAACAGATGTTTTAATCGATTTCATAGAGTATCCTTCTCAGTTTGTTTTCTTTGTTAATGGGGATCCTTTAGATCCGAAAGAAAATGACATCTTCTTTTGTACACTATTTTGAGTGCTTTGTGAAGATATTTTTGATCCTTCTGCCGATTTTTTCATCGGTGTAACCGTATCTAATTCCGATGATGACCGTGCTTCCAACTGGTCATATTCTTTTTTGAGCCGTGTTTCATCCAATTCCTCATACGGATCTTCCAATACTTCGAATCCATCCGGCGCCGGTCCCAAGTATTCTTTTGTATTGCTTGTATCTAAAACCCCTAAAGCCTTTTTGGCGTCTTCGGCGTTTAAGTCTTCTCGAACAAGAGGTGTCACATCAGATTGGGCGTTGGCATAGGCAATTCTCAGATCTTCTTCTAAGGAGAGAAGATTATCTTGTAAAATCTGAATCCCGTTTTCATATTTTTTTTCTAACAGGGGATAAAGCGAAGGATTTGATAAGATACTCTTGATTTGATTTTTTCCTTGTTCCATGGCATCTACCAAAAAACCATAATACTTGTAGGAAAATACCTCTATATTCCCCAAAGAAATACAGCGCGCCGCCGTCCATGCTTGAACTCGTTTAATAAAATCCAACGTATCAAATGCGTGTCGGATAGCAAATTCTTCACTTGTTTCAACAGTGGGTATTTTTGTTTCTTTTGAGCCGACCGTTTCTCTTTCTTCCGGTTCCTCCTCCGGCTCCTTAGCCGGTTCTGTCTCAGATCCCTCATAAGACGAGCTTGTTTTTTCCGTGTCTAATCTTTCGTTATGATCGGAAAAAACAGTAGATTGTGTCATTGCGGAAGAATCTTCTTCAATACCAGAAGAAGGATCAGATAAATCACGCTCCTCTTCGGCGCTTAATTGATCTTCTTTTAATTGCGTATCGAATGAGGCGTCTTGTGAGCTATTGCTTGATAAGGTTTCTTGCTCCAATCTTGTTTCCAGTTGCTTTACGGCTTCAAGACCCGGATCCCCAAAAAAGGAAAGCCAATGAGTTAAAATGGGAATTCTTTCTTCAATTTCTTGTGGATTTAAAGGTGTGTTTGACGCTAAATATGATTGTATTTCATTCCACGAGGTTAATGCGGCATAGTAATTGTATGCGTGATCTAATTTCTCTCTTAAAGAAGCGGGAATATCCCCCATTTCAGTGTAAATGGAAAGAACCCAATTCTCTCCCAGCTCCGTTTGAGCTATGTGTACAAAGTGATTAAGGGTATCCATATCTCCCTTATAGGAGGAAAGAGCTTCAAGTATACGTTGTTTATTCGCCATTTTCCCTATCCTTTTTTATCTGTTTGAATATCTGAGTGTTGCTCGTTTGGAGCTTTTTTGGCTGATTGAGGAGGGTGTTTTTTTAATTCGGGACCCTCCGAAAGGAACCCATCTTCTTCGATGATGGGATATTGCGTCTCAGACTCATTTTCATTTTGCAAAAATGAAACTTTCTCTCGAGGTATCGGACGATATGATCTTTTTGTGTCTTGTATGACGTTCGATAAAGCCTTCGTAAAAATATCGGTTTGAAGCTTCACAATTCTTTCAACGGTCTGTGTAATAATTTCTTGTTGCATTTTTTGAAGCTCTTCATGTGTTTCTTTTGAGGATCGGGATTGTTCCGAGATAGATTGAATTTGATGAGAAAGACCTTCTTGGAGTTGTTGAATGGCTCTTTGAAAAAATTCGGACTGCTTGACGGATTCCTCATGTTGCTTGCTAAAAAATCGATCCATAAACGGTTCAACGGAATTAATCGGAGAGAAAGAAGAATGGGGAGCCTCCCCGAGAGGTTGATTAAATGATGTATGGCCAGTACCGAGTTGATCATCTTCAGGAGAGGGAAGATATGACTTCTCCGGTAAATATTCCGTATTTTGATCTTCCTTTTCTCCGACAGGCTGTCCCATTTTGTTCTTTAGATAATCTAAGTACTGACGAACAATGTTCCCGCCGACAATATTCCCCAAGCTCATTTGAACTTCGGGAGAAGCTTCCAATAACTGCTTGTTAAAATCTTGCACATAGCTTTTCGGGAAGCTGGACAGGTGTCTGTATATGTTGACAAGCCGTTGAGCTCGAATACCCGTATCATTATCACGAACTTCTTTTCTCTTCTGGAAAGATGTTAAAACGTCAAAAGCACTATCGACTGTTTCTGTTTGAGCCATAATAATCCTTATGAAAGAATAATCAAAACAATTTTATGCATTTTGTGAATATCGTCTTTCGTCACGGCGTGCCTTTCTTCAGGTAAAAGGGAAGAGACCTCGAAACCGTTATCTTGAGTCGATTGTAATGAAACGATTTGAACTTTATTTTCCGAAAGAGGCATGACGGCCAAATCCCCGACTTGTGGTTCTGACTTCGGCGAAACAATTACAACAGAATCAATCGGAATCAGTGAGCCCAATACAGGGGCTTTCAAACGAATACCGTAAATGTCCGGATCAAACGCTAAAGTGGACGGACATAGCGCGGAGCCAATGGGCCGTTCTTTTTCAATCAAAATCGTTCCGTCCTTTTCGGGAAATCCATATATGGGAACATTGATTTCACGAGAATCGGCATCTCGCATCATAAAACGACTGACAGGGAGGTCGTTATAGCCTCCTTTGGAGGTGAAAATACCGCTTTTCCCATCGGTTTGTTTTAACTCATCTAAAGCGCCGGACATATCAAGTTCATAAATTTTAAGTTGCAGATCAACATCGGAATAACCCAAAGCATGCGCAATATCCTTGAATGTTTTTTCGTCTACCTCTCGTTGCCCCATTTCAATCCGATGGTAAACGGAAAGCGTCATTTTGGCTCCTTTGGCGACCTCTTGTAATGTTAATCCTTTTTGACCGCGCAAATAGCGAAGAGCCGCGCCCATTGTTTTTAATCCACTGCCGGCGTTGATTTTACTTCTTCGTTCTTGTTCATGCTTCCATGCTTTGATAACCTCTGGCTGTGAAGATTTTTCAGATACAAAAATGGCTTCCTTCGGGCAGTTTAAAAATTCGGATATTTTCTCAAGTTGCTCTTCATCAATCCGACGATATCCCTTTTCTATCTTGCTGACGGCAGATAAACTTAAGTTCAAGACGTTAGCCAAACTTTTCATTGGTTTTCCTCGAACACGGCGGAACATCCTAATCTGATTCGGGAATATGATTTCTTCCATTTTCTTCTCCTTCTTCATTTATTTTCTTTCACTATACACTAAAAAAGTTTTTTGGGAAATAGACAAAATGAAAAAAATGAAAAAAAATGATATTAACTATACTTATCTTTTGCTGTCCCTTTAAGTCTTCTGATCTTTTTGACCATCGATCGTTTTCTGTGGCGAACCAGAGAGCGGGTGCCGGCTATTCCACCTTTTAGTCTCGCCTTTGACATGATTGTGTTGCGCACAATTCTCTTTGCCCCTCTCTCTAAGGCACCTCCGGTCATCCTCACGGTCTTAGAGGCGGTTTTGGTGGTTAGCTTTATCATGGCGGCAGCCATTTGAGTAAATAAATTCACGGTGGTAGCTGCAATCTTGGCGGCTATCCTTATTATCGCCGCCGCAGCCTTTGCGGCAGCCATTGTCGCAGCGCCGGCCAGAGTGACAGCCGCTCCCGCAATCATCATAGGAATCCCGATAACGGCACCGAATACGGTTGATGACATCTTGGCGCCGGCCGTCATCATGCCTTTTCCGGCCGTCATCATGCCTTTTCCGGCGGCTGTGCCTCCCGTGTCAACACCGGAGGCCACCGCTTTTCCGCTCTGTTCTGTTGTTTTGGCAACCGCCTTTCCGGCTTGCTTTGTTGCATTTTCGGCTGCTTTTCCCGTTTTTTCGACGGCTTTGGCCGAATCATTTGAGATTTTACGTGCCGTTGCTTCAACCTGTTTCTCGGCAGCTTGAGCCTCTTTTTCACCCTCTTTTTCAAAATATTTGAAGGCTTTTGTCTTTTTGACCGAATCAACCGTACTTCCGGCCACTTTCTTTGTTAAACTGGTCGTTGTGGCTGCTATTCCGACGCCCGTCTTAATCATGGATCCCAATGCCGCCGTTCCAACTCCGGGAATTCCCGTTGTGACCCCGCTTAATGTTTCAACCAGTGTGGCCGTGATCGGTAAAATAACAAAACCAAATCCTGCAGCAGCAATAATCAGAACAAATGTAATCCAGTAGCCCAAAACCGAATCTCCCGTGATCGTTTCATAGAGATCTTCAGGGCTATTTTCAACCATAGCCTCAATCAATGCCGATACACCATCCCCCGGAAGGAGATTGATAAAAAGAGTGATGATCAATGCCGTAGCAATCGATAACCCTAAAATTTGTAAAACAGCATGTACAAGTAAATTCCAGCCGCGCTGTGTGTATTCTCGAGAAATAGGAAAAGCAAATGCTGTCACCAATAGGGGAGTTAAAAAAAGAACAAATCCCAATTTAATGAAGGCATCCATCACATAGAAGGCAACAAAAACCATAAAAATAGAAAAAAGAATAATGAATGTCCAACCTAAAAAAAGATAGGGTATCTTGGGAAGAGTCAAAGAAATAAACGGAATGGTATGTCCCATGGCAATACTATAACAAGAAAGGGAATCCCCGATCGCCGTAAACGGAACAACTTGTTGGTAAACCGTACAAACCAAGCAGAGAATCGCATTAACGGTTTGATCATCCAAAAAATAATTTGTCGTATCACTTGTATGAGGAAGCGTTGCATCTTTATCGTTCATGTTTTGACAATAAGAACATGTGATGTCCAGATTTAATTTTTCTTCTGCTTGTTCGGCAAACGTCTGCTTTGTTGTTGTCTTGTTTCCATCCTCATCTGTCGTCGTAAAGTCACCCGTAATAGATAACTTTGAAAATTCAATGCTTAATCCGGCAACATATGAAATAAAGGGGGACACGGTCATTTTTAAAAAATCACCGATCGGAGCATGAAGAATGACGGCACAAAAACAGACCACAATCGTTCGAATTAAAAATTCGGTAAAATATTCACTAATCCTTGTAAATCCGAATGTGCCTAAAAAATAAAGCGTTTTAAAAGCAATCCACAATAAAAACATGGTGCCCAATAAATTAAGAGCAAAATCATTAATAATCTCATATAAAAGACTCGAAAAACGCTGAATCGATTCAATAACGATATAAGTCGTTTTACAGGGCCAACAACTTTCATTGGATTTTTTGACAATAAGCGCCACGCTGTCACATTTGCTTGCTTCTTCTTTCTGGATTCTGGCAGCATTTTCAACATAATCTTCCGCACATGAATACGCTTCTCGAATTTGATCGCCGGACTCTCCGCTCCATAACCCAAACAAGTAAGAATCCTCACCGTTTACATCCCTTTTGGACATTTTGTGAAAACTGTTCATAATAAAGTGGGCTTTTGCCAAGACTCTGGGATCATATGAGTTTTCATCAATATTACAGACTTCGGATTGATAGCTGATAATTTTTTGACGATCTTTTTCCAGTGCCTCTTTATCGTCATACTCGCTGGTCCAAATATTTCCTCCGACAGTCGCATTTTGAATACCTTCCAATACCTCTCCCGCAATGTCGGTTGCACTTATTTCGGGAGGATTATAGACTCCTTGCGCATGAATTTTTTCCGGAACGGTTAGTGTCAATACCAATAATAAAAACAATAATCCTTTGGGTAAATGTTTGATGTAATAGATGAAAAAAAGTAAAAGAAGAACAATTCCGACCAATGAAACCGGAAGGATATAAGATAATAAAAAGTCCGTCTCTATTTGAGAGATGATACCGACCAAAAGAAGTAATGTAAATGTTTGAAACAGACCTTTTATCGTCATGTCAATCCTCTTTTGAATTCATATCCGTTAGTTCCTTGAGAGCCTCGTCACCCACATCTTTGGCTTGATTTTTCATATCAATAGTTGCATTCGCCACCATGGAAGCCCCGAGACTGGCTCCAACACCCGTATAAACCATAAGAGCTCCGACAGCCAGCTTTGTCGCATTTATGGATAATTGCTTTAATCCATTAAATATTTTAACAAATTCAGATTGTTGATCGTTTCCGCCAAAATATCCGGATATTTTAGGAATACTGCCGGATAATTTGAGTATACATACAAGGAGAGCAAGAAATCCGATAGAAGTGGATGATAGACGTTGTAATTCGGACAGCAACTTGGGATCATTTGTTTGCTTGGAGTTCGTTAGAATGCCGGGATAATTGGCATCTGTATACGTATATATAATATTGACCATAATGGCGATAAAAATACAGGCCATAAAAATTTGGAACATAGACCCGAAAATAATATCCCACGCTTTTTTAATGTATCCTTTTGTTGATGGGAAAACCCATGTCACTAAAATAATCGGAGATAAAATCAGAACACATCCCAATCGAATAAAACTTTCGATAAACATAAGGGGAAAGATAATCATTAAATTGAAAAATATCCAAATGATAAAGGGGCCGATGATCCAATTAGAAAGGGCCGGAGTTGCCATAAGCGTGACACCTAATGAGATCCCTGAATTTAAGGCCGCATAGATGCGATAGATAACATCTTGAACCTGATAACCGACTTCCCCCGTAAACAAAGGATAGTCCGTTTCCATTTTTGTTAAACTCTCGGGAACAACAAAATGCTCTGCTACTTGCGGATCTGCCAAAAGAACAACACGGGATAAAGAAGCAAATGTTGTAATGATTGGCGTCACAATATAATCCGCCATGGCCAAGAAATACTCCGGTTTGAACAAAACGGCGGAAACAATAAGGGCCTTAAATAAAGTTTTTGAAATAAGTGAAACATATTCGGGAATATTAGGTTGCTTTAAAGAAATGACAAGCCGTCCGATTGTAAAGGCCAACCAAAAAAGAAGCCCAATCCCTAAAAGGCTGAAGGAAAGATCGGCAACCGTTTCATAAACAGATTTAAGAACTGATCCGATGGCATCAAAAACGACTTTATACAGAGTGCAAGGCCAACAATTAGCCACATTTACCGACCATTGCTCCTCCATGGTCGTTGTATCTAAGCCCTCTTCACATCCGGTTAAAAAAAGGATACAACAAACAACGACTGAAAAATTCAGTATCTTTCGAAGAATATGTTGCCCCCTGATTACGATCATGAAACGTCCCTTTATCCCTTTCTTCTGAGTTGATCTACTTGTCTTCTCAATTCTTCAACCATTTGCCTTGCTTCTTGTTCTGTTTGAGATCCACTGCCTCTCAGGATGTTAATCGTTGTTTGCAATTCTTGAATGCGCGCTTCTAATTTCTTAATCTGACTCCGATTCTGCGATTCTTTCTCTTTTTCTTCTTCTCGTGTTTTGGTCGAGGATTGCTCCTTGTTTTCCGAAGAAGAATCAGATTTTTCGGATTGAGAAGATTTAATATCATTATCTCGATAAGAATCATTTTCTTGAACGGAAGAGTCGGATTGTTGCGCTACATTTTCAGCGGAGGTTGACACACTATTAACTTGTGGTGCTTCCATGCCGGAAGGGGCCGGTGTTTCAACCGGATTCGATGGAGTAACCCCGACAGCCGATTCGCCGAAGGATGAAGATTTCTCAACTGAAGGTGCAGGCGTACCTCCTGTGGCTGACGATTCGCCACGGGTTGATGTGGGCCATTCCGGCGGCATGGGGTGTGGAGCTCTTCCCGTTTCTTTTGACTTGATATCTGCC
>CALXPF010000048.1 GCA_944390205.1 uncultured Alphaproteobacteria bacterium
TAATCGTAAAATTATTCATCACCAAATCATAAGCAATCCGTTTTGTGAGATTTTGTCCGTTGATGGAGGCATTGCGACTACCGACGATACCGATTGATCGAGCTTTAAGCAAATAAGAATCTCCTAAAGTGAACAAAACAGGAGGGGTATCTTCGATTTGCCTTAAAAGATCTGGGAAATCTGGATCTTTTGATATCAAAATTTTTACCCCTTTTTCTCGGGCCTTTTTAATTTCCTCTTCGATCTGCTTGTCTTTGGCAAGCGTGATCGGTCTTCTGCGCCCCCCTTGTTTGGACAAATCACCAATATGCCGGATGGCTTCTTTGGGGGAGCCGAAATAACTGATTAAATCGCGAAAAGTAATTGGTCCGACATTTTCGCTGAAAGCCAGTTTAAGCCAGTCTTTTATCTCGTCTTCCGAACAATTCATTTTGTTTTCTTTCCCAGTTTTATTTTGCTTTCTTCTCCACTCAATATTCTTTTAATGTTGGCTCTGTGACGCCAAAATGAAAGAACCGCCAATAAAAGATATAAAAAGGCCGTCATCGGCGTTGCAAAGAAAAGAGCAAAAATCGGTGATAATGCAAGAGCCGTTAGGGCTGCCAGTGATGAATAATGAAATGTAATGGCCGTTAATAACCAAGAGACGGCCGTTAATATACCGACCGTCGGCGTCATCGCAAGCATGAGCCCCAGTGTGGATGCAACGCCCTTACCGCCCTTAAAGTGGAGCCAAACAGGATAATTATGTCCGATAACGGCAAAGAACCCAGCCAGCATTCCCATAGAGTGATCATTAAAAATAAACTGACAGAATAAGGCGACAAGAGCTGCTTTTCCGATATCAAAAATAAGGGTGAGAAAAGCCAGATCTTTTCGACCGGTTCGAAGAACATTGGTTGCTCCGATATTTCCGGATCCGATCTTTCGGATATCACCCAAGCCGGCCATACGAGTAAAAACCAGTCCAAACGGAACGGACCCGACTAAATACCCGATAAAAATTGAAAATCCGATATAAAACATCTGACACTCCTCGTTTTCCAAAGTTTAAAACTCCTCTATTTATACAAGCTTCTGACAAAAAGGCAAGAAAAAAATAAAAAGGATATAAAGAGATTATTTTTCGATTTTGCCTTTTAATTCAATTTCATTTCCTTATTCCGCAGGAGCGATATCAAGAATCTGAAGCTGTATTTTAACATGGCCTTTCCAAGAGTCTTCCTTGAGTATTCCCGCTATATGAAATGGTTTGTTTTTTGCCGTTAAAAGGGCTTTTCCGATTTCCGTATCCGCCGCGCGAAAGGCTATGGCTCTTAAGTACCCTCCGTTTAATCCGGAGAGGGAACACCCGATGTGCCCGTTTCTTAAGAGATTTGTTTTGGTGATATAAACGTTTTTAATAACAAAACACGGCTCCGGATTGCTCTCTCCGAAAGGAGCCAGCAGATTGATTTTTTCCATAAAATCCGGTGTAATTGCCTGAATATCCAACACCCCGTCCACCTCCAAAACGGTTCCGTCATGAGCCAACATATCAAAAGAGATGCTTTCTGCCAAATAAGAAAAAAAGGCAGGTAATTTTTGTCTGCTTAAGGAAAATCCGGCCGCCATCGGATGCCCTCCGCCCCGCGCCAGAAGCCCCTTTTGAAGAGCATTCATGATAATGGATCCCAAATCAACCCCCTGAACAGATCGAGAAGAGCCTTTCACTTCATCTCCTTCAATACTGAGTGCAAACACAGGAAGATTATACTTATCTTTTAACCGTCCGGCAACAATACCGACAACCCCTTGATGCCAATTTTCCCCCTGAACGACAATAAAAGGTGTTTCAAGCGGTTTTGATTCGACCTGTTCAATGGCCTCTAATAAAACGGCAGATTCGATATCTCTCCTCATGAGATTTAATTCTTCCAGCTCATGAGCCAGAGCATGCGCTTGAACGGGATCGGAACAGGACAGTAATTTCATCCCGATATCCGATGTTCCGACACGTCCGCAGGCATTGATTCTTGGACCGAAAACATACCCTAAATGGTACGTTGTTGCCGGTTCCGATAAGTTGACGAGTTCCGCTAAGGCGGTTAATCCGATATTCTGTCCTCGTTTCATCTGGTTTAGACCCGACTTGACAAATAACCGATTAACTCCGATTAATTTCACAACGTCACAAACCGTTCCAAATGCAACCAGATCCAAAAATGACATTAAATTGGGCTCCGGCTTATTTTTGTAGAATCCTTTTGATCTTAAAATGACATTTAAAGCTACCGTAAATAAAAAAACGACCCCGACGGCAGCCATATAGCGACACGGATGTGTGATGGGTTCATCCAATCTCTTCGGATTTACAACGGCGTAGGCGTTTGGAAGTTGCTTTTCCGGATCATGATGATCCAAAACAAGAATATCTAATCCCGCTTTTGTCCCTTCATCAATCGGGTCAAATGCCGTCATTCCGCAATCAAGTGTTGCAACAACACGGCATCCCTTTTGATAAAACTCGTGCATTTTAGCGGCGTTGGGACCATATCCATCATCTCGATCCGGTATAAAACAAAAAACGGTAGTGCCGCATTTTTCCAAAAACATTTTCAAAAGCGCGGTCGATGTCGCTCCGTCTACATCATAGTCCCCCATTAACCCGATCGGTTCTCCGTTTATGACGGCCGTTGCCATGCGAGAGGCCGCCCGTTCCATATCTCTCAGAGAAAAAGGATTGGGAAGGTTGTTTTTAAGCTTTGGATTTAAATACTCCTCCGCAGTATCCGGCGTGATCCCACGCGAGGTCAATAAACGAGCGACCAAATCAGGAAGATTATATTTTTGCGATAACGCCAACGCTAAACGATCGTCCGATCTTTTATACTCCCATCTCAACCCGCCAACTGACCGGTCAACTTCTAAAACTGTCATAATAACTTTATTCCTAAAAAACCATATTCATTTTCACTCTACCTTTAACGGATTTGAAAATCAAGTAAAAAATACAATGAATAAAAACTAAAAATACTTGCAAAGATTTTTATTCTCTTTTATACTGCTAAAAACAAAAATGGGAGAGACAAATGATACATAATATTTTATTTATTTCGAGTGAAATGACACCGTTCGTTAAAACGGGTGGGTTGGGTGATGTTGTCGGGGCTCTTCCGAAATCACTCGCTGCTCAGGGAATCACTGTTAAGGTTGTTGTTCCTCTTTATGCATCGGTTGATTATCAAAAATATCATTTGTTTAAAGTGATGGACGGCAACTGTGTTGCGATGGGAAATTGTCTGGAGTTTTTTAGTGTCCATCGATCCGATTTTGTTCAGGGTGTTGAAACTTATTTTATTGAATTTAATAAATATTTTAATCGCCGTGTCTATAAAC
The DNA here is from genome assembly GCA_944390205.1 of uncultured Alphaproteobacteria bacterium. GTDB lineage: Bacteria > Pseudomonadota > Alphaproteobacteria > CAAHEQ01 > UBA3637 > CALXPF01. The sequence goes on from CALXPF010000048.1 coordinate 3,379, forward strand.
AACACGGCATTTATGATGATTGGGAAACACATCAGGAATATCATGACAATGCCTTTCGCTTTTCTTTCTTTTCAAGAGCGGCATTGCAAGTGGCAAAAGATTTGAATTTTAAACCGGATATTGTTCATGTCCACGATTGGCAAACATCTTTGGTACCCTATTATTTGAAACATGATCGAGATCCTTTCTTTGACGGGACAAAAAGTCTGTTGACACTTCATAATATTCCGTATCAGGGAAAATATCCCGCAGATGTGGTACCGTATGCAAAAATTGATTGGGCTGACTTTAATGCATCGGCCTTTGAGGATTATGGGCGTGTTAACTTATTGAAGGGCGGAATCCGATTCGCCGATAAATTAAATACGGTTTCTCCGAATTATGCTCATGAAATTTTAACTCCGGAATATGGTGGCGGATTGGATTTTATGTTGCGAGAACGTCAAAATGATTTATATGGTATTTTAAACGGAATTGATACGCAAATATGGAATCCGGAAAAAGACATCGTTATTCCGCATCAGTATTCATGGCATAATTTTCAACAGGGCAAAGAGAAAAATAAAAAAGAACTCATTCATCATTTTAATCTGTCCTCAATTTCAAAGCCCATTTTCTCTATGGCTGTTCGTTTGACGGAACAAAAAGGAGTTAAGATGCTCTCCGAATGTATCGAACCCGTCTTACAGAATATGTCTTGCCAGTTTGTTATTATGGGGAACGGGGATAGTTGGGCTCAAAATTATTTTGATTCTCTTCCCAAAAAGTACCCCGGTCAAATCGGTGTTAAAATCGGATTTGAACAGGAAATGGAGCATTTGATGGATGCCGGTGCGGATTTTTCATTGGTTCCCTCTCTTTATGAACCCTGCGGATTGAAACAAATGGTTTCCCAAACATATGGGACGCTTCCGGTTGCACGTGCAACAGGTGGATTGGAGGATACCGTTTCAAATTATAATGAGTATTATGGAATTGGAACCGGTTTTAAATTCCATGATATTTCTTCTCACGCTCTTTACAATACGATCGGGTGGGCTAATGCGACCTGGTATGATCGACCCGACCATATTCATACAATGCGCAAAATGGCGATGAAAAAAAATTATTCTTGGGCTAAATCATCTTTGGATTATCAAAGTCTTTATCATAAAACATTAGGAGTATCTTAGTATGCAGAAAATATCAGTTGCTATTATCGGATGGGGTAATGTCGGAAGAGCTTGTAAAAGAGCAATTTCGGAATGTTCGGATATGGTTCTTGCCGGTGTTGTCAGAAGACCCAGCTCTATCGGCAAAGATGAAGCGGAGCTTCAAAATACGATTGTGGTTTCCGATATCAAAAAGTTAAAATCTGTTGATGTGGCCTTATTGTGTATTCCTTCCCGTGAAGTTCCGTCTCGTATCAAAGAGTATTTGGAGCTGGGTATCAATACTGTTGACGCATTTGATGAACATGAAAGAATTATTGCCGTTAAACGAGAAAATGATATTACGGCGAAGGTAAAAAAAGCGGTTGCTATTATCGGTGCCGGATGGGATCCGGGTACCGATTCAGCCGTGCGTGCCATTATGCGTATGGTTTCCATAACAGGCCATACCACAACGACATTCGGAGGTGAAAAGGGTGGCCGTAGTATGGGCCATACCGTTCAAGCCAAACAAGTGGCCGGCGTGAAAAATGCCGTTGCTTTGACACTTGCAAACGGCAGAGGAAAACAAAAAAGGCGCGTCTATATTGAGTTAGAAGCGGGTGCTGATTTAAAAATGATTGAAAAGGAAATTTTGTCCGATCCTTATTTTTCATCCGATCCAACGGAAATCATTCCCGTTAAGAGTATTGATAAGTATAATACCCTCAATCATTCGGCTCTTTTGGAGAGAACCGGAATGGAGGTTAATCAGCGATATGAGGTTTCGGGAATCAATCCCGAATTTACCGCCAATGTTATGGTTTGTGCTGCCAGAGCTTGTATGGCGGCAGCCTCTAGAGAAGATTATGGGGCGTTTACTCTTATTGAACGACCCTTAATTGAATTCTTGCCGGGGAATACGTTGGAAGAGAGATTGGAAGGGTATTAAAATTCTTTTCAATTTGCATTTCTTATCTGGTTTTTTAAAATGATTTTCCCTTGTTAAAGGGGAATTGGCTCTCAAAGTTTTGAAGAATTATTGAGGTGTACTTGAGTTATTTTTTGGCTGATTTGATTAAGGTGTTTAGTCCAAATCTGACGGAGAATAAACTTTTTACGGATGTAGGTTTAAGAAGTCTTTAACAAATAAATAAAAGAATTCTTTTAGCGACCAGAATCATTTCTTTTGTCGGAAGAGGGCGACTCAATAATCCAAATTTTTGATCGAAAGAGATACCACTCACGTAAAATGTGGGGGTGGCATGTGTGGTTATAAGGCTTTTTTACAACTGTTCTCCGCTGATGTTCCTTTCAGGATATCTCCAGAGATATATGGCGATAAACCTTTTTTATAACTATTCTCCAAATAGGATATTTTGCCTCGTGCAGACCGAAAATTTTAGTCGCTTGGGAGTGCTGTGAAGAAATAATCCAAATTTTTGATCGAAAGAGATACCACTCACGTAAAATGTGGGGGTGGCATGTGTGGTTATAAGGTTTTTTTATAACTGTTCTCCGCTGATGTTCCTTTCAGGATATCTCCAGAGATATATGGCGATAAACCTTTTTTATAGCTGCTTTCCAAATAGGGTATTTTGCGTCTTGGCAGATCGAAAATTCTAACCTATTTGGAGCGCTTTGTTATCCTCACGGCTATACGCTTTACCGAACCACGCATCTAACACGTGGTTTTCCAGATACAAAAAGCCCGCCGAATAAATTGGCGGGCGTTGATCTTGTTATCTTTTTATTCTCTATCTTTATCCGGCGCTTCTTCAAAAAGCGTGGAGTCAAAGACACAATAAGTTTGTGCCAATGCGGAGATGCTGTCACCGATCTGTTTCCCCGTAAAAGAAGAGAGATCCGTATCATTCTTACTCTTGTATCCCATTTTAACAGACCATGATCCGGTCGAAGAGGTGGTCGGAGTATGGGCAGCAGAACGGGGCTTTGCCAAATCGGAATCGTTGTCAACAAAATCGGTTTCGTTATTGTCAATTAAAACGGCAAAGCGAGCCTCGTCTTGTTTGACACGATCGTCATTTCCGCCGAAAACACCCGTTGTGTTATTTTTGTTATCTCCGACGACCATGTTGTTTCGGGTGTTATTCCCGATATTAGTCGTTGCACCGGAAGTTGCGTAGGGGGTTTGAACATAAGTGGATGTTAAATTAGCCGGTATATTGACACGTGCTTTATTGACCAATGAGTTGATCTGCTCTTGGTTCAGCGTATGCGTATGAGAAATATCAATTTCGTTCACACGGCCGGAATCCCAACGAGTCGGTGTAACAATAATTGCCGGAGCATACCCTGATGGACAAAGCGGTTTTTCGATAGATGTCGTAAAAAAGCTGGCCGTTGTGCTTGTTCCGGACGGGCGATTCAGGACATAGACACCTTTTGCAATATAATTAGGTAAAATCTCACTTAACCGAGCACCGCCACGGGATGTTAATTTAATATCGTTTAGCACAGATGTATAGGCCGGATCAAGAACGTACTTTTGAACCTCTTTAGATGAAGCCGACTTGCGTTGATCTTTTAAAATCGTTCGATTTGATTCAATCTTTCCATCGGCGATTGTCAATGTCTCCGGTTCCGTGACGGTTGTTCCGTCTGATTGCAGAACCTCAATATCGTCTCCTTTGACGGCAATTTGACCTCTGGCATCGATTGTCACCTTTTCACGACCGGAAATATCGTAAACAACAATACGACGTTGTTTGTTTCGGCCTTCCGTTGTTGTATCGTCATCTTCTGGATAGGTGAGGGTATTATCGTCTGTTTCAATGGCAACCGCCGAAATACCCGTTGATCCGTCATAAGCGGTAGCATTGTTTTGGCGACCGATATATAAGTTATTTTTAACATAAACTTGGTTAGGCTCAGATCTGTCATAGCCGGTTCTACCGGTAGCGCCAACCCAAAATAACGGATCGCAACCATCCGTTCCGACCGACTTGATTTCATCGTTTGAAGCAGTTGCATTTCCGGTTGTCGTTAATTGGTCGTGGTATAACTCAAAACATCGGGCATTATCGGCGGTTGTATTTCCGACAGAAAAGTAATTCCATGCATGGAGTTTCCCAAGAGCTAAATTTTCAGGAAGCGCAACGGCATTCGGATCAATTTCCTGCACCTCAACATCCGGAACATAAATATCCAATCCGGTCATGGCAACATAGAAATTGGGGGCGCTTGGTTGAATGGAGGCAAATCCGGAAGGGGCATCCAAGACCCAGCTTCCCATTGTACCGATCAATTGGCCGGAATCGTAAATTCCGCCGTCTGTTCCTACCATGGAAGCTACTCGGGAGGCTCTTTTGAGGTTCATATTGGAGGGTAATATTTCATCCCGCGGTATAATCAATCCATAAAAAACAGGTTTGGGAGAAATATCCGGATCTTGAATGTATCCGTACAGTCTTAAAGTGTAATAATCGAGTGTTCCGCCATCTGTTTCTCCGCAAAAACCATCCGGTAAAAAGTAGCAAAGATTGTCCATATAGGTAGAATAATTATTGGTAAAATGAGCACATTCCGAAACGGCTCCGCTTGAATTCAATTGACAAACCTCATTGAGCTTCGCCGTATCGGCAGCGATATAGGAGGCAAATGCTTCTTTGATCGTTCGTATTTCAGAAGCCATGTTTACATTGTCCAATTCCTCATTACGGTTGGCTACTTGTTTTAATAAAAGCGGACCCATAATGCCGAGTAAGGCCAAAACGGCAATAATTTCCATCATGACTGATCCGCGTTCATTTGTTTTTGTTTCGTTCATTTTCGGCTCCTTTATCAATATTTCTCTAATTCCCGATATTTTGATTAAACGGTCCATATCTCAGATTATCCGTTTGAAAATTCTTTTCGACTTGTTCGCTTGTTAAGGCTTTATTGTACAGCTTAAAGTTATATAGTGTTCCTTTAAAGCCACTTCCCGAACTGCTTCCGATGGTTAAAGTTCCGCTTGCCAATCCGGTAGGCAAGGCAGACTTTGTCCCTTCCGAGACTTTTTGCCCGTTTACGTAAAGCGAATATTTTGCAGAGGAAAGAGTTAAATCTTGAACGACATAAGTGACGGCAACACGTCTTGCCTTGTTCGATGAGGTTAAGAAGTATGATTGCGGAACGGTTATCACATTAGTCGCCGTGGCAATCTTTAAATTTAATCCGGACGCGTCAAATTGGTGATTGAGGTAGTTTCCGGATGACCCTCCTTTTAGAAAAATCATATTTGTTTTATTTTGAAGAGCGGTTGAATCCGGTTCAATAATGTAGGAAATTGTAAAATCATTTCCGAGAGCTCTTTCATTGACGGTTTCAATATACTGATTTCCGGTAAATTTTAATCCGGCCGTTGTATCTGAGAATGAGAAGTTATGAAGCAGGGCGTTCCCTTTTGTGTTTAAGGAAGTTTCGGATGAAGAAGAGTATAAAGTATTTAAATTGACCCATTCTCCGGTTGTTCCGATAGCTGCGTTATCATGTCCGGCCCCCGTATTGTTTATCGAATCATAGTGAACAAGCAATCCCTCCGTTTCATAGGGTTGATTAAAGGGTGAAATGCAAAATAAAACACCCTCCAAAGGCTCTGTGTTAAAGTCGCCCGAAGAGAAATTCATTCCTTCGGAAATAAGGGCTTTTGAAATGGCAACGGGGATGGAGCGTGCCATTTTTTGGGTCGTATTCACTAAATAAGAGCGGTCAAAGCCGACATATTCATTTTTAGGATAAATCGTTCCGCAATCTGGAGTTCCTTTGGCCCTTTGTAATATGGCTCTTTTCCATAATTCCTTATTCGAAATATCGTCCGGCCACCAGTCTTGCGGATAACCGTATGTAATAATGTATTTTAAATCAGACGGAGCACAACTTGCCGAGAGGTCTCTGGCACTTGGAGAAGAAAGACATGCCAAAGCGCTGACATATCCCGTATCC
>CALXPF010000049.1 GCA_944390205.1 uncultured Alphaproteobacteria bacterium
TCTTGATGAGTTGGTTTTCTTTTTCTTGTCTTGCTAATTGATATTCCGCTTCATCTCGCGTTGTAAATCCGCTATGGTCAACACCATAACGATCAATATCATTTTCTCCCGTTTGATAACCAAGCGGTAATGTATATTTTGCATAAAAGTCCATAAAAAACTCCAATAATTAAAAGTTAAACTAATGTCATTTGCATGACAAAGACAATGTCTCCGCTGATGAGGTAAATAAATGAGCTATAGATGGCAACGAATCAATTTGATCATTCAAAAGCTTTTTTAATTCCCGATTATTGGCTTGATCTAATTGATTTCTCTTGTTTTTTAATCAATTGTCTGCTCCGTTTTGGGGGAAATATCAAATAGAATCGTTTATTATGGCTCTCTTTTGATTTTTTATAACAAAAGGCCATGGAAATCTGTTTTTTTTTAAAAGCTCGTTCACATCCCTCAGATTAAAAGAATAATATTCGACAACGAACCCACAACACAGAGCAAAATCATCTGTATTTTACGATAACCTACCGAGTTCCGTTCAAATAAACAAAGAGTCATTAAGAATTTCTCTGCAAAGGCAACCCAAATGTTGTTTTTTGTTTCTACTCATACAATAAATCATTCATTTTCTCATACGCTTCCGTCTCATATATTTCGGGATTGTCCTTTGCATAATCCAAAACCGTTTTGCCATATTGATCTTTTATTTTAACATCCGCTCCGTTTTGAAGTAATGTCATAATCACTTCCGGATTAGAATTATAGCGACTTGCCATCATTAACGGTGTCAATCCTTTTTTATCTCTCTCATTTATGTTGGCTCCGTTTTGAAGCAGTGTCGTTATAATTTCGGGATTGGTATTATAACAACCGGCGGCCATGATTGGGGTCAAACCATCTAAATCTTTCTCATTTACATTCGCCCCGTTTTGAATCAGTGTCGCTATGATTTCGGGATTCGGGTTGTTGGCGCTCGCGACTATTAAGGGTGTCCCACCATCAGCTCTTTTCTCATTTATACTGGCTCCGTTTTGAAGTAATGTTATTATAATCTCCGGATGAGTATTACTGTTGCTGGCAACGATCAACGGTGTTAAATCATAACTGCTTTTCTCATTTATATCGGCCCCGTTTTGAACCAAAACCGTTATCACTTCGGGATCGGCACTATTGGCACTTGCGAACATTAAAGGTCCCCCACCGCTAGCGGAGATTTTGTCATGAACACTGTGTCCCTGCTTCAGGGCGTTAACAACATCCTCATATGTTGCCGTTTTCCAAAATTTAACGGACAACAGCGGATTCTCCGTTGCAAATGAAACGGTTGAACGGATGATGAAACAAAACAATACCGTAAGTGATAAAACTGTTTTCATGATACTCCCCCATTAAATAACTGCTTTCAGGTATAAATATCTTGAAGGCAGATGTCAATCTTTTTATTAAGTAATTATTTGATAAGAGAATTTTTAAAATTGATCATATCAAAGATCTATTTTTCATTCTAAACGGTCTAACGCTCCTTTCTGGTACATTCGTCCAAATACGTTTCCAATTCAACTGTTCTCAAGATATAATCTTGAACCGTAATCAGTGTTTTCGGCGAAAGCGGTTGACATCGATCAACCGGAATATACCGCACAGAACTACAAGCACTGACGTATATCAAACTGAAGAATATCACGACAAATTTCGTCATGTGTTTTTTTCCTTTCAAGCTGTTTTTGAGTTTTTTGAACTGCCTCTCCTGCCTTTAACAGATCTAATCGACCGACTGTTAAACAAGCATTTATTTGATCTGTCACTTCTCCTCGATAAGCATGATATCCTCTTTCATAAGCCCAATCATAAAACAAGAACAAAAGGCCCAAAACAACAAATACCACACCACTCCAACGATAGAAATTCATTTAATGATCCCCTCAAATAAACATCCATAAAAATTTTTTATAAAAATTCTCTTTTAAAATCCCTTTTATAAAAAATCAAAAAATCTTCTGCGTTCGAATATTCTCTCAATCCATAAACCGATAGGAATATCCCGAAATTCAAAGTAAAAAAGCGGATGATTCTTTTTTTTGCCCTTATATATTTTTAAATCGATTCGGATACCGAACAATCCCGCATTCTTTTGGGGATTATCCGATATCCGACAAGAACCCTAACTCCTTTATTTTGTTTTATTCTTGCTCATCATCCGTCAACCGACAGATCGGTATAACCGGCAATATAAAAAAGCGTCTCATCTAAAGTCACCTGAAGTCTTTTTTCAAAATAGTCGTACCCGCTCGGATCATGAGCCGAAAGGACAAAATCGGTTTTTCCCTCTTTTTTAACCAGATATAAAAACATCGTTTCTTGTTTGGAACCGACAACGGCCTCTTCCAATTCTTTTTTAACCGCTTCCGTCAATTGAAAATATCCGACTTCTTCATTGCAATATTCAAAAAACGGAAAAACTTCAATAGCTCCGGCATACGGCGCCGTACCGATCAAAACATTGTTAAATACAATTTCGGAAGCACCGCCATATCCCGAATGAGCTTTGACATTTAAATAAATAAGATCGGTACTGGTTGTTGTGATAACAGGAAGAATAATTTCTTGATTAGCCTTTAAACCACTATCGGAAAAAGGATCCGTGAGGGGAATTGTCATTTCTTCATCCGCAAAAAATTGAAGCGTGTCCGATCCCGACATACTCTCAGAATTGCTTCGATGAATCCATGTGATGGTGCTATTTCCCGCCTCAAACGACACAGAAATGGGAATCTCCCATTTCCACCATCCGGCGCTTGTTGCCGGAACAAAGTTTGTATTATTTAATCCATCCAAACACTTCCATCCCTCCTCACCGCCGGAATTACGGCTATCAGAAACCGTTCCGTAAGAAGTTGCAGATGTTAATGTCGGTTGTTGCCAAACCGTTGCATCCAAATAACCGATATCAATCTGATAACTCATTTTCGTAAAGCACTGTGGATCCAAGATATATTGTTTTGTTTCATCTAAATAAATATCCCTCTCTTCTATCTTTTTAAATGCAGGATAATTTCCCTCAAGCGATGTATCCGTTTTTTGAAGTAAAAAAGAAGAGACCCCCTCAGGAGATAACGTCAAGTAAACATTGTTTTTAAATCCTCGAACAGAAGACGTGGTCGCCTCATTCAGCGTTTTTCGTTGGGGGTCCGAAAATTTAATAATATGATCGCCGTCTGCATTATAATACCCCTGTCCCACAATGATATTTCCGGGGATAATACCGATATCTTCACACGCCCTCCAATAGAGTTCCCCGCCAATCTGAAGATGGGTCTGCATTAAATCCAAATCACCCAAAAATGGAAGTTGATAATTTGAACCATATAAATCATTTCCCAGCCCCATGGCATATAAAGATTGAAAAACAGGAACAGAACTTGCAACAGTTATATCGCGAATAAACCCCGAATCATCCAACGCATACTCAAAATAATATTCCGTTCCGGACCAGCCCCATCGTAATTGATACCAGCTATTCGGTAAAACTTGATGACTACCGGAAATCTGTGAAGCAATATCCCAAGAATATCCGGTTGATGATAAGCATATACTAAAATTTTGATTTGTTTCTCTAACAATTTCAATAGTTGGAAACTGATAATCCATATTATGAACGCTCCCGTTCAATTTCTGACGAGTCGTCACATCATCCCCCGTTCTCACTCTGGTATTGAATTCCCACGGTAAATTCTCAACTTGAAATCGTTTGTTCATCACAATCGCATTTCTGCTCGAGAACCCACTTGCAATTCCTGCTGACGTCATACTCACGGATCCTTCCACACTAAAATTATTTTGAATAGCCATTTTATAAACTCCCTTTTTCTATAACAATCTCAAACCCATACATTTTTCCTTGTTCCGTCCACGGTGTTTTATCGGGATCTCGCACCGTGATCACATCTACGATATTATTTCCGAACGCATCTTGTCCCTTATTCTCTTTCACAAATCCGGTCAACGTATCTTGTGTCCAGTTAGCAGAAACCATATCCGTTGCCACAAATTCCTTATTCATCACATTTTGAAAAGAAAAAACATGAAAATCCGGCGTATTAGTTGGTTCAGCTGATTTTGACTTATTTGTGACTAAAATACGATCCAACGGGTTAAAGAAAAAAAGTAAGGTGTCGTTATTCCCAATCTTACCATAATTTATTAAATTTGTTCCATCCCATTGCAAATAGTACAATTCTCCTATTCCGTATCGAATAAAAATATCCGCAAATTTTTTGGTTGCGGTTATCGGATCAACCTGACAACAATATTGATCTACCGAAAAAGCGGAACGAGGCAATTGATTGGATAAATCATATACTTCTTCTACAATCAAATCCCCATCTGTTGAAGCTTTTGCTTTTCTAAAAATTTTTGCTCCAAACGGCGAACCGTAAGGACCGGCAATAAAATAATCTCCCTCCTCATCCAGTGACCGAACCGTGTTTAAGCGTCTATCAGTCAACTGCAGAAACCTAAATCCCGAAACACTTCTGGCGGTTTGAGGATCAGATTCGGTTCTCATTTGATCAAAATCATATCCGTAATTTTGGGAAGCATATATAATGGCATACCCTTTATTCAATCGAATTAAAGAATGCGGGTGATTGTCTATTCCGGCCGAGCAAAGAATCGTCATCGCTCCGTTTTGAATATATCCAAAATTATTGCGATAAGTGTCATAAAAATAATTATCCAACAAATCAAACGATTGATACTGAGAAGTCGTTGTATACCTAATTTCTTCTTGATAAGAAAAAGTCTGAGAATTAAATCGTCCAAATGTCACATCGCCGGCACCGGCACTGGCAATCAAATAATATAACTGCTGCGGATTCCCCCAAATAAGAGGATAGGCGGTTGACGAAGATGCGGCTTCTCCCGCATAGCGCTTTAATTTCGTATCATACGTTAACTCGACCGAACTGCCTCCCGATGCATACACCTTTCCATAGTATGCCGAAACACATCCGATCGGTGTGTAATAGTACTGTTTTTCTTCTCTCCAACTAGAATTATAGATCGGGGTATATTCTGTTTCTGTCTCTTTTTGTAAAGAAATAGTAGGATTTAATAAAACCTTATCTCCCGTCTTAAAATCCGATTGGCCGAGAGCAATAGCTTCAACACGGTCACCGCCTTCATTTTTCATACTTTTTATTAAATCCGGAGCATCCGAAAAGACTTTATTTGATATATCCATTCCCTTTTCGATCAGCGCCTCCCCGATTGCTGTCTTTGTTTTATTTAAACTTTCCAATTCTGTCCTTATTGTCATGTTTCCCTCATAAAAAAACCGACTTTTTAACAAGCCGGCTCGTGTTCTTTTATTCCTTTCTAACTAAAAATAATAATGGAATACTGCTCCATTATATTAGAATTATATCCTGTTTTTCCATTTTTTGCGACACCCCAAATACCGACAAAAAAGGACAATATCCGACAAAAAGGACATTATTTTGCAATCTCTGGCTCACACCTTCCCATTTTTTCAATAAAAGAGCTAAAAAAGAGGCCATTTACTCAAAATAATACTTGCAATACTTTTTAATGGATGTTAGAATTAAAGTGTAAAGGGTGAAGATTCAAGTGGTTTTTGCTCTTTGTGTTAAAGATATGTGTTCAACTTTTATATAAAGGATGATAAAAATGACAAATGCAGAATCAGGCCGTTCAATGGTTGAAATGTTAGGTGTTTTGGCTATTATCGGTGTTTTATCTATTGGTGGTATTGCCGGTTATACAATGGCGATGAACCGTTATCGTGCAAACGAAATTATCGATGTTGCTTCTAAAGTGGCCGTTATCGGTATGTCCAAACAAAGTGGGGGCAATGCTGTTATGAGCGAAGCAACAACGAGCAACAACGTTTCCGGAGCTACAGGTATGACAGGGGATTCAACCGGTAAAGTGACAATTACAGGTGGGTTTACAACCGGTGTTCAAGAAGCGTTAAAATCTATCGCCGGAAACAAGGTGAAGAGTACTGAGGTTAATAACTCTTCAATTATCATTAACTTTGAAGTTTACTAAATTTCAAATGTTCAAAAAAATACCCGAAGCAATTCGGGTATTTTTTTATGCATGTCCTTTGCAAAAAAATCAAGACCCCTTTTAATCAACGCTCTCTTTTAACTTTGATTTTAATTTAAAATGAGAACATAAAGAAAGACTCTCGAAAACAAATACGACTCGTTTTAAAATAAGAATTTTATTAAATGAACACCACTTCAAGACTCGTTTAAAATTTTCCTTTCGGCTCTATTTTGCCCTTTTCGATAAGCCACGGAGATTTTATGTTTTTTATTCTAAAAAATAAGTCGTGCAACAAATATATATTGTTTTTATTACTCTATATATTGCGTCAAGAAATTTATTTACATATAAATCAAAAAAAGTCGTTTACGTTTTGAAAAATACTTTTTATGATATATTAACGAAAGGTTAAAAAATAAAAGATCTTGATTTTAAACGTTGAAGATTTTTTAACAAGAAACAACAACAAAGAACGACTATAAGGATATAAAAATGGCAAATCAAACTCCGGATACATTAACAGGTCAATGGCAATCGGTTTACGGCGAATTGACAAAAGAGCTGGGGGATCGATTGGCATTACGTTGGTTGTCTAAAATTGTTCCCGACACGATTGAAAATAATGAAGTTAACTTATTTGTTCCGTCTCCGTGCATTCATGAGCTTGTAAAACAAAACTATGCGGATCAAATTCTTTCTATCTGGCAAGCATATAATCCGGCGATAGATAAACTTAATTTTAAATTAAAGCCGGCTTTTACGACTCCGACAGTCCCGTTGACCGGAGAAACAAGTTCTCTTTTGGACGACTCTTTTTTAAAACAAAACGAGTCGTTTCCGATCAAAAATACACCGGCGCACATGTCTGCCTCTGCCGAACTTGAATTAGACGGTGAAACAATTCCTTGTTTTTTGGATCCCTCACATACGTTTGACACATTTGTTGTCGGCAAATCAAACGAGTTTGCTTATGCGGCCGCTCGTCGTGTTGCCGAAGATGAAAGCATTTTATTCAATCCGCTTTATCTGCATAGTTCGGTCGGATTGGGGAAAACCCATTTAATGCATGCCATCGCCTGGAAAATCAAGGAATTATATCCCGAAAAAAGTGTTGTTTATCTTTCCAGCGAACAGTTTTTTCAACATTTTATCAAGGCTCTTCGCTCCAATAAAACCGAATCTTTTCGAGACTTGTTTCGTTCCGTTGATGTCTTAATGATCGATGATGTTCAATTTATTTTCGGGAAAAAAGCAACCCAAGAAGAATTCTTTCACACGTTTAATGCTCTCATCGCTCGAGGGAAGAAAATCATTTTGTCGGCGGATTCTTCCCCTATGGATCTCCAAGGGATTGAAGATCGTTTAAAAACACGAATCGCTCAAGGGTTGGTTGTAAACATTCAGAAAGCTTCTTATGAACTGCGTTTAGGTATCTTACAAGAGAAACGGAAAAAAACGTCCGTTCACATTCCGGATGATGTTTTAGATTTTCTGGCCAAAAAAATAACCGCCAGTGTTCGAGAACTCGAAGGGGCGCTCAAGCGCTTGATCGCTCATGCGGAATTAATCGGCGGAGCCGTCACGCTTCACACGGCGAAAGAAGTTTTAAAAGACATGCTTCAAACAACGGAAAAGCAAATAACCGTTCCGATGATACAACACACGGTGGCCGATTACTATCAAATATCGTTGCAAGATTTAAAATCGACAAGACGAGATCGTCACATTGCCCGACCGCGACAAATGGCCATGTATTTATCAAAAATTTTAACATCTCTTTCATTGCCCGATATTGCCTCTTATTTTGGAAGAGATCACACAACAATTATCCATGCCATCAAAACCATCGAAGGACTCTGTTTGGATGATCCGAAATTGGTACAAGATAAAGAAACCATTATTGACCGTTTAAAAGCAGGTGAAGATGACTATTGAAAACCCGTTTCACAACCCGTTTATGCTGGGATTTGACGAAATAGAAAACATGTTGCTTCAAATCACAAAAGGATCCGAATCTTTTCCTCCTTACAATATCGAGCAACTGTCTCCGAGTGAATTGCGAATCTCTTTGGCTGTGGCAGGATATCAGGAGAAAGATTTGTCCGTTCTCCAAGAAGACAATCAATTGATTATACGAGGTCAACAGCAACAAGATCCCAAAAGATATTTTTTGCATCGCGGTATTGCCGCACGTTCTTTTATTAAATCGTTTGTTTTGGCTGACGGAATGAAAATTTCGGGTGCTTTTTTGGAAAACGGATTGCTTAATATCGATATGATCAAGCCCGTTAAACAAAAAAAAGTCAAGCGAATTGCCATTTCACAAAACGAGACAAAACATCTTCTAGAAACAAAAAAGGAAAAACATGACACAACCGATTAAAATTAATTTTTCTCCGGATCTCTCTTATACGTTTTCGGATTTAAAAGACTTTGATTCGGAAATGGCGTATATAAAAAAAGAAACCATCAACAACGAATCCGTTTGGTCCATTTACAGTGGTCAGGGAGAACAAATGGGATATGCCGCCAGTCGAGAAGTTGCCTTTGCGATTGTACTTCAAAACGAGCTAACCGCATATAGTGTTCATTGATTCCCGAGTGGACAGAGCGTCTCTTTTTCTTTCAACAAGAAAATCACACCCTTGTTTCATTGATTTCATGCAAAAATAAATACTTTTCTCCATACTCTTCAAACAGAGTATTTCTAGTGCAACGAATCTTAATCGATTTATTTTATCTCTTGTCTTTTTTAAAAAAGGTCTTTATATTTTAAGTGTCTTCGATTTTCGAATATTCGGCGTCAAGAGAAATGTTTTGTTGAAAAATTAGATCAAGAACCACAGATCCGAAACCGATCAAGAATATCGAATATGGGTGCCGATGATAAGGCTTTGACTCAAAAAAGGAGAGTAATTATGCAGTCAGGAAAAGTCAAATGGTTTAACTTTAAAAAGGGATATGGATTTATTATACCGGATAGCGGAGAAAAGGATGTTTTTGTTCATATTACGGCCCTTAAAGCTTCTCATTTAAAACGACTTGAAGATAATCAAGCAATTTCATATGATTTATCCGAAGAAAACGGAAAAACATGTGCGACCAATCTCGTTCTTAAATAAAAATATTCAATAGTTAACATCAAGAGAAATATAATGAAAAAAATCTTATTGGCCGGTTTATTAGCTTTTTGCTTTATGGGAACCCAAATGATTTCTTTTTTAGCTGAGGCAACTTCTTCTAACAGTGCCTCACAAAGCAGCTCGAAAAAAGAGAAAAAGGGCTTTTCCATGAATGCGGATGAACCCCTCTACAGGTCGGAAAATTTTAAAGATACCCTCACGACAGA
>CALXPF010000050.1 GCA_944390205.1 uncultured Alphaproteobacteria bacterium
ACTTTTTTGAAAAAGATTGTTGATCAGGAAATACCCGTCACTGTTTTTTTTTTTTTCAGCAACAAATTGCAGGGTGTAATTACGGCTTTTGATCACGAATCTCTTTTATTACGGCGGGATGGTCATACGCAAATGATTTATAAACATGCAATCTCCACCATTATGCCTTCCGAAGTTATTCAGCTGGATCGTTAAGCAAGGAGAATGAACATTTTCTTCATACACAGAGGCAACAGACTAAAAATGTACCGTTTTTCAGAGGCATTTTTATTTTGTGTAAAGGGGATTATGTTATAGGAAATAAAAGAGAGGAAAGAAAAATTGTCAGAAAACGCGCTTGTTCTTTTACCTTACTTAAAAGATACTCCCGATACTCGATCACCGGATGCCAAACTGGATGAAATGACCGCTTTGACAAAGGCCATTCAATTGAATGTTGTCCAATCGTCATGTGTTCCGCTGAGAGAAATTAAAGCCTCCACCTATTTGGGACAAGGCTCCGTTGAGAAATTTTCCTCCGTCATTCGAGAAAATAAAGTAGACGTTGTTATTTTGGCGTGTCGTTTAGCGCCGTTGCAACAACGTAATTTAGAAAAATTATGGTCGACAAAGGTTATTGATAAAACGGCTTTAATTTTGGAAATATTCGGTCAACGGGCTCGTACAAAAGAAGGGGTTCTGCAAGTTGAGTTAGCTCATTTAACGTATCAAAGATCACGACTGGTTAGGTCATGGACACACTTGGAACGGCAACGAGGCGGAGCCGGTTTTTTGGGGGGACCCGGTGAAACGCAAATTGAGTTGGATAGACGGTTGATAGATGAGGATATTGTTAAAATAAAAAAAGAGTTGGAAGAAGTAAAAAAGACACGTGAATTGCATCGGCAGGCAAGACGGCGGGTTCCTTTTCCGATTGTGGCATTGGTCGGCTATACAAATGCGGGAAAATCGACGCTTTTTAATTATTTAACAAATGCCGATATTTTTGCAAAAGATATGTTGTTTGCCACATTGGATCCAACCATGCGCCAGATCCGATTACCGGACGGACAAACGGTTATTTTATCTGATACGGTCGGATTTATTTCTGACCTGCCGACAGAACTGGTCATGGCCTTTCGAGCCACTTTGGAAGAAGTCTTAGAGGCAGACGTGGTTGTTCATGTCAGAGATTATTTCCATCCGGATACCGATGCCCAAAAAGAAGATGTCGAGGCGGTTTTAAGTGATTTGGGCTTAAAAGAAATGGTGGATGAGGGAAAAATTATTGAGGCTTTGAATAAAATCGATCTGTTTCCGGATGAAGAGAGAGAAATGATTTGTAAACAGAAATTGCGGAGACAAAATGAAATTCCCATTTCGGCTAAGAGCGGGGAGGGGATTCAAAGATTGCTGGTGCGAATTAGTGAGATGCTTAATAAAAATCGCATGACTCTTTCTTTAAAAATTCCGATTGAGGATGGTAAGCTTTTGTCCTTAATTTATCGAAAAGCAGTTGTTTTGGAAAGAAAAGATTATTCTAAGACAATTTCAATGAAAGTGGCCGTACGATCTGAAGATGTTCATTTATTTAAGAACTTTATGAAGAAATAAGAAAGGGGTGTAGAATGAAGCAATTTAATCGAAAGATAGAAGATTTTGTGTGTGAGGTTTGTGGAACTGAAGTCAAGGGAGACGGATATACAAATCACTGTCCCGAATGTTTATGCAGTAAACACGTTGATATCAATCCGGGAGATAGAGCCTCATCGTGTGGCGGAATCATGTATCCTGTTTCATTGGAAATTAAAAATGGGGCGGAATATATTTTACATCGATGTGAAGAATGCGGTCATGAGCGGAAAAATAAGGTTTCTCCCAACGATAATCGAAAAGCTATCATTGCTTTATCAGCCGGAGAAAATTCCGCCCAAATGTATATTGATAAGATGATTCGTCAAAAATGGAATCAAGGACGTTAATTACTTTAAAATCTCCCCGAAACCCTTCTGTAAAATGAGGAGGTTTCGGGAGAGATTTTTGAGCTCCCTCCCAACAGGAAAGAGAATCGCTTCCTGATTTTTTAGAAATTTTAAAAAATCTAGAATTGTTTAAACATAAGGCCTACTCGACAAAGATCGGCAAAAATCGGTTTTTGTAATCCCATTTCTCGGATAAGGTCTTGAGGTGTTTTTGTTATTTTTAAATTTTTTGTTTCAACGACATTTCCTTTGATTGTTTTGATGACCGCACTCGGAAGATCTGATTTTCCGATACAAGAAGACAGATAAATAAAACACTCATCATTATCTTTCAAATGTTGAACAGCCAATTGTCTGGCATACAAATTGAGAGTTAGATCGGCTTTAGTTGCGTCTTTTGTCCACGGAGATCCGCCTCCGACGGGGCAAGCGGTAGAATAAAAGTCACAAGCGAGTTTACGACCGGTAATACCGCAATCCGCAATGGACGAATGCATTGTATAAGAGCCGGTTCCGTTGATGATCAGATTTTGAGGTTCTTCCTCAAGTGTTTGAATAATAAATGGTTTTAAATCTTCTTCTTGTTTCATGGGGATGGCGACAATAGCTGTTTTAATATCTCCTTTCGGCCCAAGTGTAATTTGTGTTTTTATGTCAATTCCCAAATTCTCGGAAGTGCGTGCTTTTTCATAAAGAGCCTTGTTTAATTGACGAGCCAGAACCAGTTCTTGCGGTAAATTGAACAGCCCTTGACAGGCATATCCGACAAAAACCCCTTGATCTCCCCATCCGTTTTGTTCAACACCTTGATTGATTTCTCGAGATTGAAGCCCGATAAAATTGATGATGTTAACCTTGCGAATATCAATGGCGTTTTCTTTCCAAATACCAGCATATCGCTCATCGTACCCGATTTGCCAAAGGGCTTGTTTAACGGTCTCTTCAATATAAAGAAAGTCGACTTTACCGCTGACTTCACCCCCCAAAATAACCGTGTTGTCTTTAATCATCACCTCGACGCCGTATTTCACAAACGGGTCTTGTTGAATGAAATGATCTAATAGATAGCTTGTTATAAAATCAGCCGTTTTATCCGGATGACCTAATGAAACATATTCAGCGGTTTTAATCATTTTCCTCTCCTTATTATCTTGCCGATTGAACGTTTAGAAGCCATATAATCGTTGTGGGGATACTATATCTTAAAAATAATCGTTTGACTATTATTTTTTTAAAGGAAGGGGGATATTCATGTTATTTAAGCATACAGTCGGATATGTCTATGCCTTTATTGCCGTTTTTTTTTGGAGCTTTAGCGTTATTATATCAAAGCATTTAGCTTCTTTTATTGAGCCGTTTCAATTGGCAACGATCAAATGGGGAATCGCTTTTTGTGTTCTACTCCCATTTGCCTATGCGTCTATTCGACGTCACTTTGATTTAATTTGGAAATATAAAAAATTGGTTTTGGCGATTGCGTTAACCGGAATCGTTTCATTTAATTTAATGATGTACCACGCCGCGCATGAAACAAGTGCGATCAATATGTCGCTGATCGGATCGTTAGGCCCCTTGTTTTTGGTATTATTTTCACGCCTTTTATTTCATATTAAAATTTCCATAACTCAAGTTATTGGATATATGATGACAATACTGGGAATTATTATTGTCATTACCAAAAGCGACCTGAGTCTTTTATTGAATCTTTCTTTTTCAAGCGGGGATTTATGGATGTTGGGCGGTGCTGTTTGTTTTGGGCTATATGGGTCTTTACAACATTTAAAATCGGTTCGCTTGCCAATGTTGGATCTTCTGGTTTCTTCAATGT
The DNA here is from genome assembly GCA_944390205.1 of uncultured Alphaproteobacteria bacterium. Lineage (GTDB taxonomy): Bacteria > Pseudomonadota > Alphaproteobacteria > CAAHEQ01 > UBA3637 > CALXPF01. The sequence continues at coordinate 3,790 of CALXPF010000050.1, forward strand.
TTGTCGGTTTGTTATTTTTGATTCCGTCTTCGTTTATTTTTGGAGATTATCAGAATATTCAGTGGAATACGGAAATAATTTTATTTATTGCGTATCTGGGAGTGATTATTTCCGGTCTAACTTTTTTTCTGTGGAACAAAGCTCTATATGAATTAGGGTCGGTGAAAGCCGGATTACTTTACTATATTCAACCGATTTTATCGTTGATATGGGCCTCTGTTTTTCTTCATGAAAGTATTTCGAAAAGTCAGATGTACGGGGCTATTCTTGTTTTATTCGGAATTTTATTTTCACATTTAAAATCAATTCATAAAAATAAATTTTTAAAGCTTTGATATAATATATTTCAGCAGGTTTTTTCCTTAAATATTTGCTGAATATTTTCCGAAGACACAGTGTTTTTGATCATTCCTTTTTTCCATCGTCCCGTGTAGAAATAGAAGAGAGCGAAGAGAATTTGCGGAAATGCAACGATGGGGAGTGCCCAACCGACCTCAAACAAATCCGTGGCGATATAAACGAGTGGTAATCGAACAAAAAGGGCGGCGAATACATTATTTAACATGGTAAATGTTGTTTTTCCGCATCCGTTTAAAAAACCATTGAGGGCAAAGACGACGCACAAGAGAATACAATCGGCGCTGTACCCATAAATATAATCAGCTCCCTGTCTGATAATTTCCGGATTATTGGTTGTCCACGACATAACGGTACTTGGGAAATGAGACATTAAAAAGAACATGGGAACCCCGAAACAAAGAGAAGTCAAAAGCCCCGTGAACATGACTTGTCTGGCTCGATCTAAATGTCCGGCGCCGATATTTTGAGCCACCATGACAGAAACGGCCGAAGAGAATGCTAATGACGGAATAATGGTGAGACCGTCTATCTTTTCCGTAATGCCGGCAGCTGCCGAAGCGTAGACGCCCATCTTATTAACGATCACCAAAACAAAAAGAAAAGAAATCATTAAAATACTATCTTGGAAAGAAACGGGAATACCGATTTTTAAAATCATTTTTATTTTATCGGGAATGAGCAAAAAGTTTTTGAACTTAAAGTCAAAGATAAATTTGTTTTTGTTGAGATACCGAATGGCAAAAAAGAGGCTTATCCCTTGAGATAAGGTTGTTGCCAAAGAAGCTCCGCCGGCCCCCCAGTTGAATGCGCCGACAAAAAGGAAATCAAGGACAATATTACATAAACAAGCGATTGTAATAAATTTGAGCGGATTTTTAGAATCTCCCAATCCTCTTAAGACGGCACAAATCCCATTATATCCAAATGTAAAACAAATGCCGAGAGCACCAAAATACAGATAATGTTTTGTTTCTTCAATGGCTTCTTTTGGGGTTTGCAACCAGTCAACCAAAGTAGGCGTTAAGAGCAGAAATAACACGGTCATGATAACACCGACGATTGAAAATAAACCAAACATGGTGCCGATTGTTTCTTGAACGTCTTTTGTTTTGTTGGCTCCGAAGTACTGACCGATTAAAATGGTTCCGCCGGTTGTTAATCCGGTAATCAAACACATGACGGCAAAAATCACTTGGGCACCGATTCCGACACCGGATAAAACGGAAGCATCTCCGAAATAAGAGACAATTAACATGTCTGTTGTGCCGTAAAGGGCTTGTAAAAAACTGGCCCCCAAAAAAGGAAGGGCAAACTTCACCAAAGGAAGCCAAATGGGTCCGTATGTTAATTTTTGCGTATTATTCATGGTCGAGGTATTTTGGCATTTTTTATCCCAAAAGTCAAGATTTGCGGGGATAATTGTCTTTGGATGATAATTATCGTGATGATAGAACTTGCTTTTTAAGGCGTTTTTATATATGATTTTTTTGAAAGGAAAATAATGATTGATCTAAAAGACATCACGCTTCAGGTAGAGGCCAAAGTTTTATTAGAGAAGGCTTTTTTGCATATATCGGACGGGCAAAAGGTGGGATTGGTCGGCCATAACGGATGTGGTAAGTCAACTCTGTTAAAATTGCTTCAAGAAGATGTCGAATCCGGAAGAGAACGGCTATATTTTCCAAAAGAAGATCGTATTAGTTTTGTGGAGCAAGAGATATCCGATCCGAGTATTTCCGTATTGGATTATGTTCTTTCAAAAGACACGGAATTGATTCGATTAAGACGCCGGCTTTTAACGGCTCCCGACATGGAAAAACCGGACATTCATGAGCGATTGAGGTTGTTGGGTTCAGAAGGAGCGGAGGGGCGAATTGCTCGTATTTTGAGCGGTCTTGGATTTAAAAATGACGATTTAAGACGCCCTGTTTCTGATTTTTCCGGAGGATGGCGAATGCGTTTATCTTTAGCAGGAGCACTGTTTAAACCTTCGGATGTTTTATTATTGGACGAGCCAACGAACCATTTGGATTTGGAAGCGAGTTTATGGTTGGAGGATCATCTCAAAAAATATAACGGCACTCTTTTGATTGTCAGTCATGATAGAAATATTTTAAATCAGGTTTGCCATTATATTGTCTCTTTTGAGCAAAAAAAACTTGTTTTTTATAATGGTAATTATGATACTTTTTTAAAGACAAAAGCACTTAAACAGCAGGTTTTAACAAGGCAGGCTCAAAAGTTGGCACAAAAGAGGGCGCATTTACAATCTTTTATCGATCGATTTAGATATAAGGCCAGTAAGGCAAAGCAAGCCCAAAGCCGAATTAAAATGCTTGAAAAAATGGAAGAAACACCGGAAATTTATTTAGAAACGCCGGATCATTTTCAATTTCCGGATCCCGGACGATTATTACCGCCGTTAATTAAGGTTGAAAACGGATCGGTCGGTTATGGGGGAGAGCCCGTATTAAGGCGTCTTAATTTGAGTATCGGCGACAATGATCGGATCGCTTTGTTGGGGGCCAACGGGAACGGTAAGTCGACATTGGCAAAATTGTTGTGCGGAAAATTGTCTTTGCAAGAGGGAGAAATCGTCAGATCGCAACAACTACGCATAGGCTATTTTGCTCAACATCAAAGTGAAGAATTACCATTGGAAGAAACACCCGTTGCGTATTTGAAAGGGTTAATGCGTGATCAAAATGAGACCCAAATACGTTCTTTTTTGGCCGGTTTTGGTTTAGAAGGCACAAAAGCGACAACGCTTATTAAAAATTTATCCGGAGGAGAAAAAGCCCGCCTTTTATTTGCAGTTATCAGCATTGATAAGCCGGCACTTCTTATTTTGGATGAACCGACCAATCATTTGGATATTCAAGGAAGAGAAGCCTTGTTGGATGCATTGAACGGTTATCGGGGCTCTGTTGTTTTGATCACACATGATTTACATATGATCGAGGCAATGGCGGATGAATTATGGTTAATCAATCAACATCGATGTCAACCTTTTTTGGGAGACATGGAAGATTATAAAAAATTTTTGTTAGGACCCGATTCATCGTCTTCGACCGTGAAAGATAAGAAAAAGAATGAACAAAAACAAGCTGTTTTAAAACAGTCTGATAAGCGAAAAATAAAAGCCAAACTGTTATCTTTAGAACAGGAGATAGAGAAGAAACAGAGAGAGAAAAAAGAAATAGAAGACGGCTTTCAATCATTACGTAGCGGAGAAGAGATTGTTTCAATGACAAAACGCTTAAAAATTTTAACGGAAGAAATTGAAAAACTTGAGGAAAGCTGGCTGACAGTATCGGAAGAGATAGAGTAATTTTAAAGATCAATAAAAAAGGAGAAATAATCAATGAACCTATTCTCATTTTTAAAAAAAGAGCCTAAACCTTTTAATGAGGGATTTCTCGCAGTCGGTGACGGACATAGTATTCATTTTGCGGAATTCGGGAGTAGGGAGGGCGTTCCTGTTTTGAATTTTCATGGAGGTCCCGGAGGGCGTTTCAGTACTAAGCATACTCAATCTTTTGATCTCAAAAAAATACGGTTAATTTTGTTTGATCAAAGAGGATGCGGTTTATCGACTTATCAAGATCCGTTTTTAAAAAATACGCCACAAAAAGCGGTTGAAGACGGAAAGCGACTTCTGGATTTTCTCAAAATAAAAACAAAGGTTTTTGTGAGTGGTGGTTCGTATGGATCGACTCTCGGTATTTTATTTGCCGAGACATATCCTGAGAAAGTTTATGGGCTAATCCTTAACTCTATTTTTTTGGCTCGATCCCAAGATCTCAAATGGACACAGGAAGCAAGCGGTCTTTTTTATCCGGATTTGATGGAGAAAAAATTAGAAAAAATCAAGGGAAAAGATCTTTTGAAAGGATATCATAAACTTCTTTTTTCAGAAAAGTACAAAGATCTTCAAACAGCTTTGACATATTATGCGGGATATGAATATTTGTTGGGAAGTCTGGATCCGGTGTTTCAAACAACTCCCTTGACAGATCAAAAGATACAAAACGCTCAAATAGCCTTGATGTTTGAAGAAAATAATTTCTTTTTCAAAGAAGACGAATTGATGAAACATATTCAAAAGATCAAAAATATTCCGACATTAATTCTTCAAAACAGATTGGATTTTGTTTGCCCGCCCGATCAAGCGTATGCTCTCTATAAAGGGCTTTCAAATGCCAAATTGATTTTTGTACCGGCGATAGGACATTCGGGGCCTTCAATCAGACAAAGACTGAAAAAGGAAGTTCCCGTATTTATTGAGCGTGTTTTAAAAGGAGAGTGGAGGGTTGATCAATAGGATAAACTTTTGTCGGTGACCGGAATGAAACATGATTTTATACTTGATTTTGATGTTAAAAAGTGGTTTAGTGAAAGAAAAAGTAGATGATTGTGGAGGATAAATGAAAAAGTTAGATTGTTATTTTAATATGCAAGAGTTCAAAAAATGGTTAACGGTTCAAAATTTTAAAAAATGGTTTTCACTGAAAAGTATTCGAGAAAATGTCAACAAAGAGCAGTTTCAAAAATATTTTGTTGAAACATTAAAGACGAATTATGCGGAATTTGAAGGCCGTGTCGGCAGGGAAGTGTATTGGCGCTTTATTTTGTTTGTCAGTATTATTTTTGTTTTATTATCCTTATTTGATTTATTGTTAAAAACGCCCTTTTTGATTGTTTTGTTTGTATTTTTAATGCTCTCCCCCTTGATTGGATTATCGGTGAGACGCTTGCATGATATCGGTCAATCCGGTTGGCTTTTGATTATTGGTTTTGTGCCGATTATCGGGTGGATGATTTTAATTGCGTTGTTATCAATGCCCACCGTATCGCCGGAGAAAAAAACGGAAGCAGTCGGATAAAGTTTTTTTGGGGTGAGGCAGTATCGCATAAAATTTTATAAAAAAACATAAGACGTGATAAAAAGGCTTGCATTTTTTTTAAAAAGGGGATACACTACGCCAAAGATGAAGGGCGGAGTATAGCGCAGTCTGGTAGCGCACTCGTCTGGGGGGCGAGTGGTCGTGGGTTCAAATCCCGCTACTCCGACCAATAAAATCAAGAGAAAGGACATCCTTTCTCTTTTTTGTATCTAGAAAACCACGCGTTAGACGCGTGGTTCAGTAAAGCTTATAGCGGTGAGGATGACAAAGCGCTCC
>CALXPF010000051.1 GCA_944390205.1 uncultured Alphaproteobacteria bacterium
GCGCTTTGTCATCCTCACCGCTATAAGCTTTACTGAACCACGCGTCTAACGCGTGGTTTTCTAGATACAAAAAAACGCCCCTGAACGGGGCGTTTTCGGACGAATATAACTTAAATAAGGCTGTTAATCCAACGAACCAATTCTGATTTCGGCATGGATCCCGTTCTTTGTTCAACAACCTTTCCGTCTTTAAATAAAATTAAAGTCGGAATACTTTGAATAGAAAACAATCCGGGTGTTTTGGGGGACTCATCAACATCCATTTTAACAATTTTTATCCGATCTTTCATTTCATCGGCAACCTCTGTCATAATGGGTAATAATTGTCGGCAAGGGCCACACCAGGTTGCAAAAAAATCAACCAATACAGGCTTTTCTGATTTTAAAACTTCCGTCTCAAAAGACGAATCGTTGATAACTTCCATGTTTCCTCCTCTTTAAATAGAAATGATCTTGTTCAATATAATGGGCTTCAAAAGCCCTGTCAAGTCTCTTTTTATTGCATTCTTTTATAATGTATCAAGCGGCCATCTCGGGCGTGCTTTAAAATCAAAGGAATCGTGAAGACCCAACAAATGTCGCTCCATACCGGCCCAGGCGATCATCACACCGTTATCCGTACAATATTGAATGGGGGGTGCCGAAAAAATCAATCCGTTTTGTTTTGCAAGAGATTGTATCATTTCTCGAACGGACGTATTGGCTGCCACTCCCCCTGCAACAACTAAATCCTTGGCTTTCGGATAATCTCTTTTAAAAATCTCAATTGCATGGATCAACCTGTCTTTCATCTGTTTTACAACAGCTTCTTGAAAAGCCGCCGAAATGTTATTTTTATCTTGTTCCGAAAGAGGAGAATGATTTTCGATATAAACACGAACGGATGTTTTTAATCCGGAAAATGAAAAATCACACCCTGCCCGCCCCTTCATCGGAATCGGAAAAGAAATTCCGGCAGGAGCACCCTCTCTTGCTCGTTTTTCCAGATTGGGACCGCCGGGGTATCCGATTTCCAACATTTTGGCAACTTTATCAAAGGCTTCCCCAGCCGAATCATCAATTGTTCCGCCTAATTTTTTATATTGACCGACTCCTTCCACAACCAAAATTTGACAGTGCCCTCCGGAAGTGAGTAAAAGCAGGTACGGAAACGCAACGGGATGGCTTAAACGAACGGTTAAAGCGTGCCCTTCCAAATGATTGACGGCAATAAACGGAATATTATGACACAAGGCGATTGCTTTAGCCGTCATAACTCCGACCAGTACACCGCCGATCAATCCGGGACCGCCGGCAACGGCAACAGCCGATAAATCTTTGAAGGTCTTTCCCGCCTTATTGAGCGCCTCTTGAATCAAAATATCACATTTTTCAAGATGAGCTCGAGCCGCAATTTCGGGAACCACCCCTCCAAAACGACGATGTTCATCATATTGTGACCAAACAACCGATGATAAAATTTCTCGTTGATCATTGACCAAAGCACAAGCGGTTTCATCACAACTACTCTCTATTCCCATGACGATTTTTGTCATTTTTTTATCCTTTTTAGCATAATCAATAAAGACCCTCCCCCGTTTTTCCATTCATAAGAAGAAATCAGCCCTCTAAAATCAGGGGTCTCCAACCAAAACTCTATTTCCTTCTTGATTAATCCGGGGGAATTAAATCCCTTTCCCGTAATGACGTGAACTTTCAAAGACCCTCTTTTTTGGTGAAACCGTAAAAATCGTTTTGTTGTTTCATAGGCCTCTTGAATTGTCAAACCATGTAAATCAAGCTCTTTTTTTAACTCGGTTTCTTTTTTAGAAATAACGGTCAATCGCTTCGGAAAAGAGGGTCTTGCCATTTTCTCCTTTCCCTTTAACGGGGTGACGCTTTTTATCAAATCCGTCCAAAATAAAATATCTTGCTTTTGCTGTATTTGATCCATTTCCTACTTCATTGTTTTTGGTAAAAGCAAAAAATAACGACCCTTACTTTTCATTCGACCGGCCTTGTTAAAGGCTGCCTCTCCATGCCCCCAAAAATAATCGGCACGAATACCGCCTTGTATGGCACTTCCGACATCTTGAGCAACAACCAGCTTTTGGATCGGGAAGCCATCCGGATCTTTTGTATCTAACCACATGAGGGTATGCATGGGAATATACTCTCTGTCTACGGCAACGGAACGCTCCGGTGTCAAAACAACTCCCGCAGCCCCGTAAGGCGACTCTCCGATAATTTCTTGAAAGAAAATATATCGCGGATTCTCGTTCATGAGATCTATCGCCTCTTCCGGATGAGATTGAAGCCATGCTTTCATTTGAGGCATGGAATACATATTTTCAATTCGTGCCTCTTGCATAATTTCCCCCATTCCCTTAAACGGACGATTATTATTACCGCCATATCCCAATTTAATCTCTCCGTCCGGTGTAATCATTCGACCGGAGCCCTGAATTTGTAAAATAAACAATTCAACCGGATCATCAGCCCAAGCGATAATGGGGGCTTCAAAATCTTCATCGATATCTTCCCTTTCGGGGTATGTTTTTCCGTTCTTATATCCGTACGGGACACCGAAAACAGGCACCTGACGAGACGAAACCCTTGTTCGGGTTCCCGTTAATTCCGCTTCATAATATCCCGTGATAATTCCCGTTTCCGATCCGTATGACGAAACAGTGTAAGGTACTCAATTTTCTTCTAAATACGATTTAATTTCATCCGAAGAGGCATTTTGATAGGATTGCAAACCGCGACAAAAGGAGCTCCAATCTTTGTTGGGGCGCTGACAAGAGCGCAACAACGCCGGAAGAGCCTCTTCAAAATTATCCTGATTCCAACCCGGCAAATAAGAACAAGCCGTTTTCTCGACATCAAAAGAACGACCCTGTGACAACGGCTCGGAAGAACATCCGGCCAACAGCATTAAACAAGAAGCAATGGCTCCGTTCAAAATATTTTTTTTACGCATAAAATTCTCCGCTTTTTGTCGCCGAAACAACCCATTTTGTTTTTCCTTTTCGCTTAAATTTCCAGATATCCGCTATTTTGGAAATGCTCATCGGATCCCCTTCCAAAACCTGACCGGACTCATCCTTCAACAGGTTCACCTGCTCACTGATAAATTGAACCGTAATTTCACTTTGATCATTCGATTTTTGAATAATTTTGGCCGAATCGATACAAACCAAAGAGAAATCCATTGTCTGTTTTTGAGCTTCTCGTTGATTAATAACACTTTCAAATAGCTTGTATACATCCGGCGTTAAATAATTTTTAAGATCGCTTTTGGCTCCTTTTGCAAAGGCGGTTGAAACTGTTTGAAACGCTAATTTAGCACCGGCCAAAAAGGTTTCATCATTAAAAACAACTTCATTTTGAGCTTGTTTCGGTTGAATGAGTTTCATCTCAATCACCTTTCCGTCTTTCCCATCCACAAATCGAATCTTGTCGGGAAGTCCCTGATTCGTTGTCTTATCTAATCCCAAATCGGAACGACTGATAGCTCTGTACAATAAAGAGAAACTGATAATTGCCAGAATAACAAAAAAAATCGTATTGTCCATTTTTTCACCTTTTTTTTCACTTGACTATTAAAAAAAACACTTGTACATATAATTTTGTATTATTTAATCTGATATTCAATTTTTTTTCAAGAGGATTCTTAAAAAATGACAGAAAAAGAAAAACAAAACGTCCCCAGCATTCAAGTCAATGCACAATATGTCAAAGATCTATCTTTTGAAGCACCCAACATGCCTCAAATCTTGTTAGAGATGAGATCGGCTCCGTCCATCAATGTAGATATTGATGTTCAAGTTAATAAGGCCGGCAATGACAACACATTCACGGTAGATCTGAGAACCAAAGCCACGGCTGAGACTTCCGACACAAAGAAATCCGTCTTCGTTTGTGATTTAACTTACGGTGCCCTCGTTTCTTTAAATGTTCCGAAAGAACATTTTGAACCTGTTTTGTTGGTTGAAATTCCGACACTTATTTTTCCGTATGCAAGAGCATTGGTTGCCAATATAACAAGAGAAGCCGGATTCCCTCCCTTACAAATCAATCCGGTTGATTTTGGAGCTTTATACCAAAACAAACTTGCAAATGAAGCCAAAAAATAACCGGATTTTTTTCTGAAAAAATAGTTTAAAAAAGACAAAAAAGATTGCTTTTTTGTCTTTTTTAATTATAGAATGTCAAAAAAGGAGGTTAATATGCTTTTAAGAATTACGCTCTGGGCCCTTCTGATCGGTTCTGTCGTTATGGGCTTTTTCGGCATTCAAACAGGATCAGCCTTAACGACGATTATTGGTTTTGTCGTCCTTGTTTTTGCCGGCTTTTTACTGTTCTTTTTAGCTCAGCTTTCCTTTGACATTCTGATCGCTCTGATTAAATATGTTTTTATTGCCGCCGTTATTGTCTCGGTGGTTCTGTTATCCGTTAAAGGATGTACTCTTTTGTATCAAAAATCAAAAAATGTCGCCGTTCAAACGACAAACATGATTCAAGAAGCTTCCGACGAACAAAAAACGGAAGAAGAGTCTGAAAAAGAGAAAGAAAAAGCAAAAACAGAAGGGATTTTTGATTCGGGTGAAATGGGATTTTTTGCAAAAATAAAATCAATGGATTGGCTCCCCTCCTTTTTAAAGAGTGATCCGGAAACGCAACCAAGGCCCGAACTCATCTTAGAAGGACGAAAGGCGGAAGATAATATTGATTTAAAAACATTAAATCCGAATAACCCACAAAAAATTGTCGGTTTTCCGACAGAAGTCCGTTCCGGATACCTGTTTGTGCTAAACGGACGGTATATTAAACTATACGGAATCGACACGCCGGATCCTCGCCAGATGTGTTTGGATAATCGGGGACAAGAGTATCAATGCGGTCATCGATCCAAACAAATGCTCAAAAAAATGATCTATCAAAAACTTCTGGAATGCACCGTTGTCGGAGGCGATCATGTGGGTAATTATATCGCGACATGCTCTTTAAAAGGAAACGATGTCGGGGCCGCTCTGGTCGCCGTTGGTTGGGCGGTTGCCGACAGATCCGTCACAGACGTTTATATCCCGTATGAAATAAATGCCAGACAAAATCGTTTGGGATTATGGGAAGGAAAGTTTGAAGCGCCTTGGGATTTTCGTCAAAAAAACAGAAATCAGACATACACACCATCATATTAAGGATATTTAAATGAGCGTTTTTATTTCACACTCAGAATCGGAAACCGTTTTATTGGCTCAAAAAATTGCGGACACCGTCAAAAAGGGAAGCATTATTGCACTCCATGGGACCTTAGGAACCGGTAAAACGGCTTTTTCAAGAGGATTTATTCAATATTTAACCCATTCAAAAACAGACGTTCCCAGTCCTACTTTTACCCTCCTGCAAACGTATGAAACAGAATCATTTCCGATCTATCACTTTGATATGTATCGGTTAAAATCTCCGGATGAAGCCTATGAATTAGGTATTGAAGAAGCCTTTTCGGAGGGAGTTTCACTCATTGAATGGCCCGATAAAATAGGTTCGCTATTGCCTAAAAATCACATAAAAATCCGCTTTGAAATGCAACAAGACGGTTCTCGCCGTATCACAGTAGAGGAGTAAAATATGACACGAGATGAATTACTGGAAGAATTTTTAAGAAAGAATGGCTGGGAAACCGCTAAGCGAGAATTACTGGCTCGTGATGCTTCATTTCGGTGGTACGACCGTCTGACAAAAGGATCTGAAACACGGGTTTTAATGAATGCTCCCAAGCCGGAAAATCCGGAAGTTTTTGTCTTTATCGACAAGATACTGCGTCAATATGGAATCAATGCTCCCAAAGTTTATGCGGAAGATCTCGAAAACGGTTTTTTGCTGTTGGAGGATTTCGGAGACGACACGTTTACACGCCTGATTGCCAAAGGATATGACGAGAAATCCTTATACAAAAGTGCCGTTGATGAATTAATAAAACTCCAAAAACGCAGCAGAATAAATCCGGGGATTAAAGAGTACGATCAAGATCTTATGCTTTTTGAAGCCTCACTATTAACAGACTGGTTTATTCCTTATGTTGTCGGGAAAAATCTTTCGACAGAAGATAAAAAGCAATTTGAAAAAATTTGGATTGATCTCATCCGACAAATTCATCAAGTTCAAAATACACTCGTTTTACTCGATTATCATGTGGATAATCTGATGATCGATAAAAACAACCGATGCGCCGTTTTAGATTTTCAAGATGCTCGTTTCGGACCCGTCACATATGATTTAGCCTCACTTTTAGAAGATGCCCGCAGACCCGTTGATGAAAATTTACAACAAGAAATGAAACAATATTATTTTGAACATCTCCCCGAGTATAACACGCCGGAGTTTCATACCACCTACCCGCTTATAGCCGTTCAACGTCATACAAAGGTTATCGGCATATTCGTCCGCTTATGTGTTCGAGATCATAAAGACAGGTATTTGAAACATATTCCCTTTGTGTGGTCTTTATTAGAAAAGCATCTTGATCATCCGCTTCTCGCTCAGTACAAGACTTGGTTGGATGAGCATGTTCCCCCCGTTTTCAGACATCAAGACGTTAAAATCATTCAAAGGAATCTTCCATGAAAGAACCTCTTCCGATTGCCATGATACTCGCGGCCGGACGCGGTGTTCGCATGCGGGAGTTATGCCAAAATAAGCCAAAACCGCTCATTGAAGTGAACGGACGGTCATTATTGGAGCATATTTTGGATAAAGCAAGAAAATATCATTTTAAAAAAATTGTGATCAATACCTGTTATAAAGGAGAAATGATCAAAGAAAAGTTAAAAAGCTCCTCCGACCCTATTTTCTTTTCGGATGAAACGACCGCTTTGGAAACAGGCGGTGGTGTCAAACATGCTTTACCCCTCTTGTTGCCTTTGGGAAAAAACGGCTTTTTTATTTTGAACGGCGATTCCTTTTGGGAAGAGCCCCATAATAAGTTGTTAGATCAAATGGGAGATTTTTGGGATCCCGATCATATGGATGTTCTATTGGCGGTTGTTCCGCTCAAACAAGCAAAAGGATCTTCAAAAGAGGGAGATTTTTTTATCGAAAATGGTCGTTTACGCCGAAAAAGCCCTACGGAAAAGAATGTCCCCTATGTCTATATCGGGGTTCAAATTGTTCATCCGCGTGTTTTTGATAACATATCGGACAGCTCTTTTAGTATGCGACAAATCTTTGATACCGCTCAAAAAAATAAAAAATTGTTTCATCTTGTATTTGATGGGAATTGGTATCATATCGGTGATCCGGAAGCTCTTTTTGAAACCGAACAATTATTTAATAAAAAAGGATAAATATGATTGTTTCCGTTCCGTTTTCAGAAAATTTTTCAGATCGTCTTATCCGGCTGGTGGAACAACAAAGTGATGATCCTTTTAAACGAGCCCAAACAGAAATTATTTTGCCGACCAAAAGAGCCGTTCGATCCCTTAAGGAAGCTTTTATTTCTCACGCTGCTCAATCGGGGATGCTTTTACCTCGTTTAACCGCCTTATATGATCTCAATGATTTAAGTGTAGATGTTCCGCCTGCTTTATCCGGCACGGAACGTCTTTTGCTTTTGGCAAAACTCTGTCAGGCAAAACCCAATATCAATACGCTTGATAAAGCGATTAAGGTGGCTATCGGTCTGGGATCCTTGTTGGATGAATTTTATCAACATGAAACCGATTTATCTCAGTTGGAAAAACTGGTTCCGCAACAAGAATTTGCCGAACATTGGAATGAAACCATTCGCTTTTTGGATATTATTCGAACGGTTTGGCCTCAAATTCTGCAGGAACGGAATCAAATTGATGAAACGGACAGAACCATTCGCTTGATTAAAGCGTATACCCAAAAACTCTCTCAAAAAAAACCGGATCATCCCATTATCATGGCCGGATTTGATGGTTCCCTTCCCTCTGTCATTAGTTTAACAAAAGCTTTAAATAAATATGATAACTGCTTTATTTTATTAAATGGATTCGATAAAAATATTTCTGATAATACTTTTAAAAAATTGTCCGATTCACATTTTCAATATGGCTTTAAAAAACTATTAGACGCCTTAAAAACAGACCCGAAAAATGTCGAGGAATCAGGTCTTGTTTCTCCTCGTGAAAAACTTATTCAGTCGGCTTTTAAACCGGTTGAAGAAACAGATGAATGGAGAACGACTTCTTTCTCACCGGAAAGCATCCGAAATGTCACACGTATTGAATGCGAAACCCAAGCGGACGAGGCGGTTGCCATTGCCATTCTTCTGCGAGAAGTACTCGAAACACCCAATCAAACGGGTGCTTTAGTGACAAACGACAGAAATTTAGCCAGACGTGTTATTTTGGAGATGAAACGATGGAACATAACTTTAGATGATTCGGCCGGCATTCCTCTTTCAAAGACACCGCAGGGAATTTTCTTATCTTTATTGGTTGATTTTGCCTCGAACGGAGGGAAAGGACCTGATTTGGTTGCATTATTAAAACACCCGTTTTCAGCCAACGGAAAATTACCTCATATTCTGAGAAATGAGCTCAGAGAGGCAGAAAAAACCGCTCGACAAACCCATCAAAAACTTCAATTTCCCCTCCATGAATCACTCAAAAATTTTTTGACCTGTTTTCAAGAAAAACAAATTGCCTTTGATACACTTTTAAAAGCTCATCTTCAGGCGGCAGAAGATTTAGCTCAAACACCAGAGGAAAGCGGTTCCGACAGGTTATGGGGTGATTCTGCCGGTGAAACGGCCTACACTCTTTTAACGGAATTTATTTCATATGCTCCGGTCCTTGGTGTCATTGATCCGAAGGGATATCAGGATGCCTTCAAAATGTTATTGGACACGAAGACGGTTCGTCCCAAGTTTGGCATGCATCCTCGATTAGATATTTTAGGGCCGATCGAAGCCCGCCTCATTAAGCCGGATGTTTGTATCATCGGCGGACTAAATGAAGGATCATTTCCGTCATTTCCGGAAACGGGTCCTTGGATCAATCGCCCCA
>CALXPF010000052.1 GCA_944390205.1 uncultured Alphaproteobacteria bacterium
CGTTAACGGGGCTTTTACATTGAGGAGATGTATTGATGCTTATTCATATTTTTGTTTCCGGAAGGGTTCAAGGGGTCGGGTATCGTGCTTGGGCTCAAAGGACGGCCCAAAGTTTAAATGTATCAGGATGGGTTCGCAATCGAATAAACGGGCAGGTTGAGATATTGGCTGAGGGAGATGACAAGAATATTGATTCTTTTTTAACGCTCTGTCGAAAAGGTCCATTTTTCTCTTCCGTTCGAGATATCTCTCCGGTTGCCGATTCGAAGGCTGTCGTTATGCCGATCCAACCGGGAATTTTTAGTATTGAGGCGACTGTTTGATTAAAAGGTCTCCTGACTTTATTGAGAACTTATACTTATGCCGGAGTGCTAAACGGAAATTTCCTTTATTCTTATTTGAGTTTTATCCGGTAAATGAATAGGTTATTTTAGTGCCGAGAATGTTGATTTTTTTGGGATAGAAGAAGAAAATTGACATTATTGTCTTGACATTGTGATGTGCTTTCTTCATTTTTGAGATCTTGTTTAAGATAGTTGTAATAGTCTTGGAGAGTTGATTTTTTTAACTCCGGATCATTTTTCAAAAGGTCGTAAAGATCAATAGCCTCTTTTACCAGAGTCGCCTCTACATTGGAGGCACTGATTCCGGAGCGATTGATATCCCATTTATTTAGAAATTTACCGCATTTTTCCAGATAGAAGTCAAGGGATTTAAAATAAATCTCATCGCTTTCATAATCGGAAAAAGAATTATTCCTGATTTTGACACTTTCAGATAAGATGGATTTAAGAAGACGATCTTCATAGGCTTGTTTCCATTCGGGATCAATAAAGGGTTCGTCATCATTTAAGTAGGCTTTAAAAAAATAAGCTTTTGTTTCTTGTTTTGCCCATCTTTTGGCCTTTTCTTCTCGGACCCCCTTTTTGAGATATTTATCGCAGTTTCGGTGATACATCTTCCCATAAAGATGATAGGGTTCCGGCAAAGAAGGGAATTGGTCCAATCCGCATTCCGTTGCAACTTGCATTTCCGTTAAAAGACCATCAATTTCTCGGAGTTTGTAGAGTGTGGCATATTGATCAAAAGTCAGATTATCCGGAAAGTCCGGTTGATTATGGTGTTCAATATCATGAGCAAGCATCATAGCCAATCCCCCGATATTCTCTGTTTCGATAATGTCACTGTCAACATAGACGAAATTATCAACAGCCAACATGGCAATGTCATTCTTTCGATCTTCCGGAGAAAAATTTAATGATTTTAGATTTAAATTTGTCGGGGCTCTTTCAAAGACTTCACGACCTTCTTCTGTGTTGAGCATCATTTCAAAAGCCTCATTAAGCAATCGACTTTCACCAAAGTGGAAGAAGGGGGAAGAGGTTCTGGAAGCCAAAGCATTGGCTTTTTTTTGATACTCTTCCTGAGACATTGTTTTTGGATAAAAATCCGAATGGATATTGATCTGTGTACAAGAAGCAATAAAGGGGAGGAGTGCAACCGTAGTTAGCAAAGCGGATTTTTTTAAAAAATTTTTTTTGTTTTTCATAACGGCAAACCTCCCTGACGGGGGACAGTATAACATGCTTTCATTGTTTTGGCAAGTATTTTTACAAAATTAAATAACCCGCATAAAATGATCAAAAAATATTGAATAGTATCAGTTTACAAACGAGGGAAGAGGTATATGCTTCATTTGTTTAACTTGAGAATTATACTCACGTATAATTGATTCTCCTTGCACTTCTACAACCAAGATATCTTTAACGGTCATCAAATCGCTTCGAACGGCCGGGTGGATATAATCTAAAACGATTGTATTATTTTGATTCCTATACAAAAGAGCGTGATCCCCACCATCATAAATAATTGTCGGGCTTTCGGCATTTTCCAAACGAGCTCGAATAAGTATCATAAGATGGCCGGAGGGATTTTTGAGAATATGATATTTTTTCTCTTGTTCAACCTTTTTTTGATCCATGTTCAGCCTCATAGTAATTATATAGTCCGTATACCCTATATTATTTCATAAAAAGCCTATAAAATCAACTTGAAAAGAGGAGATTTTTTTCTTTTTTTATGACAAAATTTTTGAAAAAAAATACAAAATATAACGGGTCTAAAAAAATTAAATTAAATTAAAATTTTATTTGTCGTGCCAAGTATAATTTCTTTATTTTTTGGAACAAGAGAAGTCTCATTGTGAGATCTTGAGAGCGTTAACACGGCCTCTTAATTTTCTTGTGGCCAAGTATAACTTCTTTATTAACGGTGTTCAAAAATGTCGGTTCTTCTCGGTTTCTAAAATAGTCACATTCGGCGGATTCATGATCAATTATTTTTCTGAGACAATTCTGCTGCGAATGAGCCATGTGTTTACGTTTTTCATATTCTCTGGATGTTTAATATTTTGTTCGGTATAGCCTTTTTCGGCAAGCGTGTAGGCACTTTTTAACGGAATATCCTTATAATTATCTTGAGATTTTTTTAAAGTATCCAACAAGTTAACGGCTCTTTTCATTATTTTAAAGTCTTCATTTCTCTTATTGATTCCGGTTTTGTTGATCTCCCATCTATGCAAAAAGGGGCCACATTCTTTGAGATAAAAATCCAATGCGTTATGATAGGCGCTTTTTTCGGTTTGTGTTTGATCCTCTGGTTTTTTAAATTCTGTATTTTCAAAAATAATGGACTCCATCATATAAGATTCATATGCTTTCTTCCAGTCCGGTTCAATAAAACGATTGCTGTCATCGTCATGTAAATAGATTTTGAAAAAATGCGATCTTGTCTCTTGTTTTGCCAGTTCTCTGGCTCTTTTGTCCGATATTCCGCTTTTGAGACGCTTATCCAGTTTTTCTCTATACATAGAGGCATATTCTCTATGTGGTTTGGATAGTATTTCATATCTTTGATCCAAGCCCCAATCAACCATCACTTGCATTTCAGTCATTCGACTGTCTATCTCTCTTAATTTATAAAGAGTTGCATACTGATCGAGTGTCAAACCTTTTGGCATTTTTGGTTGAATGGTATGCTTCATTTCATGAGCCAATATCAGGGGGAGAATCAGTTCATTTTCTTCCGATGTGAATTCGTCGTTGGCAATAATCGTCCTTTTTGTATCGTAAGCCATTTGAAAACGAGGGAGATCCGAATGAGAAAGATCTGTCACAATTAAACGGAGATTATTCGGAACCTTTTCAAAGATTTGTCGGCCTTCTTCTGTGGACAGCATGGTTTTAAAAGCGTCTGTTAAAAGCTTTTCATCCGAAAAGTTAAAAAGAGGTGTATCTATTCTTGAAATAAAACCGCGTGCTTTTTCCAGATAGACCTCTCGAGGCATGGACATAGGATCAAAGGACTGAGAATCTGTTAATTGGACACAAGATGTCATTAGCGGAAGAAGGGCAGCCGTTTTGAGAAGTGAGGATTTTCCATATAATTTGGGATTGTTCATATATTCTCCTCCTTATTGCGCCATAACTATCATGATGCGCTTATTATAGCATATTTTTAAGATTATTTCAATTTTTTAACTGAAATTCTTTGAAATGCAATCCTAAAATGAGATCGGAAGCAAATATGAATATTATTTTGTCACGAACGAGATTTCTTATTTTGCTTTAAATAAGCATCCAGAATGTGTATGTTTTGATTCTTTTTAAAATTTTTCACCGTGATTCCTTTTTCGATCAGGGGGAGGATTTCTACAAGAGGGAGGTTTCTATAATTTGGATCCGTCTCGAGGGCTTCTTTTAATTTGATAGACTGCTTTAGAAGATACAGTTTTTTATCTTGTTTATCGAATCCTGTTTTTTGAATGTCCCACTTGTGAAGAAAAGGCCCGCATTCCTGAAGGTAAAAATTTAAATTTGAATCAAACTCTTTTCGAGCTTTTGGACTTTGGGATTCTTCCTTTGAAAATTTTATATCGGAGTATAAGATGCTTTCCAGAGCTCGTATTTCATAATCTTGCTTCCATATCCAATCTATATGAGAATCGGAACTTACAAGATATTCTTTAAAAAAGTGGGCTTTTGTTTTTTGTTTAGCCAATATTCGAGCTTCTTTGTCGGAATGCCCTTGACTTGTAAAAGCTTCTAAATTCTTTTGATAAAGACGGGCGTATGACCGATATTGGGGTTGATCAAACATTTGTACGGTTATTCCGATTTCGGTTGCTATCTGAAATTCTGTAAGACGAGCATCAATTTCTTGTAATTTATAGAGGGTTAAGTATTGATCTATCGTTAAGTTATCAGGGATTTTTGGTTGCAGGTGATGTTGTATCTCGTGTCCTAATGCAATTGTAATTTGATCCAAATCTTCTCGATTAATAAATTCAGAATCGGCCAGAATATAATTTTCAAAAGCGCCCATACTGAGTCCCTCTAACCCCTCTACCTCTTTGAATGAGCTGGCGATAAGCTTTAAATTTGAGGGAGATCTCTTGAATATCTCTCTGCCTTCTTCCGTTAAAAGTAGTCTTTTAAAAGCATTATTTAAAATATTTTTTTCTTTAAAGTGAAAAAAAGGTGTTTCAATGGCACTTGAAAAACGCTTTGCTTTTTTGTGAAAGTCATCCATTTCCGGTATTCTTGTAAGAAAATCCGAATCGATATCTGTTTGAGAGCAGGCACTCAGAAACGGAAAGAGGGCAATCGTCCCCAATAATAATGATTTCTTTAAAAGTTTTTGTGATTTCATTTGTATTTCCTCTATCAGAATGACCTTGATTTCATTTTAGCATTTTTTTACGTTTTTGGAAATTTTTTAGTTAATAAATAAAAAATTTTATTACATTATCTCAAGAAATCAGCGTGAAATTTGGTGGTTGATTTTTTTTTGAATAATAGCCCCCAAAGGATTTGTAAAATGAGTTGTTGTGAATCCTCTTTTACAATCGGGTTTAAATAACTCAAAGTTTTTTAATGACTTTTTTCTTCCCGATAACACCCTTTTTTAATGAGCTTTTCAAAAGGTTTTCTGCTTGTGTTTTGTTTAAAAGACAGGACGTTATGTTTACGATAAATCTTTATGATATATGAAACACACTTCTTTACATGGCAAAAACAGGGCCTCTTCGAACGGGTCTGACCGGCGCGGGCTCATTGTTTTCGAGTTTTTTTCCGGAAGATGATTTTGAACTCGAAGACTTCTTTGTTGATTTCTTTTGAGTCGTTTTTTTCTTGGTTGACTTTTTTTGCTCAGATTTTTGTTTGAGGTTTTTTTTAGGCTTTTGAATTTGATTTTGAGGGGCTTCTTCTGAAACAGACGGTGTCGGTTCCGAAGTGACTTGTTCGGTTGATTTTTCCGGCTCAGAATCCTCCAGCTGAAGAGTTGTTTCAACTTGATCATCCGGATCTTGCATCATTTGTAAAAGCGGATCATCGGTTGTCCCCGAGAAAGCACACTGTTCTTTGCCCACATACGGCAGAGCGGTATCAACCAAAAGAGGGGCGTAATAGGTTAGGTCTCGGCATTCTTGAGGGGTAAACGAAAGTCGATAAGGTTTTATGGTGATTTGTTGCTCTTGTTCTTGATTGTCCTTTTGCTCTTGAGAGGGATTTGTCGTAATGTTGTTTTCTTGACAATAAGACAGGCAAGGATCTTTTTTATAGAGATTTAATATGATTCGTTCTTTCCCGATCATTCCGATCACGGCTGTTTTTCTGATTTCCGTTATGCTGCCTCCATCTTGAAGAGACGTCCCTTTTTTGACATGAATTTTATTTCCGGCAGAATCTTCCAAAACGGCAGTATCCATTCCGGTTTCCAAGAGAATATAGGGTTTGGATCGAAATCGTTGTTCTGTTTCCAAAACGGTTTGACACGGACAATTTTTAAGTGAGGCATCAATTTGTTGTTTTTGCGGTTGAGCAGAGGGATCACAAGTGAAAATTGCTTTTTCCATTTGCTCTAAGGCGAGTTCCTTTGAAATTTTGTTTTGTCTTGATAAATGGAATAAGCCTAAATTTTCTTCGGCGGCCGGACAATCCAACAAAATGGCGCGCCAAAAATATTTGAGAGCTTCTTTCTGGTCGACCTTAATACCGTACTTTCCGGAATAAGCTAAATATCCTAACATATTATTGGAGCGAGCTGATCTTTGAAGTGCGGCTTTTGAGAGAAAAGCCAGAGCTTTTGGGACATTAAAATCGGGGCTGTCGGGTGTCAGATAGTAGAAGCCCAAATATTCTGCTATTTTCCCTTCTTCCGGTTTCGACAGTTCTTTTGTTGCCAAAGCTGTCGCATAGGAGTTGAGGGCTGATTTTGTATTTCCGCTTCTCATTTGTCGATGACCGATTTCCGCAAGTGCCGGCCCATATCCCAAAGCAGCGGATTTATCGCAATAAAGGGGACCGTAAGTATGATCGGGATATCGAACACATAGTTCATAGAGAGCTTTTTTCCAATTTTTGGCAGAAGCGGTTCCGGCCCATTTCCCCCAAGCTTTTTGAGGATCGTCAAATCCGCATAGAGCATAGACGTCAATGGATCCTTCCTGAGTCGTTTCTGCTTTTTCGATAAGCTTATCACATGTTTTTTCATCCACAAGTGCAGGATTAATGGGGGGCACTTCTCCAAAGCAAGGAGAATATGAGATAAACACTAAAGCAGATATGATTAAGAATTTTTTCATTTTAACGCCTCTTCCTTTTATTTGCTCATGATAACAAAAAACAAAGATGGAAGCAAGGGAAAACAAGTCTTGACTTTTAAAATAAAATAAGCTATCTAGAAAAATAATTTTTATTTGGCAACAGAAAGGATAGAAAATGACAGGAACAGTACTTCCTCCGGATTATAAACCCTCTTCAAAAGAACCTTACATGAATGAGCGGCAACTGGAATATTTTCGCCAAAAGCTTTTGACATGGCGAGATGAGTTATTAAAAGATTCACAAGACACGTTGCAAGATCTCAAGGAAACAAGCCTTCAAGAAGCTGATTTAAACGATCGTGCTTCAAGTGAGACGGATCAGTCTTTGGAGTTAAGAACACGAGATCGGATGCGTAAGTTAATTAAAAAAATTGATGCAGCTTTGGCCAGAATAGAAGACGGCACATACGGGTATTGTGAAGAAACGGGAGAGCCGATCGGTTTGGCTCGCTTAGAGGCCCGTCCGGTTGCCACGTTGACGATTGAGGCTCAAGAGCGTCACGAACGAAAAGAGAAAACACAGGCAGATGATGCAGAGTAGTGAAAATTTATGGCGTTTAAAAAAGCCGTTTATTTTGGCTTCGGCTTCCGTTCAAAGACGAGCTCTTCTTGAGAAGGCTCGTCTTTTCCCGTCTGAGATTGTTTCGGCGGATATTGACGAGTCTTTGAAATCAAAAGAGACACCTCGTGAGTACGTTCGTCGCATTTCTCTGGAAAAGGCGCGTCATGTTTCTGCTCTGAGGCCGGGGGTTTGCGTTGTTGCGGCTGATACGGTTTTGGCTGTCGGACGGCGAATTATTCGTAAGGCTCGAGATGAGTCGGATGCACGAGAAAAAATGAAGCTGTTGTCCGGTCGGCGTCATCGTGTCATAACGGGCTTATGTGTTATTGCTCCGGACGGAAGAGAGATTTCAAAAGTTGTGACGTCCATTGTTGTTTTAAAAAAGTTTGATCCGATTGATATAGATATTTTGATGGCCTCTCACGAGTGGGAGAATGTTGCCGGATATAGGATTGAAGGTGTTTTGTCGGCATTTGTAAAACAAATAATCGGATCTTATACGAACATTGTCGGATTGCCGATTTACGAAACGAGTAATATTTTAAGGTCTGTTTTGGGGTGAAAATTATCCATGCGGTTAATTCGAGAGAAGGCCTTTGGGGAAACTAAAGTCGCTTTGCTGGATGAAAAAGATCATCTCAAGCAGGTCTTTGTATGGCGAGACACCCGTTTAAACTACGGAGAAACAATCTTTGGTAAAGTTGTTTGTTTTATGCCTGTTTTAAAAGGATATTTTGTTGAAACCGTCAAGGGAAAGATTGTTTTTGTCGGCACAAAGAAAAAATTGTCGCAAGGAGAGCGTGTTCTTGTTCAAATTACAAAAGAAGCGCGATTAGGGAAAGAGGCAAGCGGTATTTTGGTCGAAAAAGAAACTCCTGTTTTGTTTGAGGAGAGATTAGAGCAGGCGTTTCAAGTACCTATTCAAGATGATTGGGATTCTTATTCATTAGATGAAGCATTGGAAGAAGCTTTAAATCCCACGGTTGAAATTCTCGAAAAAGTTCGTCTTCATATTGAGCGTACACACATGTGTTGGACGATCGATGTTGATTCCGGCGGAAGTTCTTTATCTTTAGCCGATGTTAACAAAACGGCGATTCGGATGATAAAAGATCAAATTATTCTGAAAAATTTATCGGGGATTATTTTGATCGATTTTGCGGGACTCAAACCGTTTTTTGAGCAGAAGGAATTGAAACAAGGGATGCAAAATGCCTTGTCAACGGATGATCGTTCTCAAGTGTGTGGTTTTACATCTTTAAGATTGTTTGAGATGAAGCGAAAAAGAACAACATCCGCTTTATGGGATGTATTTTTAACCGAAAAGGGGCTTTTAAATGCGGAAACAGTTGCTTTTCGTATTCAAAAAGCACTTAGAAAGTCTCGAATTTCAATGCCGTGTATTACGGCTCATCCAAGTGTTTTGTCCCTTTTAAAGGATCGATTGGGATCTTTTTGTCAACTTAAGAGTGGCTTTTATGAAAAGCCGGATTGTTTTGATATAAAAGCGGGAGGTTAGGATGACTGGAACACCGATTTTAAATAAAAAGTGCCCTATTTGCGGGAAACAAGCGATTTTGGAATATAAACCGTTTTGTTCCAAAAAATGTGCCGATATTGATTTGGGACGCTGGTTAAAGGGATCTTATGTTATTCACACAAATGAAGCACCGACGGATGAGGAGTGGAGTGAACAAGCGAGTTCTCAATCAAAGGAGGAAAAAGAATAAAAAAATTTCTTTTTTTAAAAAAA
>CALXPF010000053.1 GCA_944390205.1 uncultured Alphaproteobacteria bacterium
TAAAGCCTCTTAGGTAAAGACAACAGCTCAGAATACTCAAAAATAAGTGCGTCTATTCGAAATCAACAAAAAAAGATACGGGACAAGTCAGTTAACAGGGGAAAAAGCAAAATTTTGGTATCGACATAGAGGAGTTGGGTCTCAAAGATATTTGTAGATGAAAACAAAAAGTGTTGGGGTAAAGCCTCTTAGGTAAAGACAACAGCTCAGAATACTCAAAAATAAGTGCGTCTATTCGAAATCAACAAAAAAAGATGCGGGACAAGTCAGTTAACAGGGGAAAAAGCAAAATTTTGGTATCGACATAGATGAGTTGGGTCTCAAGGATATTTGTAGATGAAAACAAAAAGTGTTGGAGTAAAGCCTCTTAGGTAAAGACAACTGCTCAGAATACTCAAAAATAAATGTGTCTATTCGAAATCAACAAAAAAAGATACGAGCCAAGTCAGAAACGGATTTTGCCCCATCTACGGGGAGCAAGTAATCTTCGCCCCGTTAAACCTTTATATACCCTTAAGACGTTTGCTGACACGATTAGCATAAACTCCATTCAAGAAAATCCACCGGCTGAGCCATCAGTCTTCTTTCTCAATTACCCAAAATCTTGATTCCAGCCAATAATTTTTTATCTCTTAAAAACAGATCATTTCAATATATTTTACCAGTTTCGACAAGTTAATTCAAAATAGGCTTGTGCATGAGCACAGGCCGGACAAATTTGAGGGGCTTCGGTTCCTTCAAAAATATAACCGCAATTACGACACCGCCAAGATACCTCACGATCTCGATGAAATACTTTATTCTTTTGAATATTTTCGGCAAGTGCTTTATACCGCTCCTCATGGAAACGCTCTGCACTGATAACTGCCCGAAAAACAAAGGCTATTTCAGAAAATCCTTCCTGTTCGGCAACTCTTGCAAACTCGGGATATAACTCTTCTGCTTCATGATGTTCTCCTTTGGCAGCCTCCATCAAATTGCTGTATGTATCTGCAATTATTCCGGCCTGAAAGTCCCCCTCAATCAGACAGGTTCCTCCTTCCAAAAATTTAAAAAAACGTTCGGCATGTTCTTTTTCTTGATTGGCAGTCTCCTCAAAAATAGACGCAATTTGCTCATATCCCTCCTTTTTCGCTCGAGAAGCATAATATGTATAGCGATTACGAGCTTGCGATTCATTAGCAAAAGAAAAGAGTAGATTCTTTTCTGTTCTTGTTCCTCTGATTGATTGTGTCATATCTTCTCCTCCTTCATTAAGTGATGCCCTCGTGTTAAATAAGAAGGGAATCCCCTCTTGTAAAGTCTTTTACATCCTAAATAATTCTCAAGATCAGTGAAGGCTCTTGAATTATGAAAAACAGAGATACAATCAGAAAAATTTTTCCAGTTTCGTTTTCACTCGTTTAAAAACGCGTTTGCTTGCTCTCTTTTGAGGACTTTTCTATTAAATCACGCCCGTAAAAATACAAAACATCAAAAAAACGAGGTAATTTTAATAAAACACTATAAGTGGCTCGATCCAAAATTTGATATTCTTTTTTTGAGGCGTCATAAACAATTAACTCTTCCGGAAAAGAACCGATAACCAACTTTTTTTTAAGAAGCGGATTAGAGAGTTGCAGTAAATAGGAGGACAAAATCCCCGTATGCGTATAAGCACCGTTTTCACGCTCTTGATCCGTCAAAGAAAAAAGTTCCAATCCGTTCCAAAAAAATCCGTTGCTCGCCGTCAATAATTCCAAATAATCGGGAGGAATGGCCGGCAACCCGTTTTTAATCAACGTCACGGAAGCTTTTTGAACATCTTTCGGATCTGCCGGCGGAAAAATAACCGCATAATCTTCATACATTTTTTTGAGTACTTGATGGAGTAGTTTCATATTACCGTCCCGGCATTGTTTTGAGCGCTATTTTATCAAAGGCGGCTTTCGAAAAGCCGGCAAAGACACTTCGATCCTGCTTATTCTTCCCTCCCGATCCCGAGAACAAAGCAAACGGAACATAAATTTTACCGACAGGGACAGGAACATATAAAAGAGGCGGATACTTTAATCCACATTCTTCATCCAACAGTTGATAATCTAAATACGTATGGATCAAATGATGATATGGTTTGTTTTGCATAAAAACCATATTATTAAAATCAATCGTTCCGCCATATTCGACGGGGTACTTGAGATGAACGGTATAATTTTCGGGAATTTTTCCTTTTTTCATATAAAAAATACCCTCTTCGGAAATACCGGCAGATCGTAAATCCATGGCGTGATGATAGCTTAAAAAACGAATAAAATCTCGAGAAATACGTCTAAACTGAGTATGCTGTTCCAAAAGATCCAAATCTTGAAATCCGAAATAAGAAACCGCCATTAAATCCATCCCCGGAAAGTTCATATCGTTAAAAAGCTTTTCCCAATATGATTGATCCCGTGACGGTTCCGTCTCTTTCTCGGCTCTCTCCACGTCATCAAACGGCATTTGATGTCCGGGAAAAAGATCAGACCACTCCAACAAGGGGGGCTCTTCGGAAGGAGATAAAGACTTGGTTTCTTCCATATTTTAAGCATCCTCCAATTCTTCGGTCAATACGCCCAACTGCTCTTTCATCAACGTTTTTAAGGCCTGCATATCCGTTTCTTCTCGTTGAGCTACAACCCAATAAGGAACCCACGGAGAAGCCCCCATGGCACATTTCTTACGCATGCCCTTATCCAAATACCAACGAGGCGAATCGGCTAAAATAGGACGGTTTAAAAAGCCCTGATATAAAACATATTGTTTCAACATATCCAAGCTCATCATACTGGAGGCGCCCACCACATTACTGGATTGAAGAGATCTGGAGACATTAGCCGCAAAGGGATTGGTTTGTTGAGAAACACCCTCTGTTCTTGAAGAACTGGCCACCTCAATTGTTTTTGTTCCGATCATTTTTGAAAAACGTTCGGCGGTTTGTTCGTTGTTTTGAGCCAAAATCACTTTGGCCGCCGTTGTTGTAATGATTGTCTCCAAATCGTCTTTTCCGTACTGACCGGAGATCTGCCCCAAATCCTGCCCGATCAGCAAATAAGCCACCTTTTGTCCACGCCCCACGGCAGGTCCATCCTTAACGGCGGCCAATTTAGGCATTTGCGGAAATTCGTCCAACACAAACAACGTTGGGAAAGGCCCCGATTTAATACCGTCCGTTCCCACAAAATTAGGCGGATTAGAGATTAAAAATGAGCTCATCAACTCGACAAAAATACCGGTAATCACGTTCATGCTTCGAGCATCAACCTGATTAACGGATAAATAAACGGATACCGGTTTCATCTCTCCGGTAATCGGATCTTTCATTCCCCGCAAATCACGGAAAGTCAAATCACTAAACTTCGTTCGGGCACGTACGGCCGAGTTTTTAAAGATATCAATTCCCGACAAAGCGGTTGATAAAATAGAACCTCGCTCTTTATCCGGTGTACCGGCCAACTGATTCAATTCAACGACCGACCGATGGGCATAGGCAAATCGATTGGCTTCATTAACGGCCATATCCAACAAATCCCTCATCGGATCAGCCATCATTGCCATTTGATCTCCCTCATCGGAACGGCGTTTAATATCTGCGGAAATTTTCATCTGTGCATCCGTCAACCAATCAAAGATCATCGCAATACACGGCTCATTTCCCTGCCATTGTTCCGGCAAACCCTCCCACGTTCCGATCGGAGCATAATTATCAAGCGTTAATGTTCCGTTTCGCAAAGCATCTCGAGCTATTCTCGCACTGGGATCAACCATTCCGTCATAATATGTATCCAAAACGGCTGCATCTTCTTCATCAAACGACTCTTCCATCAGTTTGTTGATAAAATAATCGTTGGCTCTCGCTCGCTCACACTTACTGGAAATAAAGTGCAAAAATCCTGCCATTGCGTTTCGACCGGTCTTAGACCAGTGAGGGTCGGCACCGCCTTTAGGTTCGGCGACAAGAACGGCGACCATGGAATCGATATATTTTTCACGATCACTGCCAAGAGGAGGCAAACACGAGGCAGACAATGGGTTCCAACTAGGGAAATAAATTCCCTTATCCGGCTCATCCTCAGCCCCCCAGTTAATAACAAAGACAGGTCCGATCGTGGCCCGATATCCTGTTGTATTATAACAAAGTTCCGGCTTAGGGTCATTAACGATTAAACTTAATCCGGGAGATTCCAAAATGGTAGGGATCACGACCCCGACTGTTTTACCGGTTCCCGGAGGCGCAACAACCAAAGCGGACAATGTCTCGGGCATCTTCAATAATTTTCCCTTAAATCGGCCAAGTACGACAACAAATCCGTCAAACAACTTCATTTTTTTAATGTCTTTATAATCAGCCATTCGGCCACCGCCAAAAATTTTAGGCATATACTCATACGGATTAGAAATAACACCGCCGATCAAAACAACAAAGAACAAAATAAAGGGTAAAAACGGCAAATACATGGTCCAACTGGGATTCGGATGAGCACCCAAAGCTTTAAACCAGCTGACATACGTTCCTATTAAATAATTGGTGTTTACAACCGCTTTTTTCCAAAATTCAAGAGAATTACTGAACGAAATAACACTCAATCCCTCTCTCAACCACAATTGCAACGGCATCATCACCAACATTGCCACAAACAGTGCAATCACCGACCAAACGATTGTCCAAAAGAGCCAAGCAATAAACTTTCCTTGTTCTTCGTAGGCACTATCCCGTTTAAAAGCCATTTTTTACCTCATTAAAATAAACTACGAACCATTTCCAATTCTTCTACCGAAATCGAGCCGGTTGTTTTGGGGACGGATTGAGTGACGGTCGGGAGCTCATCGGGACCCCCCAAATCCGTTCTCGCAACAATGACCTTCATTTCTTTCCACGTTGCCATCATATCTTCGGCGTTAATAATATTTCCCTCTTTTTCAACAAGCATCGGAACAACAGAAAAAGACAAACCGGATTTTTCCAATCGGTCTTGCAAAGGGCGAATAATCATATTGAGTTTAAAGACGGGTGAGACACGGTGAGAACTCTCCGAAAACCATAGCGGATCTTCTCCGTTAAAACGCTCTTCATCGGCCAACCAATCTCCTTTTTCGCCATCCAACCAACAACAAATGATTTGATGTGCATCCACGGCCACATAATTCACCACTGTTTCTTCAAACAAAACATCTTTAATAACTTTATAACCTGCCTTCATGAACAATGCAGGAATATCCTCTGATAATTTAACCCGTTCGGGTAATTTAATATCCTCCAAATCAATTTTTTCAAAATCATCATCGGCCAAAAAGGGCGGAACAGATGTTTTTTGAGACATTCCGGATGATTGTTTTTTCGAAAGAGACGAAGACATTCCCTCCGTAAAAGCAGACATGCCTCCTCCCGAAAACGAGGAACTCAATGAGGGTCCTTTATCCGCAGATCGCCCCATATTGGACGTTTCCATCACGGGGGTCTTAACATCTTTAACTTTAGAAACGGGACGCACAGTGGCTCGATCCAACGGACGAGGGCGTATTTCCGTACGAGATTGTTTTTTGGGCAATTTAACCTTTTTACCGACTAATTTTGCCTGCCCGCCCTTAAATCGATAGAAAAAGCGTTTGGCATTTCCGACAACCAACGGATGCCATTTTACTTTGAGAAACAATCGCCAAAACACTAAAAAAACAGGAACGGCAACCAAAATTGTAATAAAAAACACCAAGTCACTGAACGAGGAGATAACCCATCATTGCAAAAATTCGTCATAAACAAAGGACCAAGAATCGAGAGAGAAGAGATGGAAGTTCCAGTTTTCATACAAAAAGCCGTTAAGCCACCACAAAAAGAACAAAAGCCCCCAAATAAAACCGATCAGCAAGGTTCGTTTAATGTTTTTCATATTCGAAGCACCCCATCTATAAACATTCTCTATCGCTAGTATTATACTCGAAAAATAGATCCTTGCCTAGTAAAAAATAAGCTATTTGACAACTTTCTTTAAGTGTTCTTTAAAAAACGCACGTTTATTCGCAGATGAGAATTTTTTTTCATGGGACAATCATTCTTGACATACCCATTTATCAGATCTCAAAACATTGATTGAGCTTATCTCCGTTTCCTTCTTGATACGCACGGATCAAAAAACGTACGAGCTTGGAAGAGCGCATTTGGTTCATCAAAAATCAAGAGGCTTTTTTGAGAATGGAATCAGGGCTGTATTCTTGAGGAATGGGAAACGGTTCTTTTTCATACTTGCTTAAAACATACCGAAAATACGTCAAAACAAACAGCCGTGTTGCCGAAGATAATCCCGATTTTCCTTTTGCCGAATCAATTTTTGAGCAAAGGTCATGAATGCTGATCCGCTCTCGATTACAAATATCCCCCAAGGAAATCCATGTTTCTCGATCTAACCGCATACTTGTTCTGCGACCGTTAACAATGACGTTTTTACAAACTAACATCAAATTCTCCTTTATTTTTGAACGAACACACTCTATTATTAGTGTATGCGTCAACAAAATGCAACTAAAAAATGTATAAAACAAACAAAAAACACTTAAAAGGCGAAATAAAAAATCATGATTCGTAAAAAAACAAAAGAAAAACCCAAAACCACTCGAATATGTGATCATCCGGATTGTCAAGAGCCCGGAGAGTATCGAGCCCCCAAGGATCGGAACTTAAGGGATTATTATTGGTTTTGTTTAAAACACGTGACAGAATACAATAAAAATTGGGATTTTTATCAAGGTTTATCGGCAGAAGAGATAGAAAGGCACCTGCAAAATGATGTTGCATGGCAACGGCCGACATGGAAACTGGGCCATGGGGGGATCAAAGGAAATGAAAACATCCATGATCCGTTTCATATTTTTGAAGACGTTGGCTTAGGAATGGACGGAAAGCATAATCCCCCTCAAAATCCGGAGCAAAAATATGAGAAGAAGTTGATTGAGGCGGTTTCCTTTATGGAATTAAAATTTCCACTGCAACCGGACATTGTCAAGAGGCAATATAAAAAATTGGCAAAAAAGTACCATCCGGACACCAACAAAGGCGACAAAGAATCGGAAAAACTGTTTCAACGACTGACGGAAGCTTACCATTATATTATGGAGCGACTGGGGAAATTATGATTGAACGCCAAAAAGCATTTCTCATAGCCAATACGCTCAGCTATCTGAAAACACCGAAAGAACGTCTTTGACGTAATATTCCGTTAGCTACTTCAACACACAAGAATTTCCATCGAGCTTCCGCTGATCGACACACTCATAACAAGCGTCCGTCATATTCGTGACAGGCACTCGTGTTTCCGTATCGCAGGGATAGCACTTGTTATCCGATCCCCTGAGCGGGGCATCTCCGGAACATTTCGGCACACACATAAGATTATATAAATTTCTTGTATCGGAACATCGTTCACATCCATCATGCGTGACATTTTCAACACTTATATTTTTTTCCTCATCGCACACATAACATTTGCCATCGGCTCCTGTAAATGTCCCACCTGTACAAGCTAAAGAACACGTCTTGTTTCCTTTACCATTGGCAACCCGATTGGGGCAAATATTGCTACAATAATCAGAGGCATCCTCAATAATAATCGGATCCGGATGGAAACAGGAATAGCAAATCCCGTCATCCCCCTTAATTTGACCGATGGGGCACTCTAAAATACAAGAATTTCCAATTTTTAATCGATTATCACATTGCTCACATCCGGTATGTTGAACACCCAAAACAGAAATATTTTTTTCTTCATCACACGAATAGCAGTTTCCATCGCTCCCCGTAAATGTCCCCTTTTCACAGGGGATTGAACAAAAAGCATTACTACTTCCATTCCCGATACGATTGGGGCATTTTTCCTTGCAATAAGATTCCGAAACGCCCCGAATGGGATCTCTATCATCACACGAATAACAATTTCCGTCTCCGCCCTTAACTTGACCGCTCGGACATTCTAAAATACATGTTCGACCCCCCTCCAAAATCCTGTTAGGGCACTGTTCACATCCATGGTGAGAAACACCATTAACATCCACACTTTTTTCTTCATAACACGAATAACATTTCCCGTCAGATGCCGTGAAAAAATCTTCTTCACAAGGAAGAGAACAATGGGTATTCCACCAACCGCTTCCTATCCGATTGGGGCAAACCGAAGAACAGTAATCGGCACCAACCCCTAAAGGAACAGGATTTTCATAATCACACGAATAGCATTTGCCATCATTTCCCCGAAGCGGTTTATCCGAAGGACACGGGATTACACATTGAACATTGGACGCACTAATTTCCCATAACTCTCTGTTTGTACACACCCCGCAGTTCTCTTCTACGCCTGTCACATTGACACCTGCTTCATTGTCACACGCATAACATTTCCCGTTTTTATCAATCAAGGGTTTATGCCACGGGCAACACTGGTCGTTCTCATTACAGCACATGCCGTTGACGGCTTTAGCACAACAATAGGGGCCTGATCGTCTCTCTTTCGGGCAACAGATCTGCTCTCCTGTCTCCGTGTCTTGAGCACACCGCTCATACCCTTCGCAAGACGACACACAAATGTTCTCTTGACACCGTTGACACGATCCGCAATCACTGTCCTTCTCACAATACCAGTTAGGCAGGGCTGTCTCATCCATATCTTCATCAAACAAAAATACCATGGTGGCCGTCTCTCTGTTATCCATCTCACTCGGTTTACAGATCAAGTCGTTTCCCCCATACACAATCTCGTTGGCTTTCATCAAAACAGGGAGTTTCCACCCCATCTTTAAAATCTTGCGACACACCCCCACGGGTACATGCGTCACTTCTAACTCAAACAGTTTCGGATCATCCGGTTCCCGAAACGCTGTCACGGGATACCCTTGTCTTGTTGTCGCAGGGAATTCATCCATTGTGAGCGTCCCTTTGTTTTGTCTCACCTGTTC
>CALXPF010000054.1 GCA_944390205.1 uncultured Alphaproteobacteria bacterium
CTTACTGTAGCAAAGGAGTTTTTTACGTGTAAAGCTGTAAGCTCTTTGGAACTACCGGCCTAGCCGGTAGTTTCCTTGTTACAAAAAACAAGAGCCTTTCGGCTCTTGTTTTTAATATATGGGCTTTATCCTAACCCGATTTATAGATGGGCTTTATCCTATGCCCGCACATGAACCCGTCCCAAAGGCAATCGAACGGGATGAAAGGCAATCTGAACCGGTTGATTGTCGGCTTGCCGTGCTTGCGGTTGCGTATATCCTTGCGATTGTTCTTTCGGTGCCTCGGATCGCTCTTGTGAGGGCGTATTTTTGACCTTTTCGGACGCATCGCGCGGAGTGGTCTTTTGAACAACCGGACGACCCGTTGCATCGGAAAGCAGTGTTTTGATATCCAAAATATTTTGACCGCCACCCGTCACAACAGGCAAGCGTCCGTCCCACTTACTGATAATTTCAAACTCCAAAGCTTGCGAATTAGATGCAGCAGCTTCCGCACGTTGTCTGATGGCATAAGCCTCCGCATCGGCAACCAACTTCATCGACTCGGCTTCGCCTCGAGCCGCCTCAATCTTTTGCTGAGCCAACTCACGACAACGAGCCGTATTGTATTCTTCCCGTAGCGAATCCTGACGAGCCGTTTCTTTTCTTTCAATGGATTCCGTAAAAGCCTGACTAAATGTCAAATTCGGAACACCGAAATTTGTCACGTTAATTCCGCTTTCTTTCAGACTCTCGGCTAATTCCACTTCCATTTTTGAAATAGCCTCCGCCTTTTTGTTGACCAAATCATCCGCTTTTGTTTGTCCGACAATTTTTTGAATAACATTTAAAGTCGTATTTTCAATCAAAACACGTTCATAATCAAAGCCAACCGTTTTATACATCGGAATAACTTGATCCGGAGATAAATTGTGATTTAAGGCAAATTGAATAACCACCGGTTGCGAATCACTTGTCAAAGCCTGTGTCTCCGATTTAGCCAATTTTGTTCGAATATCCATGGAATAAATCGAATCCAAAAAAGGAATTTTCGCATAAATTCCGGGTTGCAACGGTTCTTCCGAGATCACTTTACCAAACCGAACTCGAAAACCGCGATGTCCCTCTTTCACCGTTTGACAGGTGGAAAAACCGGCCACCAAAGCAAACAAACAAACGCCACCCAATAAAATTGATTTACCTAAACATCCTTTTTTTTCTTCCATTTTACACTCCCCTTATAATTTAAGTTTCATTTAAAAATTCGATCCTGCCACGCTACCATTTATTTTAATTTTTATCAAATGTTTTTATCGTAAACATCTTTTTCCGCTTCCGATTTTTGAAAAACGAGTTGACTTTTTTTCAAAAACAGAATACAAAAAATTGTTTGTTTTTTGGAAAATATGATCATCCGGATTGATCTGTTTTATTTTCCGTTTCGGAGCATAATATGAAAGATATAACAACTTATTTGGTTTCTCCCCAAATCACCGTCCAAGAAGCTGTTTCTCTCATTCGTTCAAAGGAACAAAAAACCGTTTTTATCACGGATTGCAATCAAATTCTTTTGGGCTTATTTTCGGAGGGGGATCTGCGCCGTTATATTTTAAACAACGGTGATTTAACGGCTCCGATTACATCTGCCATGAATCCGAACCCCGTCACACTCCCTTTTAAAGAGAGGGCAAAATTTTCAAGTATTATTCAAGCAACCCAGCATACCGTTTATCCGGTTGTTAATAAAGCCGGAAAAATTATGGATATTTTGTCGGGAGACGACATGAAAGATTTCTTAAAAGACAGGTCCCACTCAACCCTTCCTGCCGACATTCACACGGTCATCATGGCGGGCGGTCTCGGAACCCGTTTATATCCTTATACGCACATTTTGCCAAAAGCTCTCATTCCCATTGTGGAAACGCCTATTTGTACAAGAATTATGGATCATTTTAAAAAATATGGCTGTTCGATATTTGACCTCATTTTAAATCACAAGAAGAATATGATCAAAGCCTATTATTCCGAAGAAAACGAAGGAGGCCGAATTAATTTTTACGAAGAGAACAAATTTTTGGGAACGGCGGGCGGTCTCTCCCTTTTAAAGGGGAAAATCGATAAGACGTTTTTTGTTTCCAACTGTGACATTTTGGTGGAAGCGAATTACACGCAGATCTATCGATTTCACAAAAAAGAGAAAAATCTGATAACGGTCATCGGAGCCCTTAAAAATTCACAAGTTGCCTATGGAGTTATCCATCTCAAAGGAACCGGTTCGGAAATTCAAGAAATTGAGGAAAAACCCACTTTCTCTTTTTTGGCCAACGTAGGGCTATATGTGGTTGAGCCGGAAGTCCTCGAATATTTAAAAGAAGATCAATTCATGCATATGACCGATCTGATTGCTCGCTGTATTAAAAATCAAAAAAAGGTCGGTGTTTTTCCCATTTCGGGGGAAGATTGGTTAGACATGGGCCAGATTGAAGAGATGAAACAAATGACCGAAACACTCAAACGAAAAATGGAGAAATAAATGCCTTGTCTTATCGCTTTACTGGGTTGTGGATATCACGCAAGAGGGGTTGCGGCCGTTTTACTGGACAATGACCCCGACGCAACCCTGATATTCATTGATGAGAAGGCCCGTCCGAATGAAAAAATTATGGGCTTTGACGTGGTTCGAGAAATTCCGGCATCCGTAGACAAATTTGTTTTGGGAGCCGGCGACAATTTCAAACGGCGTAAATGGGCTGACGGGAAAATCGTTGCAAGTGTCATTGCAAAAGATGCCGTTATTTGTCCTTTTTCAAAAATCGGAGACGGTTCATTTTTGGCGCACGGATCATTTGTCGGATCAGAAGTTCGTTTAGGGAAAGGAACGATTTTAAATACCCATGCCGTTATTGAACATAATGCCGTCATCGGAGATTTTTGTAATATTGCCCCAAACGCAACCATTTTGGGGCAATGTATCATCGGAGACAACGTGAGCATCGGTGCGGGGGCCGTTATTCGAAATAACGTCAAAATTTGTTCCGATGTCGCTATCGGAATGGGTGCCGTTGTTGTTAAAGACATAACGGAAGCGGGGACATATGTCGGGTGTCCCGCTCGTAAAATAAAGGATCACGCATGAAACACACTTATATCATTTCTGAAATCGGATGCAATCACAACGGTGATTTTGAATTGGCTCTTCGTCTCATTGATCAAGCGGTTGAAGCCGGTGTTGACTGTGTTAAATTTCAAACTTTTAAAGCGGATTCACTGATCAGTAAACACGCCGAAAAAGCGGCGTATCAAAAAAAGACGACAGATCCCGCCGAAAGTCAGTTAGACATGACCAGAAAGCTTGAAATGCCCTATGAAAAGCACCGTTTTTTAATTGAATACTGCAAACAAAAACACGTTGATTTTTTATCGGCACCCTTTGACTTTGAAAGCATTGATTTTTTAGCCCAATTAGGCGTTCAAAAAATTAAAATCCCCTCCGGAGAAATCAATAATCTTCCATACTTAAGAAAAATAAATGCTCTCAAAAAACCGATTATTTTATCAACGGGAATGGCAACCTTGGATGAAGTTCGATATGCGTTAAATCTTTTAAAAGACTGCCCTGTTTCTTTACTTCACTGTACAACGGAATATCCTTGTCCTTATGAAGGCGTTAATTTAAACGCCATGCTGACCCTCAAAAAAACTTTCGGGTTGCCGGTCGGCTATTCCGATCACACGACCGGTATTGAGATTCCGATCGCCGCCACGGCTTTAGGGGCCGAGATCATTGAAAAACATTTTACGTTAGATCAAAATCTGCCGGGGCCGGATCATAAAGCCAGTTTAACGCCTCCGGAGCTCAAAGCAATGGTTCAAGCCATTCGTCACGTTGACTTTGCCATGGGAGACGGCATCAAAAAACCGGCGGAATGTGAGAGAAAAAACATCGCCATTGCCCGAAAATCTTTGGTTGCCAAAACCGATATTAAAAAAGGAGAGATTTTGACGGAACACAATTTAACCGTTAAACGACCGGCAACGGGAATTCCGCCGACAAAATGGGATGAATATATCGGAAAACCGGCTCAAAAAGACTATAAGGCGGATGATTTAATATGAGAAAAATTGCCTTAATTTCAACTTCTCGAGCTGATTTTGGAATTCAGTCTCATCTGATTCGTCTCTTAAATGACGATCCCGATATTGATTTTTCACTGATTGTTTCCGGTTCACATTTATGCAAAAATCAAGGAATGACCATTCATGAAATTGAACAAGCCGGTCTGCCGATCGCTTACAAAATTGATATTGGCATGAATGATCAGACCCCTTTTTATACGGAACACGTCATGGGAAAGGCTATTTTGAGATTTTCAGAAGTCCTGTCGCATATAAAACCGGATCTTGTTGTCTTATTGGGTGATCGTTATGAAATGTTGTCGGCAGCTATTTCATGCTGTCTTCACAATATTCCGATAGCCCATCTTCACGGCGGAGAAGCTACAACCGGTGCCACGGATGAGGCTTTCCGTCACGCTATCACAAAGATGGCCCTCTATCATTTTACGTCTTGTGACAGCTATCTCTCTCGTGTTATTCAACTGGGAGAAGATCCGGCCCGTGTTTTTAATGTCGGATCTCTCGGGGTTGAAAACGCTCTTAAAATGCCGTGCCTCAGCAAAAAAGAATTGGAAGACAGCTTGGGGATTCGCTTTCTTGACAAATCTTTTTTAATCACCTTTCACCCCGTCACTTTGGAACAAGGATCCGCATCGGAACAAATAAAAGCCCTGTTATCGGCTCTACAACCGTTAACGGATACAACTCTTATTTTTACACAGCCGAATACGGATGCGGAAGGAGAGATTATCGCAACGGCGATTCAAGATTTTGTCAAAGCCCGCCCCAATGCCCGATTGGTTCCTTCTTTAGGCGTTCGGCGCTATTTGTCCGCCTTGAAATATGTGGATGCCGTGATCGGTAATTCCTCGAGCGGAATTATTGAAGTTCCCTCTTTTAAGAAACCCACCATCAACATCGGGAACAGGCAGGCCGGTCGTATTCAAGCATCATCCGTTATCAACTGCCCCCCTGTTGAATCAGAAATCACCTTCGCCATTCAAAAGGCGTTATCCCCCGAATTTCAAAAACAGCTCAAAGCAACACAAAATCCGTATGCACAACCGAATTCCGCTCAAACCGTTTTAAATTTACTTAAAACACTCCCTCTTCATTCTTCTCTTCTTCAAAAAACATTTTACGATTTTAAAAAGGTATAAAACATGATCTCGTCATCTCTTCCGCTCCAAAAAGAAAACCCGACCGCCTACAAGATGGAACAAGCCTCATTAACGGGTCCGCGTTATCTGGTTCGGAAATCTCAATACGAGGCTCTGTTAGGTGAAAATCGACAGATTAAAAATAAAATTGTTATGTTGGGAGACTCCATTACCGACTTTGGAGAATGGCATGAGCTTTTTCGAGGATATCCGATTTTTAATCGCGGTATCTCGGGAGATACGATTGGCGGAGTCCAAAGACGTCTTTCAGAAATTGTCGCCTTAAATCCCGTTCAAATTTTTATGATGATCGGGATTAACAATTTTGCTCACTGTTTTACACTTGAAGAAACGCTGTCCGCTTATGATTCTCTCTTGCAACACCTTCGTACGGCACTTCCGAATACCGAGCTATTTCTACAAAGTGTTTTACCGATCCGAGAAGGCTCTCATGCCTATATCCATAATAATGAAAATATCATTTTATTGAATAAACATATTCAAGAGCAAGCCCCATTGTATCACGCCCGTTTTATTGATTTGTTTTCTGTTTTTACGGATGAAACCGGTCAAATGAATGAAACTTTAGCCGTTGACGGAATTCATCTAAACGGCGCCGGATATCTTCTTTGGAAAAAATGTATTGAGAAATATCTCAAAAAATAAATCTTAAAAAACATTCGATTTGTTATCGAGAAGCAGATCGACTCCTGACCTGAGAAGCCAGAACCTTCGAAGAAGAATGTTGTCGCATCTGTCTTGCCATATCGGGAATACGGACAATATACGTTCTTGTTTCTCGAGGTAATTTAGATTTCCAATTTTTTGGGTATTTCTTGATATATCTTCTTAACTTAGTTGGGCCTAAATTATAGGCAGCCAACGCTTTTTCTCTGTCACCCCGAAACTGTTTTAAAAGATCCCTCATATATCTGGCTCCGGCCTCAATATTTCGTCTCGGATCAAAAATATTTCCTCTTCCGTATGCCTTCCATGAAATCGGCATAAACTGCATAAGCCCCTTAGCACCGGCTTCCGATACGGCTTTAGGATTAAAATTGGATTCCTTTTCAATCTGAGCAAACAAGTCAATCGGATCCAACTCATACTTATGAGCCATCTCTAAAACAATGGCTTGAATTTCGGGGTCGATCGGCTTTCCCGTGGATGTATAATATTTTGGGGCCCCTTTTTGCGAAGGTGAGTAATCTACATGATCGGACATTTTTTGAGTTGCTTGCGTGGTCTGTTGCGAACTTAACGGATTTTGTTTTAAAAGAGTCTCCCTTTCCGTTAAGGCTCCTTTTTGTGAAAGCGAAATTTTAGTCTTCAGAGATTCCGATCCGGCCTTTTGTTGTGCAACCGATTGAGAATTCTCTGCTTTCAAAGTCGGCTGTTTTTCAACCGTTTCTTTTTGAACATCCGATCGGGGCCGTGCCCCACTCAATTCTTCTTTAATATGACCCCCTTGAGCCATTTCTTTTTCAGACGATGTCGGCTGAGCCGTCGGTGGTGTTATCGAATGATCAGACACCATAGCGTGTTTTTCCGACAGATCGGGACTCTTTGATGGTTGAGCGGAATGCTCCGCCGCCTCGAGCCTTTGCTTTAACAAAGAGGTCTTTGAGGGTGTTTGCTCTTGTACCTTATTCCCCGTTAAGGTTTGAACAACCTTATCGACAACATCACCGACAACCCCGCCATATCCCCCTTCATAATTATGCTCACAAAAAATAACCAACGCTGCATTTAACGCCAATAATGGAGCCAAAGCTTCTTGATAGATACGATTCACATAAGAATAACGCCGTTTATTGAAACTCATATTTATCCTCTTTATGCTTCATCCAAACCCTCTTTTGCTTATTCTAACACATAAACAACTTTTTGTCCAAAAATTTTTAACATCCGATTTATCAAAATGGATCATAAAATTCCGCCATCACATATTTTACAAAAAACTTCCCTCAAAGCGAGGGAAGTTTTCGGCAGATTATTTATGTTAAAGAGTTAGCGATCTTTTTTTTGAAACATATTTCGAACCATCGCCACCTTTATGTCGGAGTTGCCCTTTTCCGAAGCTTGATCAGACACGGCTTTCGACAACTGATCTTTTAACGGACTCGATTTTTGAGAATCGTTTGCTTCAAGTGCTCGCAGATCACTCGGTCTTTTCCGAATTCCTTGCATTTCAAACTCTCTTTGCTCGGATATCCCCTCTAAAACGCCCAGTTCATAATCAACACTCTTCGTTTTTAAATCATTACCGATGGTGCGTCTCATTTGCTCTTCTTCTTGAGCGGAAATACCTATTGTAGAAAGAGAAGTACGATCTTGGAAACGTTTTTCAGCCACTTCCCCTCGTTTACATTCACCCGCCCAAGAAACAGCGTCTTGTAAGGCTTGATCCATCTCTTTTGAGAGGCCCATCTTTTGAAGATCATCTCGCGGATCTTCCGCAAACGGATCTTTCATCTCCCGCTCTCTTTGATCAATCAGCGTATGCCAGATTTTTAATTCATAGTCAAAATCCGCATCCATATGATCCCGCTCAACGTTTTTCCGGATATCTGCCATTTCTTTCTCAGAAAGAGGCATGGTGTGTAAAGACGTCAATGACTGATACTCATCCTCAATGCGCTTTTCCTTTAATTCCGTTGCCGAACGCCAGACCAAATCCTTCAAATTTTCAGCAGACAAATGAACCATTTCATCCCATTGCACTGTCGGATGCGAACGAGATCCGTCTTCGGAACGTGTAGTTGAGTCATTCGCATTTGTCTTATCCAAAGCCACTTGAACAGGAGCCGTGACATTCTCTGCCGTTTTCAAACTCGGATCCCTATGCGGTGTTTCTTTAGGCGTTGATTGTGCCACCGCCTCTTTATCGGCCGTTTGACGCGCCTCGTTTTGCTTCTCCATCATCGCTGCATTTAATTTATTTGCCACCTTTTTAGAAAGGTCAATCATTTGATTTATTCCCGTTCCCTCGGCAACAACATTGGCAGCAAAACGAGTGGCCCGCTTAGCCGTGTTTTGAGTGTCTTCAATTTTTTGATCGACATATTTTCCCATTTCCTCCCGAATTGGTTGAATGGTTTCTATCGCTTGATCTTTCCATTCCCGAAAAGCCTCCGGTCCATTTACTTTTTCAAAAGCAGAAACAGCTAACCCCAAAGCAAAAAAGCCCATAAAGGTTTTCATCATTCCCATCTTTGATAAGGATCTATGTGACACGTTTTCCGCCTCTTCTGCGGAAGCATAAGCAGGCCCATCCATAGAACCGGTCCGTTTTTCAGTGTTTTCCGTTGTTTTCAAATCGTTTTGTATCTCAGGCATGAACAATGTCTCCTTTCTCAGAAATATTTGATCCTGCTTTAAGTATACCATAAAAAGATAAAAAAGTCTTAATTTTTTTTTATTTTTTTAAATTGTATAAGCTTAATTATGAATAGTGTATGGTTTTTCATCAAAATCAGGAATGAATGTATATGAGAGACAAATAAAATTGTTCCAATATAATCCTGCCTTACGAGAAGAAATCCACAACTCCCTAAGCCTAATGCATACACAATTTCCGAAAATTATACGTGAAGCAGGCTTAATAGCGCAATAGAACATATAAATTGTGATAAGATGTCATACACAAATCGTAAT
>CALXPF010000055.1 GCA_944390205.1 uncultured Alphaproteobacteria bacterium
CCATGACCTACGTTCTCTCACGCCCCGATCGTCCCGTCCCCCTTGCAACACCCCTCTGCCCAGTGTTCTCTCACGCCCCGATCATCCCCCCTTGCGACACACCCATGACATGCGTTCTCTCACACCCGATCGTCCCGTCTCCCTTGCGACATGCCCATGACCTGCGTTGTCTCATGCCCGATCGTCCCGTCTCCCCTTACGACACGCCCATGACCTACGTTCTCTCACGCCCCAATCGTCCCGTCCTCCTTGCGACACGCCCATGACCTGTGTTCTCTCACACCCCGATCATTCTCCCTTGCGACACGCCCAATGACCAGTGTTCTCTCACGCCCCGATCATCCCCCTTGCGACACGACCATGACCCAACAAAATACCGATCTGCCCTTTACTTTTATGCTATCTTATGATTCTTTCCGATAAAACAACGGAACATTTGTTTTTTCCCCATCACTCAAAATGTATTTAAGGACATCAGGTCAAAACAACCCTCAGCAAAAAACCGTCCTCTTCCAATTTAAACAAAGCGGAAAAAGACGGTTTAAAATTTCATCGGAAAAGTCGTTATTCTTTTATTTTTAAAAACCGAATCATCGGAAAATCTTCTTCTGCCTTTCCGAGATGCCAAGCGTTTCGAGCCAAAAAGACGGGATCTCCGTCATGATCTTCGGCCATCGTCATCTGATTGGCATCAACAAACCGTTTAATATCCGGCGTTTCTCCTTGAATCCAACGAGCGGTATAATAGGAAGTCGGCTCAAAAACAACGGGAACATCAAACTCAGTTCGAACCCGATCGGCCAATACCTCAAACTGTAAAGCACCGACAACACCGACAATCCATTCAAATCCATGAAGGGGCTTAAAAACACTTGCCCCTCCCTCTTCGGCAATTTGATCCAAGGCTCGTCCCAAATGTTTTGCCTTCAACGGATCAACGGATCTTACTTTTTTAAGCAGTTCCGGAGCAAAAGAAGGAATGCCTCTGAAAGTTAAGATCTCTCCTTCCGTAAAAGAATCACCAATTCGCATACCGCCATGATTGGGCAACCCGATAATATCTCCGGCAAAAGCCTCTTCGGCCACCTCACGGTCCTGAGCCAAGAACATAACCGGATTGTGTAAAATCATCTGCTTTTGAGATCTGGAATGCAATAATTTCATTCCTCGTTTAAAGTGTCCGGAACAAACCCGCATAAACGCAATTCGATCCCTGTGTTTCGGATCCATATTTGCTTGAATTTTAAAAACGAATCCGGAGACTTTTTCTTCATCCGGAAGAACAACTCTTTCGGCCGTTTTCTGAGGTCTTGGAGACGGAGCGAATTCAACCAAAGCATCCAGCAACTCACGAACACCGAAATTATTAACGGCAGAGCCGAAAAAAACAGGTGTCATGGAGCCATTTAAATAAGCGTCTCGATCAAAGGCAGGACATAACGCCCGCACCATCTCGACATCCTCACGCAATTTTCGTGATAAATCAAGCGGAATGGATTGATCCAACGCCGGATCCTCAAGTCCGTTGATCACGACACCCACGGTCGGAAGAACGGATTTATCCGCCATTTTGTTCATGAGATTCAAGCGATCATGTCTTAAATCAAAGCACCCCTTAAAGTCTCGTCCCATTCCGATCGGCCAAACGGCGGGAGAAACGTCTAACGCCAACGTTTGCTCAATTTCTTCCAACAACGCAAACGGATCTTGTCCGTCTCGATCCAATTTATTGATAAACGTGATAATCGGAATGTCTCTCAACCGACAAACTTCAAATAATTTTTTGGTCTGTGCTTCAATTCCCTTAGCGCAATCGATAACCATTACAACCGAATCGACGGCCGTTAACACGCGATACGTATCTTCCGAGAAATCTTCATGTCCCGGCGTATCCAATAAATTAAAAGAACAGCCCCCGTATTCAAAGCTCATAACGGAAGAAGCAACGGAGATACCCCGTTCCTGCTCCACCTTCATCCAATCGGATCGAGCCCGTCTGTTTTCTCCTCGAGCCTTAACGGCACCGGCTTGATTGATGGCACCGCCGAAAAGTAAAAGTTTTTCCGTTAAAGTCGTTTTACCGGCGTCCGGATGAGAAATAATCGCAAACGTCCTTCTTTTTTGCACAACTGATGTTAAAGCCGTCATCCTTATATCCTTTTTTTTAATTTTGCGGGGAGGATACCATATTTTTCCCTATTTTTCAACGAAAATCCTTAAAAGGGTTATTTTAAGCGTGGTTCCGTCTGAACGAATGATCTTTTTTTTATTGTTTTTTTGAATAAAGAATAATTTCATTATTTTTTCTGTTTTTATTCTTTGTCAATTTTCCAAAAAAAGATCAAAAATAAAAAGTTTTATTCCAAAACAGAACAAAAGACTTTATTTTTTATAAAGGATGTGTTATATATACCGCGATATATTTGCGGACGTGGTGGAATGGTAGACACGACGGTCTTAGAAGCCGTTGCCAAAAGCGTAAGAGTTCGAGTCTCTTCGTCCGCACCAGAGTTTAATGTAAAAGGAATAAGAAATGACAAAAAACAAGTTAGAACATTCATTTACCGTCACAATTGCCGCACAAGAGTTTGCCGACAAAATGGCAAAAAAGCTGGAAGAAGTTCGTAAAGAAGCGAAAATACAAGGGTTCCGACCGGGACAAGCCCCTCTTTCCTTGATCAAATCAAAATATGAAAACGCCGTCAAAGGCGAAGTTTTGGATGATTTGATTCAAGAGCAAACAGAAAAAACATTGAAAGAAAATAACATTCGTCCGGCTCTTCGCCCCAAACTTGAAATCACAAAGTTTGAAGACGGAAAAGACATTGAATTTAAGATTGA
The DNA here is from genome assembly GCA_944390205.1 of uncultured Alphaproteobacteria bacterium. GTDB lineage: Bacteria > Pseudomonadota > Alphaproteobacteria > CAAHEQ01 > UBA3637 > CALXPF01. The sequence goes on from CALXPF010000055.1 coordinate 2,842, forward strand.
TGTTGAAGCTTTACCGGAAGTTAAGCCAACCGATTTAAAATCTCTCGAAGTTCAAAAATTAACTACCGAAGTGACAGATGCCGAGATTACAAAAGCCCTTGAAAAGTTGGCAGCAACCAAAAAAACAACAGAACCGGTTGATGAAAAGCGTCCGACAAAAGCGGGGGACATTGTTGTTATTGACTTTGTCGGTTCCATTGACGGGAAAGAATTTAAAGGCGGATCCGGAAAAGACTATTATTTGGATTTAGGATCGAACACCTTTATCCCCGGATTTGAAGATCAACTGATCGGCAAGGAGATTGGCTCTACGGTGGATGTCAACGTCACGTTCCCCGACAATTATCATGCCAAAGAATTAGCTTCCAAAAAAGCCCTGTTCAAGGTGGATATAAAGGAATTACGCCGATTTAAAGATCCGGAAATCAATGATGAGTTTGCAAAACTTTTCGGAATGAAAACCTTAGAAAAGCTTAAAGAAGTTATCAAAACAGAGCTTGAAAAAGAGTATCAAAACCTCTCTCGCATGCATACAAAGCGTTCTTTATTGGATGCGTTGGCAGCTACGCATGACTTTGATGTTCCGCAAGGCATGGTCAATTTGGAGTTTGAGGCGATTTGGAAACAATTTGAAGATGCCAAAAAGAACAATCAACTGGATGAAGACGAAAAGAACAAGTCTGAAGAAGACCTGAAAAAAGAGTATCGTTCAATTGCGGAACGTCGTGTTCGATTGGGATTGCTTTTAGCGGAAATTGCCAATGAGAACAAAATTACGCTGTCTCAAGAAGATTTAACAAAGGCTCTTGCGGCGGAAGCTCGTCGTTATCCGGGACAAGAGAAGATTGTTTTTGAGTACTATCAAAAAAATCCTCAAGCTTTGGATCTGTTAAAGGCTCCTCTTTTTGAAGAGAAAGTGGTTGACTTTATTTTGGGTTTGGTTAAGCTCAACGAAAAGAAAGTTTCGGTCGATGAGCTGTATGCCTACGATCCGGATTCCAAAAAATAAGAACATAAAGGGGTACGATCATGCAAACACGTTTTTTGGCTCCGTCAATGAATACTTTGGTTCCGACCGTTGTGGAACAGACCGGTCGGGGAGAAAGAGCATTTGACATCTATTCTCGTCTTTTAAAAGAACGAATTGTTTTTTTAACGGGAGAAGTCAACGATGAAGTGGCGAGTTTGATTTGTGCCCAATTATTGTTTTTGGAAGCGGAGAATCCCAAGAAGGAAATTTCGTTTTACATTAACTCTCCGGGCGGAGTTGTCACATCGGGATTGGCAATATTGAATACAATGAATTACATCAAGTGTCCGATATCGACGGTTGTGATGGGACAAGCCGCCTCCATGGGGAGCCTTTTGCTTTGTTGCGGAACAAAAGGACGGCGATTTGCATTACCCAATGCGCGCGTTATGATCCATCAACCTTCCGGAGGGTTTCAAGGTCAAGCGACGGATATTGAAATTCATGCAAAAGAAATTTTGGCGATAAAGGCGCGCCTCGAGAATATTTATGTTGAGCAAACGGGTCAAGAGCTGTCCGTTATTGAAAAGGCAATGGAGCGAGATAATTTTATGACGGCCGAAGAAGCAAAGGATTTTGGCTTAATTGATGACGTGATCAAAACAAAGCCGGAATAAAGGGAGGGGGCAATGTCAACAGATAAAACCAAAGAAAAAGAGTTGAAGTGTTCATTTTGCAACAAGTCTCAAAATGAAGTTCGAAAGCTTGTCGCCGGAAAGACGTATCTGACCAAAGACGGTCAAGAAGAGACGGTTTTTATCTGTGACGAATGCATTGAATTATGCAACGGCATTTTAAAAGACGAAACAACAAATGCGGAAGAAACCGCATCTTCATCAGAACCGACTGCTGTCTTAAAGACCCCCAAAGAAATTCGAGAGATTTTAGATCAATATGTGATCGGGCAGGATAAAGCAAAGAAAGTTTTATCCGTTGCGGTATACAATCATTATAAGCGTTTAAATGCAAAGGAGAAAAAGGGAGAGGTTGAATTAGACAAATCCAATGTTCTTTTATTGGGACCGACGGGATCGGGAAAAACGCTTTTAGCCAAAACACTGGCACGCATTTTGGATGTACCCTTTGCAATTGCCGATGCCACGACGTTAACAGAAGCGGGGTATGTCGGTGAAGATGTTGAGAATGTTGTTTTAAAGTTGTTGCAAAATGCCAACTATGATGTTGCTAAAGCGGAGCGAGGCATTATTTATATTGATGAAATCGATAAAATTTCCCGCAAATCGGACAGTCCGTCCGTCACACGAGATGTTTCGGGAGAAGGTGTCCAACAAGCGCTCCTAAAAATGATTGAAGGAACGGTTGCCTCTTTACCGCCGCAAGGGGGACGGAAGCATCCGAATCAAGAATATATTCAAGTCAACACGCAACATATTCTATTTATTTGCGGGGGGGCTTTTGCCGGACTTGAGAAAGTGATTGAAAGAAGGGAAGCCTCCTATTCGGTTGGTTTTGGAGCGGACGTAAAAGATAAAGAGGGGCTCAAAACGGGCGAGCTTCTTGAAAAATTAGAACCGACGGATCTGTTAAAATACGGATTGATTCCGGAATTTATCGGTCGATTACCGGTTATTGTCAGTTTGGAAGATTTAGATGAAACCGCATTGATCAAAATTTTAACCGAGCCCAAAAACGCTTTGGTCAAGCAGTATCAATCCCTCTTTCAAATGGAAAATGTGCAACTGACCTTTACGGAGGGAGCCTACAAGGCTATTGCCCAAAAGGCCTTGGAGCGAAATACGGGTGCCAGAGGGCTTCGGTCCATTATGGAAAATCTGTTATTGGACTTGATGTATGAATTACCGGAAATGCCTGATTTAAAGGAAGTTATTATTGATGAAGAGACGGTTCAACAAAAGAGTAGCCCCGTCTTTATCTATTCCGATACAAAAAAAACAGTCGCTTGATACTTTACTTTTTTGCAAGAAACACATATATATAACATAATCAGTTATGCAACATCATTTTTTTGAATGAAGGAACATTTCAATGAGTGAATCGACTTTTCAAAATGGGATTTATCCGGTTTTACCGTTAAGGGATATTATTGTGTTTCCCCATGTTGTTGTTCCGTTGTTTGTGGGGCGTGATAAATCGATTGCGGCGCTTGAAAACGCAATGGCAAACAACAAACAAATTTTGTTGATTGCGCAAACGGATGCTCTTGTCGATACGCCGTATACGGGCGACTTATATCGTGTTGGGACACTGGCCAATATTTTGCAACTTTTAAAATTGCCGGACGGAACCGTCAAGATTTTAGCAGAAGGGGTCGCCCGAGCCGAGGTGATTGAGTGGACGCAGAATACCTCTTTTTTTGAAGCGCATGCGGAACCGCTTGTTGATAAAAAGGAGCGAGACGGTGAAATCGAAGCGCTGATGCGATCTGTTTTTGAGCAGTTTGAGAACTATGTTCGTCTGAACAAACGAATCGGACCTGAGGTTTTGGTCGCCATTGATCAGGTAAAAGATCCCGAAAAATTAGCGGATATTATTGCTACACATTTATTTTTGAAGGTGGAACAAAAGCAAAAGATATTGGAAACCAATTCTTTAGCCGCTCGTTTGGAATTACTTTTTTCGGAAATGGAGAAAGAGATCGGTGTTTTGCAAGTCGAACGAAAGATTCGCAAACGGGTCAAACGCCAAATGGAGAAGAGTCAACGGGAATATTATTTAAATGAGCAAATGAAAGCCATTCAAAAAGAACTGGGAGATTCTGACGAGGCGGACGAGATTAAGGAGCTGGAGAAAAAAATAAAAAAAGCGGGCATGTCCAAAGATGCTCAAGAAAAAGCGTTAGGTGAGTTAAAAAAGTTAAAGTCCATGAGCTCCATGTCTGCGGATGCAGCCGTTATTCGAAACTATCTGGATTGGTTGATCAGTATTCCATGGAAGCAGAAATCAAAATTACAAACGGATTTAATTGAAGCTCAAAAAATTCTGGATGAAGATCACTATGGGCTGAAAAAGGTCAAAGAGCGTATTTTGGAGTTTTTGGCCGTTCAAAAGAGAACAAATTGTTTAAAGGGGTCCATTTTATGTTTTGTCGGACCTCCGGGAGTTGGGAAAACGTCTTTGGGAAAATCGATTGCACGAGCGACGGGACGCCATTTTGTCAGGGCCTCATTGGGTGGTGTTCGAGATGAGGCGGAAATTCGAGGTCATCGGCGAACCTATATCGGCGCCCTCCCCGGCAAAATTATTCAAAGCATGAAAAAAGCAAAGACGATTAACCCTCTCTTTTTGTTGGATGAAATTGACAAATTGGCTTGCGATCATCGAGATGATCCCTCGGCCGCCTTATTGGAGGTTTTGGATCCCGAACAAAACGCAACGTTTAACGATCATTATCTCGATGTGGATTATGATTTATCCAACGTGATGTTTATTACAACGGCCAATACGTTAAAAATGCCGCGTCCTTTATTGGATCGAATGGAGATTATTGAATTATCCGGTTATACGGAAGATGAAAAAGTGCAAATAGCAAAACAACATTTAATTAAAAAGCAATTGGAAGCAACTGGATTAAATGAAAAAGAGCTAACAATTACGGATGAAGCGTTATTAGAGTTAATCAGACGATATACCCGTGAATCCGGTGTTCGAAATTTAGATCGACAAATTGCGAATATTGCGAGAAAAGTTGTTAAAGAGATTCAAACGGATAATACCGTATTATCTGTGGTCGTCACGCCTGAAAATCTCAAGAAATACGTTGGAATTCCGAAGTATTCTTTCGGCGTTGCCGAAAAAGAAGATCAAGTCGGTACAACGACGGGATTGGCCTGGACGGAGGTTGGTGGAGAAATTCTGTCCATAGAGGCAATTACGATGCCGGGAAAAGGAAAGGTTTCGTTGACGGGGCAATTAGGAGACGTCATGAAAGAATCGGTTGAAGCGGCCTATTCTTATATTCGAGCCAGACATCAACAATTCGGAATTCCGACAAAATCTTTTGAAACACACGATTTACATGTTCATGTTCCGGAAGGAGCTACCCCTAAAGACGGTCCCTCCGCCGGAATTGCGATGATGACGTCTATTGTATCGGCATTTACGGGAAATCCCGTTTGTAAGGATATCGCCATGACGGGAGAAATCACGTTAAGAGGGCATGTTTTACCGATCGGCGGGCTCAGAGAAAAACTGTTAGCCGCCTTAAGAGCCGGAATTAAAAGAGTTTTAATCCCACAAGAAAACGTGAAGGATTTGGAGGAAATTCCGGATAATGTCAAAAACGGGCTTGAAATTATTCCGGTTTCTAAGGCAGAAGAAGTCCTCAAATATGCGCTTAGGAAACCGCTTAAGCCCCTAAAAGAAGATGAAAACAACGATAAAGATAAAGATAAAGATAAAAAATAAGAATAACACAAAAATCAAACCGTTTAAAAGCGTTTCACTCCGAAACGCTTTTTAAAAAAGTAGGGGAAAATCTCATAAAGTTGACCGACAAAGTTTGCCGATCGAATCTCTTAAAAAATTAACCGGAACGGAACTTATTCTAAAGTATCCGACAGATTTCTATTTTTAATAATCAACGCCCGATCTTATATCGCCTTAAGGTTGTTTTTCTATAAAAAAAATGCAAAAAATAAGGGTTTTAGGGGCTTTTTTAAAAAAAGTTTATTGACAAGAGAGAGAAACAATCGTTAGATAGAGAAAGTAAGGAAAAATCCTTGCTGCAAACCTAAAAATTATTAAAAGGAGTTTACGATGAATAAACAAGAATTAGTTGATGCGATTGCTAAAGAAGCCGACTTAACAAAAGCTGATGCTTCTAAAGCTTTGGAAGCATTTATTGAAGTTGTTTCAAAAGCATTAAAGAAAGGTGATGAAGTTCGTGTCACTAACTTTGGCACATTTGCCGTCACAAAAAGAGCTGCTACAAAAGGACGCAATCCGAGAACGGGTGCCGAGATTAAGATTCCGGCTTCTAAACAACCGAAATTCC
>CALXPF010000056.1 GCA_944390205.1 uncultured Alphaproteobacteria bacterium
TTTGCTTAATCCTCCCGCTTGACTTACACCCCTCGGGGGATTTTTTTTTCATTTCCACTTTTCAGGGTACAGATCAAGAAAACGGGGGCTTTCTTTAACTTAATTTTCCGCAACAGTGTTTGTATTTCTTACCCGAACCGCAAGGGCAGGGAGCATTTCGTTGAATTTTATCGGATATAACCGGTTTAGCAGAATTGTTTTCCGCCACGGTCGGCGTGTCTTTTTGTTCCGATTGCAAAGCACTTTGTTTCGAAGCTGATGGGTGTTCTGCCTGCATTTGTGCGGGCGGAGTCGGCTCTTTTATTTGAAACTCGGTATGACATAACAGACCCGTCACACGTTCTCTGACACGATACAACAAATTTTCAAACAAATAAAAAGCTTCTCGTTTGTATTCATTCAACGGATTTCGTTGCCCGTAAGCCCGAAGTCCAATCGCTGTTTTCATAAAGTCAAGCGTTTGTAAGTGTTCTTTCCAGTTTTGGTCGATTGATTGAATGAGAATGCTTTTTTCCAATTGCTTTCTGAAATCAACCGGAATAAGGGCCATTTTTTCCTCAATTGCTTTTTCCGTCAATGCAGATAACCGTTCCACCATTATTTCCGGAGAAATACCGGGCTCGTTGATCCAAGAAGAAAAAGGAACAGAGATGTTTAATAAACGCATGGTTTCTTTCTCTAACTCATCGGCATTCCAGTCTGTCGGTACGCTTTTGGACGGCGCCAATGAGTAAACAAGATTTTGAATACAGTCTTCTCGCATATCCTTGATCACATCGCTGACCGAATCGGCTTCCATCAATTCTTTCCGCTGTTCGTAAATTACCTTTCGTTGATCATTCATGACATCATCATATTTTAAAAGATTTTTACGAACGTCAAAGTGATAGGCTTCGACCTTTTGTTGGGCAACGGCAATCGCTTTGCTGATCCAAGGATGCTCGATCGCTTGTCCTTTCGGCATTCCCAATGTTTTTAGAATATTCCCGATCCGCTCCGATCCGAAAATACGCATTAAATCATCTTCCAAGGATACAAAAAATTTAGATTTGCCCGGATCTCCCTGACGACCGGATCGTCCTCTTAATTGATTGTCAATTCGGCGACTCTCATGACGTTCCGACCCTAAAACATATAACCCACCGGCCTCTAAAGCAATTTTCTTGCCGGCCTCAATCTCTTGTTTAATTCGTTCGGCGAGTTTTTGCTCGTTTGCTTCCGGATTTTTTGCCTTTTCTTCTGCAAAACGCATCTCAAAATTACCGCCGAGTTGAATATCCGTTCCTCGCCCCGCCATGTTTGTGGCAATGGTCACCGCCCCCGGTACACCTGCTTGTGCCACGATTTGAGCTTCTTGCTCATGGTGGCGTGCATTTAGAACGTTGAACGGAATAGATGTTTTTTTCTTGAGTAAAGAGGCTAATATCTCGGATTTCTCAATGGAGGTTGTGCCGACCAAAATGGGTTGTTTGCGATTATATGCCGCTTGTATTTCATCAATGATGGCATCGTATTTCTCTTGAGCCGTTCGATAAATAACATCTTGCTCATCTTTTCTGCCCGATGGTTTGTTTGTCGGAATTTCAATGACTTCCAAATGATAAATACTGTCAAATTCGCCGGCTTCCGTCATGGCCGTTCCCGTCATGCCCGCCAGTTTCGGATACATACGGAAATAGTTTTGGAAGGTAATGGAAGCCAATGTTTGATTCTCAGGTTGAATGTCAACCCCTTCTTTTGCTTCAATTGCCTGATGAAGACCGTCCGAATAGCGTCGACCTTCCATCATTCGCCCCGTAAACTCGTCAATGATGACAACTTTCCCGTCTTTTACAATGTAATCAATGTCTTTTGTGAACAAAACATGGGCTTTTAATGCCTGATCAACGTGGTGAACAAAGGCAATGTTTTGCGTATCATACAGACCGCCTTGAATAAGCCCCGAATCTTGTAATAAATGCTCGACAAACTCCGTCCCTTGTTCCGTTAATGTCACTTGCCGATGCTTTTCATCTTTCTCATAATGTTCCGGTCGTACGTTTCTGATCAGTTTATCCACACTTTTGTATCTCTCGGAAGAATCTTCCGCCGGTCCCGAAATAATTAAAGGCGTACGGGCTTCATCAATCAAAATAGAGTCGACTTCGTCCACAATGGCATAATAAAAGGGGCGTTGAACCATGTCTTCCAAACGAAACCTCATGTTGTCCCTTAGATAATCAAATCCTAATTCGTTGTTTGTGGCATAGGTGACATCTGCCAAATAAGCTTCTTTACGTGCCTCTTGACTCATGTCATGTGTAATACAGCCGACCGTTAAGCCCAAAAAACGATAAATTTGACCCATCCATTCACTGTCCCTTTTGGCCAAATAATCATTTACGGTCACAACATGAACGCCTTTACCCGTTAATGCATTTAAATAAACCGGCATGGTCGCAACCAATGTTTTTCCTTCACCGGTTCGCATCTCGGCAATATGCCCTTTGTTTAAAATCATACCGCCCAATAATTGAACATCAAACGGGCGTAACCCCAAAACACGCTTCGCGGCTTCTCGAACGGATGCAAAGGCTTCCGGTAACAAATCATCCAATGTTTCCCCATCACTGAGACGTTTTTTGTATTCGTCTGTTTTGGCTTTTAACGCCTCATCGGACAACTGCTCATAAACGGGTTCCAACGAATTGATTTTATTGACGGTTTTTTTTAAACGACGTAAATAACGATCATTTGCGGAGCCAAAAATATTTTTAAAATTCATCTTAAACCTTTCTATCTTTTGAAAAATATACTAAAGACATAATATGTTTGAAGGGGAAAGTCAAGAAAAACATGATCGTGTCCGCCGATCCGGTATCTTATTTTGATTGGTCAAAATATTTCGGATCCTCTCTTAAAAAGAGTTCGATAAGTGTTTGATAATTTCTTTTATTTTCTCTTCAGTCAAAGCGGGGGGGTATATCGGATCAGACGTTTTTGGGGGAGAGATTGAAGAGGCCTCTTTTTCTTTTAAAATGATACCGACCAAAAAGGGCGTAAAACCGCAACACGAATAAATGGTGCGACAAAGGGTTGCGTATGTTTCATCTCCTTCTTGTTCGGATCGTGCGAAATTAACCAGAAGACCTATTTCCATATCCGGTGCTTTTGAATGAAGTGTTTGAATAAAAGAAACGGTTTTTTGGAGTGAGTCGGGGTCGCTTGTACAAACAACAAAGGTCGTTTGAGCCAATCCCGTTAAAAAAGACATTGTCTTTTCCCATCCGCTTCCCGAATCGATGACAACGTAATCATAGTGTGTGGCCAGTGCTTTTAGGTCGTCTCGAATGAGATATAATCGGGGAAGAGAAATATTGCCCAATGTTTTTTTTCCGGATTGCCCCGTAATCACTTGAAATGAACAATTTTTTGGGGGGGTAATCAAAACATTGAGCGGTAATTGTCCCTCTAAAACGGCGTTGAGATCGCGTACTGATGGCAAGGATATCGGTAGATTAAGATTGGATAAACCAAGATCTCCGTCAAACAGTAAAACGGATTTATTTTGTCGGCTCAGGGCTTGAGAAACGGATAACGCCAAAACGCTTTTCCCGATACCGCTTTTCGGAGAAGCGATTGCCAGAATATTCTTCCCTTGAACACGATTTGAAACAGGCGCATGGGATCTGTCGGAAGGGGAAACAGAAAAATCAGACAACATATTCTTTCCCTTTAAATGTGTGTAATGAATAACAGGAGTGCCTTCTAAAAAGCGAGTATTTTTCATATAAATAGAGTTGCTTCATGGCAGAGGGCGGAAAATTCTCCGCACGGAGAGGCCTGCTGTTTTGAGAAGATAATTCATTGTTCGGCATTAAAAGACAATTCATGTAGGATACGTCCCTTTTCCTGAGAAACAATCAAAAGGCGTTGCCCGTTCGGATGAGATGTGAGCAGACACGTATAAGGACGACAAAACATAAGATGCGTAATTTTTTCACCGGCGATCAGCGGAATATGTTGGTTCGAAACAAGAATATCGTTCGCATTTGTTTCGGTGTGAGGTACGATAATGCCGGCTTTGTCTTTTTGATCGGATGCGGTCTCTTTTAAAAGAAGAGACTGATTTGGCTTTGTCGGACGGATTGGTTTTTCATCCTTGATTTTTTTGTCATTTTCTGATACTTTGATCAGAATAACGACAAAAGCCGATAGAATTAACAAACCCATTATGAGCGTCAGAGCCTTGAGTATCATGATTGCTTTCATATTAAATCCTTTCTGCGGAGCCACGATATGCACGATGATCCATTAGAGACAATTTCAGATGAAGATCTCATCTCTTTTTCGGAAGAAGAATACACGAAAAAGGAGCCCCTTGTCACGCAAAAAGTGACAAAAGAAGAAGAGGGGATGAGACTGGATAAGTTCTTGGTACGATCTTTTCCCTATTATTCTCGCAATCAGTTTATACGTTTGATTGAAAACGGGTCGGTTGAAGATGCCGAAACGCATGAGGTCTTTTCAAAAGCCAATCAAAAAGTTCATGTGGGCTCCGCTTACATAATCGTTCCGCCGGATGCGGTTCCGGCATCTCCTCAACCTGAAAATATTTCCCTGGATATTTTATATGAAGACGATGATTTGTTGGTTGTGAACAAACCGGCCGGAATGGTGGTTCATCAAGGCGCCGGTAATTTACAAGGAACTCTTGTCAATGCTTTACTTTATCATTGCGGATCTTCTTTATCGGGAATCGGTGGGGTTAAACGGCCGGGGATCGTGCATCGAATTGATAAAGAGACAAGCGGAATTTTGGTCGTTGCCAAAAATGATTTTACGCATACGCGTTTATCCGAGCAGTTCGCAGAACATACCATTGAGCGAATTTATCAAGCGTTTGTTTGGGGATATGTTAAACAAATCAGCGGAATTGTATCGGGAAATATCGGACGCTCGCCGACCAATCGACAGAAAATGGCGATTGTTTCTCACGGCGGAAAGTCGGCAGTCACGCATTATGAACGATTGGCGGTTTTCGGACATGGATTGGCCTCTCATATTCAATGTGTGTTGGAAACGGGTCGGACACATCAGATTCGTGTCCATATGGCCTCCATCGGTCATTCTTTAATCGGAGATAAAGTTTATGGCGTTGTTCCCAAAAGTGCACCCGAAACTATCCAGTTTTTTCCAAGGCAGGCTTTACACGCCGGCTTTTTAGGGTTTGTCCATCCGAGGCTTAATCAATATATGTCTTTTGAGGCGCCTTTACCGGAGGATATGCAAAATCTCTTAATGCAACTCAATTCGTTAGATAAACAGTCGCATGATTTTGATAAAGAAAAAGGCGAATGAATCATTCATTCGCCTTTTATATGAGAGACCCAAATCTCTTAGAAGTGATATCTTGCAGATAATTTCACGTCATGAGAACGAATATCTTGTTTTGTTTTGCCGTCATAACTTTCACCCGTTCTGGCGGAAACACGACCCGTTCCCAAATCGGAATAACGGTATCCCAAGTCTAATGTCCAGCAATCATTGATCATATAGTCAACACCGGCACCGACGTTCCAAGCAAAGTTAAAGCGGCCTTTTCCTTTGGCTCCCGTGATACTGTCTGTCTTGTTGTAGGCCATACCGATACCACCCATGGCGTAAATGCCCATTTTATCGTGGATCGGATAAGTGGCGTACATGTTAAATAAAACAGGAATTGACCAAACATCGGCTTTGTGCTTTCCGGCTGAACTCTTGAAGTTTAAATCTCCCCATCCGCGATAAGATAAAATAACATCCGTTCTTAAGAATTCATTGATGCTATAACCGGTACCGATACCTAAAAGTCCTGCATCACCGTTGTCATTCGTTCCGAAAGAATATCCGACTTCACCCACAACGTATGGTTTGTGCATCGGCTCAGCGGAAGCCGCATTTGCCACAACCATTAAACCGGCAATTGCTAAACTTGATAATAAATACTTCTTCATTTTATTCTCCTTTCTAAAATATAAATTGAAGCAATATAACTTTAGGAAGAAAACAACCTGTTGTCTAGCGTAAAAGTTGTTTTTTTCAAAAAAAAATAGAATAGTATGTTTTTTACATATAAACGTATGAAAATCGTTTCTCTTTGGCAAATAAAATTCTTGTTTTTTGATTTTTTTTCATATATTCTGCTTCACAGAAGGTCAATGCGATTCTATTAAAGGAGAACACAACATGAGAAATGAAAACATTATTCGAAGCATTATCAATCGAGATGAGGATTTTATTTGGGAGGTGACCGGTTCTATCGCCGATATTAAATACAATCCGCTTTTTTGGTTCTTGATTGTGATAACTTGCGGATTATTTATTTTTGCTTTGTATTATAAACGGATTTATCACAGCTATGTTTTGACCAGTCAGCGATTGGTGATTATCAGCGGTATTTTCAGCAAGGTTGTTGATGAAATCGAGTTGTTCCGTATCGTTGACAGTCGGGCCGAACAATCTTTGATCGATATTTGGGCAGATTTGGGAACGGTTTACGTCAATTCAACCGATAAAACCGGTTCCGTTTGTATGGAAAAGATTCCGACTCCGCATATGATCCGTGATTCCCTGCGTCAATATTATACGGCGGCTCGTCAGAAAAAAGGAACGGTCGTTCTGGAAAGCTTGGAGGCTTAATCTTTTTATCCCCGATCATTCGATCGGGGATTTTTGTATCTGATACGATAAAACGGGTATCTGTTTCTCTCCCTGCTTTATGCGGGTATATTTCAATAAAAAAGATAATAATCCCCCTTTGAAGAATGAATTTATTTTTTCAGATAATCATTGATTTTTGTTTTTTTTAACGTATAATATCCTCGCTAAGGCAAAACGTTTTATCGGAACTAGAAATTCCACACATTACGGAAGGTCGCATTTGAAGAATGCGATCCCCTGTTTGGGTGGATGTCAGCGAATAAGAGTTTCAAATAAGCTGATCCGTCGTAATGTGCGGTTTTCTAGCGTCCACCCGCCTTTAAAAATAAAAATTTTCTCTCGGAATATATTCTACTTACCTTCTTTATTCTTTTAGGGCAGAATAATCCCTTTTCGGCGCCTGGCTGTCACGCCCACCGTTCATTCTTTTAGGGCAGAATAATCTCTTTTCGGCGTATGGTCGTCACGCCCGCCGTTCATTCTTTTAAGGCAGAATCCCTTTTCGGCGCACGGTCGTCACGCCCGCCGTGTATTTGTTTGAGGGGGAGATAACCGAAAAACTCAATTTTATGACGGATACGCCGTATGGCAAAATCTGTCAGTGTATGTGTTGTTCGTATATTATATATATTTATTATATTATTATATTATTTAAGTGTTGTTATCGGCGGAGGAGATTGTTTGTTATTGACTTTGTTCAAGACGATTTTTTATTTCATAAAATCAATTAAAATAAAACACTTATCAGATATAGGGGTTTGTTAGTTTCTTTTCCGAAATAAAACACAATGTGTGTGACAAGTGTGTCGGTATTGTTTTGATCTTTTTTATTTAATCATAAAATCAAAAGGTTATTGTTTGTTTGGGTGTGTGGGGGCACAAACTAAACAGAGCTTTTTTATTAAGTTTTACATTATTTTTCGGGATGTGGCGCAAAAAGGTGATCATGAAACGGTATAAAAATCAATGATACCAAATGAACATCGCAAAAATGAGAACGGCTTTTTTATCCGGTCAGAATGAAATAAAAGCTCGGCATGGAGGTCATTGTGCCGAATATAAATCTCGTTGTTGACAGGCCAGTTGGTCAACCCGTTCATTCTCCGGATGGCCGGCATGACCTTTGACCCAATTCCAATGGATGGTGTGTCGTGCCAGTTGCTCATCCAATTCCTGCCAAAGATCTTGATTCAAAACCGGTTTTTTATCTGCCTTTTTCCAGTTGTTTTTTTTCCAATCAAGAAGCCAACGTGTTGCGCCATCCAAAACATATTTACTGTCCGTATAAAGATGAACGATACATCCTTCTCTCAGTTGGCGAAGACCGTTGATAACCGCCGTCAGTTCCATCTGGTTGTTTGTTGTATGAGCAGAGCCTCCGGAAAGTTCTTTTTCTTGGGCTTTATAAACCAACAAACACGCCCATCCTCCGGGACCCGGATTACCGGAGCACGCCCCGTCCGTATACAAAAAAACTTCTTTCATTATAAATTAGGCAGTTTTCTTTAACTCAGAACAAAGAGCTTGATTAACACGTTCTTCCGTAAACCATTGACGCTCGTCAAATTCGCTCTTTTTTCCTTTATTGAAGTGATTATAAGGTCTAAAATAACCCATGACACGAGTCCAAACTTCACAGGGTTGCCGTTCTTCGTCTGATAATGTAATTTGATCTTGGGTCATTTTGTCTCCTTTCTTTAAAAGTTTTCCTCATAATCAGTCTAGAGTTAATTTATTGATAAATGGTTAAAATGCAACTGCTTTTTTGAGACGTAAAATAGACAAAAATAAAAAGCCCCGATTTTCTTATGATACATGGTTTTTTTTATGAAAAATATTTTTTTTGATCCTGTTCGATAAACCGATGGCCTCTTGACGGAGCATTTTCTTTTTGAGCGGTTTTTATATTTTAGATAAAAAATTTAATTAAAAAAAAACAAATGGTTATAAAAATATTTAAAAATTTAAATCAAAACAGCGGTCGTGCAGGGAAACGGGATTGCGGGATATTTTTTTGGGGGGGATAAAACGACTCCGATCATTTACAGAACCCGTTGAATGTAAATGTGCTTTAAA
>CALXPF010000057.1 GCA_944390205.1 uncultured Alphaproteobacteria bacterium
TCCGTTAAACACGGGAAGACTTTGATGGGTTGTCAATGTTTCTAAAATCCATAATTTGCTGAGTTGATCTATAATTAAGACGACAAGTGAAACTAAGTAGATCATTTTCTTCCTTTCATTTTTTTTTCTTATAGTACAAATAGAGAAAAAAGTCATCTTTTTTTTATTCCATGTTTTGTTTTTATGTGGTATAATAATCGCCATGACAGAATTAACTCGACCAAGTATGAAGTTGGCAAATGTTAAAGTGACTGATGCGGACATGATTTATTTTTCGCTCGGTCTTGATAGAGAACCTTTTGTTCTGCCATCCCAACGAAAAGATTATCGTTCTGATCCGAAAGCAGTCGCTTTGGTTCAAGCCGTCAAAGCCGGAAAAGATTTGTCCGGTCAAGATTTCTCGGGACTAAATTTAATCGGAGCCGATATTTCCGGCGCAAAATTTAAGGGGGCAAATTTTTCAAAAGCAATTTTTTACAAAACAACGGCAAAGAAATGTCAGTTTGAGGAGGCCGATTTTACGGAAGCTTATTGGGAAAGCTCTTGGTTCGAGGATTCTGATTTCAGAGGGGCTAAATTAACTCAATTATATGCAAGAGGGAATGATTTTACAAACGCCAAATTAGATCCGGAAGCCGTAAACCGTCTGAATGCTTTGGATAAATTGATAAAGTTGTTGGAGGCGGGTGAAATTGATATTCGTTCTCTTTCTAAGGAAGATTTATTATGCTTGGATTTAAGACGAATTGATTTATCTAAAATTGATTTGGACGATATTGATTTGTCTGTTTTTGTTTTAGAGGGGGTTAATCTTCGCGGAACCTATGTAGATCCGAAGCAACTTCTGAGCTTAGAAGGATGGGTTCAATATTGGTTGGATGTTCAAAAATTAAAAGAAAAACGGATTAAAACAGAAAATGCTCGCTTTTTTAAAGAACATCAGGAAATGATGAATGCGTTTTCAAAAAAACAGATGGAACGGATTGATCAAAATAAAAATGTCAAAACACCGAAAGAATTATTGAGTCGCCCCCGCATGAAAGAAGATGAATTTAAAAGGGATGAAAAATTGAGAGCGGTTGTGACTTGGACACCTAATGAAAGACCCTTGGAAAACGCTGTTTTACCAAAGGTACAGAAATCTCAGACACGACCGATTCCCAAATTGGTTATCTCTCGTTCTGCTTCGGACAACACTGAGGAAGATCAACGATCTGCGTCTAAATCCGATGTGGATCGAAATGAGACGGAGCGTATTGTTCAATCCCAAGAGACCTCTTTTGAACCGATATCCGCATTGAACAAAAAAGAAGATAAAATCTTAAATGTGGCGGAAAAAATTATTTCGGATATGGATCATAACGGGCCAAATAATTCCGGTGATCGGGATGAAGAAGTGAATCTTTCCCCTGATAATCGTCAGGCAGAAACAAGTCGGGATGATGAAAATACACCCCATAAGGTGTCCGGACAATCTTATAAAGCGCGAAAGTCAAAATCAAAACAGCAAGGATAAAAAATGAGAGGATTTTTTAAACCGGAAGATCAATCACGAAGAAACTGCCTAAAATGGTGGTCGTGGAGGGCTTTAATCGGGATAGCTATTTTTTGGGCGCTTCTTTTTTTATTTGTTCCGTTTTCTTCCGTAATCTTGAATCGGTTTGAGGAGGGATCATGGGATTTTATAAAACAATTTTGGGGTCAAGTTCTAAGCGGTAATTTACTTTTGCCGTTTCAAGGATATCGAGATTGGTTTTTGGAATTTATTTGGGATGAACCGCGACATACGACCTGGTATAGTTTTTTCGGTTGGCGATTGATGTTGATTCCGACATTTTTATTTTTAGCTTATGAGTTCTCTTTATTTATTTTAAATCCTTATTATTTGGCCCCACGGAGTTTCGGCGACGGGCGAGAGGCGATCGAAAGTGACATCAAATCATTTGGATTATTTGATGGAAAGCATTTAATGTTGGGATTGTTTAAGGGAAAGAAAATGAAATTACCGGATACCCGATCTGTTTTTTGTATCGGTGCTCCGGGGTCGGGGAAAACGGCGGGATGTGTCGTACCGGCTATCTTGGAGGATAAGGAGTCTTCTTTGATTATTCATGATCCCAAAGGAGAATTGGCTCGCTTGACAAGTGGATATCGTGCCACACTGGGCCCTGTTTTTATGTTGAATTGGATGGGAAAGGACGATTTATCGAAAGGGATTCGGTGGCCCTCTTGGAACCCGATCGGGGGTAAAAATTTGCCTCCGCTTCATGCCGGACGAGAAGGGTATATTGACACGTTAATTTCTTTTCTTATTCCGGACGGCCCCAGCGGAACGGATCCTTATTGGGTTAAAACGGGTCGTGGTTGTTTGACGGGAATGACCGGTTATTTATGCGGTAAAGTAGAGCAGGCAAAGGCAAATGATTATTTTGTTTCCAGATTAAAAGAAAATACTTTTGATGAGGAAGATTATGTGGTGTTGACTTCTTTTTATGAATCAATGCGAGAATTTCCGGAAGTGAAGGAGGCTCTTAAAAACGCTCGAGAGAGATCTATTACATTAAATAATTATCTTCCGATCGGATCATGGTCGTTAATCCCCGATTCATGGCAGGGACATGATGCTTGTTTTGCAATGCTCTTGGATTTGATCAATAATGCTCAAATTAAAAATAATGCGGAATTGTCCGAGCGAAAAAGGAGAAAAGACCCGACGGCTTTGGCAACTGATTCTTGGCAAATGCTTTTTGAGGAGATTGTTTTGGAAACCGCATATTATGGATATGGACGCCGAACGCTTTTAGAGCTTAATCAGGTTTTAAGTTTACCGGATAAACAACGAGGTTCCGTTATCT
The DNA here is from genome assembly GCA_944390205.1 of uncultured Alphaproteobacteria bacterium. GTDB lineage: Bacteria > Pseudomonadota > Alphaproteobacteria > CAAHEQ01 > UBA3637 > CALXPF01. The sequence continues at coordinate 2,856 of CALXPF010000057.1, forward strand.
CCATGGCACTTTCCGGAATCAACATTTTCAAAAATTCAGCGGTTCGATGTCGTACCAGTATGAATGATTTTAATTATGAAAGTTTGAGAGGAATGAAAGATCCCAAAACAGGAGAGATAAAGCCTGTGACAATTTATATGTCCGTTCCTTTTGAAGACTTGAAATCTTCTGTTTTATTAAGCAGTTTGTTTATCAATATGGCGACACAGCATTTAATGGAATTCGGACCGAATGAAGGACCGGACGGACCATATCCGGTCAGCTTTATTCTCGATGAGTTTCAACATATGCCTTCTTTACAGAGCATTACGGACGGATTGGTTTTTGGTCGAACCAAACAAAATAAATTTTTTGTCTGTGTTCAAGATTGGCATCAGATTACGGCAAAATACGATCAAGAGACAACCAATGTCATTATGAGTGCTGCTGCCGCTAAAATTATTAAACGCCAAAACAATATCGAAACGAGAGCCCCGCTTTTGAAAGGTATTGAAACATATACAAAAACAATTCATTCTTATAGTTCCAATCGCGGATGGTTTGATTTTTCAGGAGGATTGAACGGTAAAGGGGGCATTAGTTTCTATCATGGCGTTTCCCATAAAATTAAAAAAGTGGCTGATAGTACAATCGGAGGATCCGGCATTTTGTCCATGGCTCCCAATAAACATCTTCTCCTTTATGCCGCTCACTTAACGCGTCCTATTCGAGCAGATAGCCCGCTTTATTTTAAGAATCAAGAATATTCAAAACTAACCGGAATGACGCCGGCTCCGAAATTGCCGGATTATATTGTCAGAGAAGCCGATGAAATAGAAACAATTTCTCAAATGCATGTGGATACATTACTTCCCTCTCATATTTAGGTTCTTTTGAGAAAAGAAAAATATAGTTCTAAAAGGAGAAAACACGATTGAAGTTAGTGACTTGGAACGTAAATTCAATCAACAAAAGATTTAATTTACTTTGTGAATATTTGGAGACGGAGGCTCCCGATATTGTTTTTTTACAAGAAATAAAATGTAATGAGGATCAATTTCCTTTTCTTTCTCTTAACATGAAGGGATATAAAGCCGTTTGTTCTTTGCAAGAGCAACGACACGGTGTCGCCATTTTGTCAAAACATCCCGTTTCTTTGATTCGACAAGAATTACAACCTTATATTTTTGATCGCAATAAAGAGGCCAGATATGTCGAAGCGGAGGTCTTTATTGATGATCAACGCCTTAAAGTGGCGTCTGTTTATGTGCCGGCCGGCGGTTTTAATGATGTGTCAAAATTATCTCCGGAGGAGCGTGAAAAATTAGAGGTTAAAATCAGTTTTTTAAGACGCTTGTATAAGCATGTCAAAGAAAATCCCGTTTCTATATTGGCCGGCGATTTTAATATTGCTCCTCGTTTGATAGATATGTATGATCCGGAAAAACAAAATTTTATTTGTTGTTCTCAAAAAGAAAGATCTGTTTTTAAAGCTTTTTTGGATTTGGGATTTGAAAATGCTTTTAATCAGGTTCATCCGAATGAACAAGCTTTTTCTTGGTGGAGTTATCAATTTGGACATTATGCACAAAATTGGGGATATCGGTTAGACCATATTTTATGTCGTCAAGGTCTTTTTAAATATCAAGAAGCTCGTATCGATTCTCAAAAAACAATGAATAGACCGGATTCTTCGGATCATGCTCCTGTTTTTGCAGAAGTCTCTTTTTAATCGATTGATCTTTCAAAATAAAAACACCTTTATTCTCAGAAAAAGGTGTTTTTTTATAGATATTGTGATGATATTGAGACGATAATGTCATTAAAATCAATTTTTGGGTTTAGGTGGTTTTATGCCGTAGTAATCCAGTGTCACTTCTTCCCAATGATCATGTCCTTGATCCGGAACAACTTTGACAATTGCGAAACGGGGATTCCTTAATCGAGCGACAAATCGTTCTGCCATTCGTCTCGTTGTGACGGTATCTTGATCACCGACATAATGGACTTGCGGAATAGTGGCGATTTTATTTTTTCTGTCAACCGGATTATAGGCCTCATTCATGCTCGGCAAATCATTTTCTTTTGTATAAGCATCCACATCTAAAATATCGGCAATTGTGATAATCCGAACGGTTCTCCCTAATTTATCGGCCAGATAAAAGGCAACGGGGGCACCGCCGTTAACGGTGACAAACTCGGAAGAGGTGGCTTTATGTTTACGAATTAAAAAAGAAACCAATTCATTCATCTCCTCTAAAATTTCCGGATTATAACGAGCTTCTCTCCAAATAGCCGATTTAGAGCAGACTTTGTTTTTGTAATATTGGCAAGGTCTTGAAATGACGATAATATTTTGGTATGGGTCTTTGGCGGCCAACGCAAGTGCCGTATTTTGATCAGGGGTTGGATCTCCGTCTTCGGTTATATAAAAACGGAGCGTTTTTTTGGGCTCGATATTGTCTTTTTCCCACACGGTTAATGAAAAATGTTCCGTCTCGACAATTTTAGGCGTATATCCCTTGGGGACGACCGGATCACTCGCATTATTGGCACAACCCGTTATTGATAAAGCACACAATAAAAGAAGAAGTATTTTTTTCATTATCTTTCCTTTGTTTATTTTAATTCCATAAAAACAAGTGTTTCCGTCCAAAGCAGAAAAGTTCTGACGATTTTATCAGGGAAAATATTTTTAATCAAGCGTTTATAGGTGTTCATTTGATTTTTGTAGATGAGCGGAACTTTATCAGGAGAGGAGGGAACTCGACGATTGGTTTTAAAATCAATAATTAAAACTTCGTTTTCCAGAACAACCAAACGATCGATTTGACCGGAAACAAGCTGGTTATCCAAAGTTCCGACAATCGGAACTTCGGCAATCGATTGATCCGAAAACAGCTCTTGAAAGTCAGGATTTTCAAATAGGTTAAACAAATTCTCAGGAATGGATATATCCTCAGGTTTTAATCGATGAGCCACGGTTAATCGATCTTGCGGGGGAATTTTTGGTAAAAATTGAAGAAGTTTATGAATAAATTGTCCCCGTCTTAACGCATATGCCAGATCCGGTGTCAAAATAGAATCGGTCGGATCTTTTTCCTCGATGGTTTGTTTTGAGGGGGAAATCGGATGGGGCCGTATTTCTTCAGGCCCCGGCATCTGAAAGACAAATGCCGGCAGAGGCGGGATGTGAGATTGATCGGGCGTTTCCTGTGAGCTTTTTGTATCATGTAATTGAGAGGAGGATATGCGAATGATTCCGTCCGAATCTGCTTTATAGGGAATGGAGTTGATAATCAGATCGTACCAATTGCCTTGTTTTGCCTTTCTTTTATTTTCCCAACCGCAAATATATAAACGATCGGAGGCTCTTGTTAAGGCAACATATAAAAGCCGATGATATTCTTCGGTTTTTGCTTTTTCTAAGTGATCATAAAACTGATTAGAAAATTGAGATGTATGAGCCGCTCTCGGAATCCAAACGGGGAAACCGTCCGATGTCCATATAATTTTTTCTTTTTTTTGAGGAACGTATCGCGTTTCCGGTAAAAAAACAATATTCCCCTGTAATCCTTTGGAGGCGTGAATGGTCATGATGCGAACAACATTGAGAGCGGATTGGTCGGCATCTCTTTTAATTTCAATTTTTTTATCCAAAAACCAGCGAACAAATCCCTCTAAAGAAGGTGTTTGGTCTTTTTCGTAAGACAGAGTTAAAGCTAAAAATTCATCTAAAACATCGTCCACTTCTTCACCCAATCTGTTTTTAAAGTATTCTCGGCCTCTTAAGGGACCCAAAATAAGGGCAAAAAAATCATAAACGGGAATTTGATCCGCTACCGAGAGCAATTGTCGTAAATAAGCGGTTTTGTCCGGAAAAACGATTTGAATCCTATCCCAAAGTGAATGCTCCCCTCTGTTCCAAGCAATTTTAAATAAATCTTCATCGGTTAATCCAATAAGCGGACTTTTTAAAAGAGTGGCTAAATTTAAATCATCGCTCGGCAATAGGACAAAACGAGCGGCCGCTATTAAATCTTGAATGGCAATGTGATTGGTCAGCACAAGGCGATCAATACCAGCAACGGGAATGTTATATTCTTTGAGAACACGGATCATTTCCGTAACAAATTTACCGCGTCGTTGAACTAAAATTAAAATATCGTTCGGTTGAATGGGTCGATTTTTAGAAATTAGTATTTCCTTACTATCGATCATTGTCTTGATCTTTTGGGCAATCCGTTCTGCCAAACGAGTAATTGCCGATGTGGTTGTTTTGGGGTCAACAGGTGGTTTCCACGGATCTGCTTCATCTGTTTTCTCGGCCTCTTCCAATGGCCAAATTTCTACCAATCCGGCGTCTTGATCTCTAAAAGCAAAGTGGGGAGCTTGTTCTGTCTCCTGTAAAACCCCTTGCTTTGCAATGGGATTGACTAAAAGATAGTTAACTAAATCCAAAATAGGTTGAACAGAACGAAATGACAAGTTAAATGGGACGGTTTCAAACGATTTACGGGCTGCTAAAACTTTTTCTTGAAAGAAAAGGCGCATTCTTTCGAATTCATTCGGATCGGCCCCTTGAAAGCTGAAAATGGATTGCTTTTTATCACCGACTGCAAACAGGGTGCGATTGGAAAAAGATGACTCATCCATAAAAAATTCTTCCGCCAACATACGAATAATCGCCCATTGAGACGGATTGGTATCTTGAGATTCATCCACCAAAATATGATCGACACCACCGTCCAATTTATATAAGACCCAAGGAACCATAGTTGATTTTTCCAACAATGATTTTGTATTTAAAATTAAATCATTGTAATCCATCAGAGCATGTTGATCTTTATAAAAACGATACTCTTTTATCATATCATAAGCAATTTTGATCAAGGCGATTGTGGCCGTGGCCACACGATAATTTTTAATTGTTTCAACCGTCTTAAAAACCAAAGAAGCCTTTTCAGGATCTTTAACGCGGGCTCGGATTATGAGCTTTTGGGTGAGGTTCTGTGTTATTAAATCAGGAAATTCCTCTAATGAAAAATTTTCTAAAATTATTTCATTTTCAGAATGATATTTTTCAACATTAAAGTTCTTCTTTATATTAAAATAAATATCTTCCGTTGAAAACCGATTTTGAAGCTCTTTTAAGGGAGAGGGATTTTTTAATAAACCTTCAAAAATTTCTTTAAGAGTATCTTCATCCAAATATCCGGCAATCAAGGAAAGATCTTGTTGAAATTCCGGTTTTAACAAGGTTGTTTCAATTGTGCTTTGGATGACGGTGTCCGAGAGTTGATCGTCCATGACATCAAAATGGGGTGAGATTCCCGCCTCTAGGGGAAACCTTTTTAAAACGGACTGACAAAAACTGTGAATTGTCATAATTTTAAGTCCCCCCGGTGTTTCTAAAACGGTTGCAAACAAACGTCTTGCTTTTTGTATCTCTTCCGGCGTTGGCTCTTTACCCAAAAGAGCCGCCAAATCTTGAGATAATTTTTTTTCTTCGCTGATACCCCATTGTTGCAGGGTTCCCATAATGCGATTGGCCATTTCCGCCGCCGCCGTTTTTGTAAATGTCAGACAAAGAATTTTTTCCGGTTGTCCGTAGAGAAGTAATAAATTTAAAACGCGATCCGTCAACACTTTTGTTTTTCCGGATCCGGCCGATGCCGAAACCCAAACGGAAGAAAGCGGATTGGCGGCACGATGTTGTTCAAAGTTAATATTTTCTTTAGGGTTTTGGAGCGTGATCATCTGCTTTTTTCCTTAAGATCAATAATCATAAAAATGAGAAACAATTGAGATTCTGATGGTAAGAGGTCCTGTTCTTTTTT